>JBBQTN010000281.1:0-6269 GCA_038213195.1 Acidimicrobiales bacterium | reverse complement strand
CGGACGGAGCAGTGTTGACCATTGGTTCAGCAGCTCGCGCGTCGGAACGACGATCGCCACCTGGCCACGGCGGGCCACCTCGTCGAGCGTGGCGACGAGCCCGATCATCGTCTTGCCCGACCCAGTGACGGCTTCCACGACGCCCTGATGCCCGGCCGCGCGCCACGCATCCAACGCCGACTGCTGCCACGGGTAGTGGGAGGGCGGTGCCGCACCTGAGGCGACTGCGCTGTGCGTCGCCGTGACTGACCCAGTCGCGGTCGTGAGCGCCGGCAGCAGGCCGTCGACGGGCCACCACCGCCGTGGGGGCACGTCGCCGGCGGTCCGGAACGTTCCGTTGGCAGACGACATCGTCCGCTCGACGTCGGCAACGGTGATCGAGATGCGGCCGTCGCGGCGCAGGGCGTCGCGAAGCTCGATCGAGCTGACACCGGGCTGACGCTCGACCAGGTCCGCGAGCCGGCTCAGTTCCTCCATGTCGTCGTCGACCAGCGATCAGGACGCGTCGTCGCCCGACCCCTCGAGGTCGGCGTCTTCGGTGTAGTCGACGCGCACATCGGTGACCACCGAGTCGGGCCGGTAGTCCGGATGCAGCCGGCTGAGGTCCCATTCGTTGATCCACGCCCGTACGTACTGGCGCATCCGGTTCGACGGCAGCCGCTCGAGCCCTTCGACGTCGGGGGCGTGCCACTGGTGGGCGGTTGCGTGGAGCTCTTTCAATGCGCGATACGTGCGATCCAGGGCGTCGCGATCGGGCGGTTGCAGAGCGATCTGCTGGCGCTCGATCACCCGCATCCCGGCCTCGGCGGAGCTAGCCAGCGACTCGCTGTCCGCGGTGCCTTTCAGTCTCAGTCGCTTCGGGATCAACTCGACGTCGTTCTTGCCGACGAGCACCTGTGCTTCGAAGTCCTCGACGGTGGTCAACACGGCGGCGAGCGGAGCACCCGGGTCGTCGCGGTCGCCGCGCACCCAGCGGTTGATCTCCGCGTACGATTTGGCGCGTTGCAGGGTCGAGTAGCGCCCGATCAGCTCGACCTCGTCGAGCAGGACGATCCACCCGGCGAATCCCGCCGCCCGGATCAGCCGCGACAGGAAGCGGAACCGCTGTACCGCCAGCTCGCGTTCCTTGACGGCGGTGAGCTTGTACACGCCGGCTGCGCCGACCTCACGCAGCCGGCGGCGAAGCTCGGGCATCGGCAGCGGATCTCCGGCCCAGAAGCGGATGATCCGATCCGCGAACTCAGCATCTCCGCGGGCGGAGTCGTGGACGAACAACGTCGCCGCGAACAGCCGGTTGACGGGGGCGTCGTCAGTGTGCACCCAGCGGTACATCTCGGCGTACTCCGCCGAGTTGGTGCGCAACGCGGCGACGATCTCGTCGATCGCCGATCCCACCCGCCCAGGAACCCGGGCTTCGTCGACCGCGGCGCGCAGCACCTTGGCGGGGTCATGCAGGCCGGTCTCCTTGGAGATGACCACCTTGGAGACGACGAAGTTCGCCCGGAGTGCCCGGGCCGCAAGGTACTCGAGGGCGTGGCTCTTGCCGGATCCGAAACCGCCGCCAATGAGCATCCCGCCTGCCGGCTCCGTACGGTCCGGGTCGACCACCGCGTCCAGCAACTGGACGAATCGGTCGTCGACGGCGGTCTGCAGTGAGCCGAGCGCGGCGACTGCGTCATGACTCGGGACACCGCTGCGCAGCGCCTCAAGCGCCCGACGTGCCTGGAGCGGGGTCAGGTTCATGCGGCGCTCACCCGGACCAACGACGCGAATGGGTTGGTGAGTGTGCGATCGCGCACCTCGGTGTCGACTCGCAGCTTCAACGCCTGGTACGCGGAGAGGCCCCTGGTGTCGTCGGTGAGGAACTCGGGTGCGGCGATCACGACGACCGCACAGTTGCTCAGCTCGTCGGTGTTGTCGACGAACTGGCGGAGCAGCTCGTACGCGTCGAGCAGGGCAGCCTTCGTGTAATACAGCCCGGTGCGCTCCTCCGGCAGTGGCCGCCGGGCAAAGCCGAGGCGGCGGATGTCCAGCTCCAGCACCAGGCCGGTGTGGCCGGTGGCGTTGAGCCAATGGGCGAGCGAGAACAGCATCGAACGAGCGTTGTGACGGCCGATCCGGCGGAAGATCGTCGCCGACCGGAGCCTCGACATCTGACGCAGCTCGCCGCGTAGCCATGCCAGGATGGCGTCACGTTCGGCCTCGGTGACCTGCCCGGTGGCCAGCTCCGCCTGGCACAGGCGCAGCATCGCGACACGCAGCTCCAGCGTCATCGCGTAGTCGTGGATGATCCGCTGTTGCAGAACACGGTTGATGTCGCGGCTCAGCTCGTTGACATCCACCTCGTGGAGGGCGGCGAGCTGATCAATGGTCAGCGGATCAGCGGAGGCCTCGGTGCCCGACGTTGGCTCGGGCGCCGGTGGATACCCCGCCGCCGTGGCGGCGAGACGAACGGCGCGCCGCGCGAGCGAACCCCAATCGACCTGACGGGCCACGTCGAAGAACACCTGATCCATCAGGTGGATCCGTGTGGTGACCGCATCGACGCGCACCCACAGGTATCCGTGGACGGTTGCGGCAGCGAGCAGCCCATCGCTGCAACGCTGAGCGTCGTCGTCGCTTTCAGGGACGACGAACTTCACCGCCGCCCCGCCTTCGGCGACGTAGCTCGACAGGTACTCGAGATCGAGGAAGTCGATGTACTCGGTTGGCGTGCTCATCGAAGCGGCTCCGCGAACCGGATCCCGGCGTAGACCTTGGCCTGACCGTTGCGGGTCACGGTGGTCAGCACGCCGGCACCGCGGGTCAGCGCACTGGCTGGCAGGCTGAGCTTGCGCCCCGCTTTCGTGGTGACGACGCCGCTCTGGTCGAGCAGGTACAAGTCGCGAGCGAACTCCTGCTTCGTGTAGTCGCGAGCCGCGCCCGGCATCAGCGTCAGCACCATGTAGATGTCAAGCAGCTTCTCGGTGCTCTCGGGCCGGCGGCCGGCGGTGCCGACCACGAGATCGTAGGCGTTGGCGAGGGATTCGAGGAACGCCTCCGCCTTGAACCGTGGCGGCCGCTGCTGCAACGCCTTCAGCGTGCGCACCAGCACCGACGGTCGCACGCGACGATCACGCGTCTTGTCGATCAACACGCTCGCTTCGGCAGCGACGATCCGCACGATCGCCGGGTAGCTCAGCAGACGCTCGTCCGACTCGAAGGCCCTGAGCCCCTCCTCGGCGGCGAGCGCGAGCACCTCTTTGGTAAACCCGCCCTCGTCGAAGTACGCCGCTTCGTCGAACTGCCAGCTGGCGCACAGCTCGCGAACCGCCTGCATGGCGTGCTCACTCAACCGTGCCGACGCGTCGGCGCCGCTGCGCAGAGCACGCAGATCGCCGACCGCAGCGGCGGCCTCGAGCTTCTTCACCTCGCGCGTCGCAGCTGCCAGCGTCTTGGCGGCCGCTGCGGCATCGCGTTCGAACTGGGCGAGGGCCTCTTCGAGGCTGGTCGATTCCACTCGCGAGACTCCTGTTGTTCGTTCGGGACTGCTCCAAGCTTGGCACACGCACACTCCTGAGCCGGGGTGTCCGCAGCCGGCCCGAGTGGATCCGGCAACGACCTCGACAGCAGCCGACTCATTGCGCAGATCGATGAGGAACACAAGGGTCTCGCCGAGCTCAGCGCCGCAGGCAAGGACGAATCGGTCGTGTCGATCCACGTTCCACGTGCTCGCCGTCGTAGGTGATCGTCAACGGACCGAACCGGGTCGGGTACCGCAGCGGCTTGCCCGGCCTGTGGGCGAGGAGAGTGGCAAGTTCTTGCGAGGTGCGGTTGACACCGCCGGCGACCACGGCGTTCGTCACCAAGCATTCGAGGCGCACAACGTGGCGGACGGCCCCAGTCGGCGAGCTCCCACTGACCGGGCGCGGTCTCGATGAACTGCGGTGACCGGCGCAGATCGGCGGCAAGCCTGTGTTCTGACGACGCATCGGGCATCCACCGCTGCAACTCGGTCGAGCTCATCGCCCGACCGGTGGACTCGAGCACACGTTCCGCGATCGAGGTGGGACGGCCCTCCAGGTGCACCACCACGCCGTCGTCGACACGCACGAGTTGCGTGTTCAGCCACCCCTCGGCCCAGTGCAGTGTGACCCCCAGGCGGGTCAGGTCGTCCACGACCGCGTCGTGGTCGTGCACACCACCAGCACCGCGGAGCAGATCACGCGTGTCGATGAGCAGGTCGTTCGGCCGTGGCGACAACCAACCCGAATGCCCCGCGACCGGCAGCTACGAAGCAGCCAACCACACCGCCAGCAGGGTCGCAGGATCGTCCATCGTCGCCGACCCGAACATCGCCACCAACGACTGCAGATCGCTGAGCGGCACAACAGCGCCGAGGTGGACGGCCAGCTGGCGACGACGGCATCAACGGTCGGCCCGAGGACCGACGCAGCGATCACCGACCGCTCGGCGACGACGCGCAGCTGGCGGATGCGCCCGTAGCTCAGCCCGACGAGCGGCGACCGCCGGGGCGACGAACGCAGGTCGCTGCCCGCCGCCGGTCTGACCCGCCCAGCACGCGCCGTCCGAGCGTCGAGGCGTAGGTCACCGCTCGACGGTCGCGTGTGCCCGGTGATCGTCGATCGACCCGAGCGTCCGGTTCGCCAGCTGAGCGTCGAGCTCATCGCGCACCGTCCGCTCGACAAGACGCAGCAACGTCGGCACGCCCGAGCCTGTGGCAGCGCAAGCTTCGCGATCTCTGCAGGGACCAACGGAAGCACCCAACAGGACTGCGCAGCACACGGATCAGCTCGCAGCCGGTCGGCGGGAGCCATCGCTTCGGTGACAGCGAACACCCTCTCGATGGCGACCATCGAACGAATGCCTCTTCGAGGGGCTTTCGAAGGTGGGTTGGCCCGTGTGTGGGTCTCAAGTACTTCCATGCAGCGGATCGGCTACCGGATCAGGCGGACGCGTATCGGCAGGTCCAGGTCGGCCCAAGCCCGGTCCGCGGTCAGGACCTCTGCCGGTGTACTGCGCACCGTGAGCGCGAGGCAGCACCGGTCGCCCAGTGAGAGTGTGCGGCCGCCGACGAGCGCGCGCATCGCGCCGGCCAGCTCAGCGTCCTCCTCGCGCACCGGCTGAATGGTGACCCCCGCCGCTGTGAGCAGCTCACGCAATCTGCTGACGTCGCTGTCGGCGTCGACGAGCTTGCCGATCACCTCGGCCAGGCTCGCCGTGCCCAGGCTCGCTGCGTGAAGTACTGCCATCACCACCTCCGCACCGGGCTCGTCGTGGAGGAGCGCAAGGACAGCGGACGCATCCAAGACCGTCATTCAGTGGCCGCAGCCAGACGACGCTCCGCCAACAGCTCGTCCACCAACGATCGACTCCTCGCGACGTCAGACGCCAACCCGCGCAACTCTGCCGCCGCACCGCGCTGACGCTCCAAAATCAGTCGGTTCCCGGAGACATGGACGTGGAGGCGGTCACCGGCCACCAGACCGAGCGCGGTGCGCACATCCACCGGGATCACCACCCGACCCTGCCGACCAACAACCACCGTGGCATCCATGCGGGCATCATGCCACGGACGCACGCTCCGTGCCACCAGGAGGTGAGCCTCGTCAACGACGTCGACGTCGACACTTTGCCGATCACCGCCGCCCACGGGGCGGTCATGCTTGAGGGCGACCGCTCTCAGCCACGTTCCGAAATCGCCGAGCTTTCATTCAAACAGACCTGCAACACAGCCCGTTCGACATGAGTTGCGCACACGCGGGTAGAGCAGCGGTTTCGCGGCGGGAACAACCTCCTGACCAGGGGCTTCGCCGTGCGCGGGGGACTTGAACGAGTTGCCACCTCCCATCGCGGGGCCGCCGTGCGCGAGGGCGACGCTCGCGTTCAGCAGTGTGCGAACCCGAGTCCGCCAGACGACTGATCTTCAGCCCGTGCGACGGGTTGCTCAAGACTCGTGATGCAACCGGAAGCGGGACCGAACCCGCCGTCAGCGCTACTGGAACGTCGAGGACGGAACCGGCGACCGCATGGCTTCTCGGTAGGTCGCCCAGACCTCGGGTGAAGTCGACAGCGATCCGCGATCGTCATTCCCCGCGCGCCCAGGCGCGTACCTCGGCTGTCGTCGGTGGTCCCGGGGGGACCGAGCCGGCCGCGGGAAGGTCGGCGAGGAGCGGGGTCGCGTGGCGGTCGTCGTGGTGGTGGGCGACGGCAGCGCCGAGGAACCGGTACGTCCACTCCTGGGCCAGTGGGCGGGTCTCGGCGAAGAT
>JBBQTN010000280.1:0-6286 GCA_038213195.1 Acidimicrobiales bacterium | reverse complement strand
ATCGGGTTCGGGCTCATCGGTGCAGCGGTCAATGCGCAGGTTGATCATGTTCGGACTCGCCCGCTGGACGGACGCTCTCGATGTGGCAACGATGGTCCCAGCTGTCTCCGAGCGTCACCTGTCCCGGATGTCCCCGGCACTAGTCCGTGCTCACGACCGGATGATCCAACAGGCAGGCAGCCGCGCAGCTGCGTGAAGAGCAAACGCGATCGCAGTCACCGTCGCGCACCCGCGAGCCAGCACCCAATCCACTGACGACGGACCACCAGCGTCGAAGCCCCGCCCGACAGCGGCGCATCTTCGCGTCCACGAACCCGAACTCGATCATCACCCTCCTCCAGAGGCTGCTCGACCCGAAGCGCACTGAAATTTCTTCTCACACACCTGCACCCCGGTGCGTGCACGTGCTGCGCGCTGGCGTTCCGCGCCTCTGTAGGTGGGTGTGATGTCGTTGTGGAAGCTACGCGTGGGAGCCGAGGCGTACTACCTCTCTCAGGTCGCGTCCGGACTCGACGACTACTACTCCGGCCAGGGTGAGAGCGTCGGCCGCTGGATCGGCAACGCCACCAGCGGGCTCGGCCTCGAAGGCGAGGTGACCGGCGAGGCTCTACGCGCCGTCCTCGCAGGACTCGCGCCGGGTACGGCATTGACGCCGAACGGCGAACAGCTACGAGCCCACCCACGCCGCGTCCCCGGGTTCGACCTGACGTTCTCGGTGCCGAAGTCGGTGTCGGTGGCCTACGCATTGGGTGACCCGCTTGTGCAAGGAGCGGTCGTCGAAGCCGGCGAGGCGGCCGTCGCCGAAGCACTCGCATGGTTGGAACGCGAGGCCTGCCACGTCCGTCGAGGCACAAACCGTCGCGATGCCAAAGTGCGAGGCGTGGAGAATTGGGGTACCCGACGGCTGCAGGGTGCCGGATTCGTCGCAGCCCAGTTCCGCCACCGGACCAGCCGCGCCGGCGACCCGCAACTGCACTGGCACGTCCTGGCTGCGAACATCACCCGCGGACCAGACAGACGGTGGACGGCACTGGACGCGACCAGCCTCTACCGGTCGCAGCGCACCGCCGGCGTTGTGTTCCAGGCTGCACTTCGTCGAGAGCTCACCGAACGACTTGGCGTCGAGTGGACCCCACCGGTGAAGGACGCGAGCGAGATCGCCGGCATCCCGAAGCGAATCATCCGGTTGTTCTCCAAGCGCCGTGACGAGATCGAGACTGAGCTCGAGCGCCTCGGAGCGTCAGGTCCAAAGGCGGCGGAAGCAGCAGCCTTGGCGACCCGAAAGACCAAAGGCCTGGTCGACGCCGAGGGCATCGTCACCCGGTGGCAGCAGGAGGCCGAAGCGGCCGGCTGGGGAGAGGCCGAACTTGACCGGTTGCTCGCTTCGGTTTCCCGCTCGACGGTTCCGGCGGCGATAGACGTAGACCGGCTCGTGGCGCAGGTCGGTGACCGGCTGATTGGGTCTGACTCGACGTTCACCCGCCACGAGGTAGCCCAAGCCGTCGCCGCCGTCCTCCCCACTGGCGGCGCTGCGGCCGAGGTCGATCGGCTGACCGCCGGTGTGCTGGCGCACCTGGAGATCGTCGCCATTTATGACCCGGCCGCGCCGGATCGGCCAGCAGGGTGTGAGCAGCGGTTCACGACCCGTCGACTGATCGCGTTGGAAACCGAGATCGACGACGCGATTGCGTCGGGAGTCGCGTCCCACACGGGCGCTCTCGCGGCGGAGACGGTGGCAGTCGCGTGCACAGTCGCGTCGCTTGGCACCGACCAGCAACACGCGGTCGCGCGACTGTGCACCCAGGGCAACGCGATCGAGGTCCTCGTCGGTCGCGCCGGAACCGGCAAGACCTACACCCTCGCCGCAGTCGCGTCCGCCTACCAAACGGCCGGCTGGACAACGATCGGAGTCGCGCCATCAGCCCGTGCCGCCCGCGAACTCGAATCCGGTGCCGACATCGCGTCGTTCACAGTTCCTCGCTTCGACCATCAACTCCGCGATCATCCGCTGACCGTCAATACCGTCGTTGTCGTGGATGAAGCCGGGATGTGCGGCACCGTTGATCTGCATCACATCGTCACAACTGCCCGGCAAGCGGGAGCCAAGGTGATCCTGGTCGGCGACCACCACCAGCTCCCCGAAGTCCAAGCCGGCGGCGGACTCGCCAACGCGATCGCCACCCTTGGCGATGACGTGTGCGAGCTCACCATCAACCGCCGCCAGGTCGAGCCATGGGAGATCGACGCGCTCGACCACCTCCGCCATGGCGACGTCACGGACGCGTGGGACGCCTACCTCACCCACGACCGCGTCCGCATCCTCGACGACCCGGCCGAACTCCACCGGCTGGCTGTGGATCACTGGTGGACAGCCAACACCACCGGCCACGACGCCCTGCTGTTGGCCGGCACGCGCAGCGAAGCACACGCCCTCAACCGACTCGCCCGCGAACGCGCCGCCAGCGAGAATCTCCTGGTCGGGCCATCGCTCACCGTCGGCGACCGGAGATTCCAGACCGGCGACCGAGTCCTGATCTGCCGCAACGACACCAACCAACACACGCCCGACGGGCAACCAATACGCATCGACAACGGAATGCTCGCCACTGTCGCCACCGTCGACCCCGAGGCGGGCACCCTCGACGTGAGGCTACGAACGGGCGAGATCGTCCGGCTCGACCACGACTACCTCACCGACGGTCACCTCGATCACGGCTATGCAATGACGATCCACAAGAGCCAAGGCACCACATGCGATGCCGTGTTCGTCGTCGGCCCGGCTGGCCTCTACCGCCAAGCCGCGTACGTCGCGCTCTCCCGCGCCCGGCACGGCGCGATCCTCTACGCCACCAGTCGTCAAACCGCCGAAATCGGCGAACGCGATCACGCCACCGGCCTCCCGCTTCTCGCCGAAACGGAACACCCCGAGCACGAGTTGCTCACCACGATTGGCCGCTCCCAAGCCAAGACCTTCGCCACCACAATCGACCCCACCGCAGAACTCGTAGCCACGCTCGCCCAGCAGCCACTCGACATTCTTCGCGACCGGTTGACCCGTGCGGCCACCGCCGAATCCAGAGCGACAGCGTCCGGACTCACCGACCCGGCCGCCGATCTCGCCGCGCTCGAACGAGCCCGATATGCCCGCAATCACCTGCTGCCTGATCGTCGAGTTCGAGCACTCGACCGCGACAACGTCGGCACAATCATCGACCTCCACGACACCGCCGGACAGGCCACCGTGCGGTTCATCGCCCACGACGGCACCCCAGCCATCCGCACCCTCGCCTGGAGCGACCTGAAGCCAATCGACCATCCCGGGCCCGTCGACATCTCTCCCGAGGCACAGCGGTGGCTCGATTGCGAAGCGGCGCAAATCGAGCTGTCCGCGATCCGGTGGTCGAACGCGCTCGCCGACTTCTCGGTCGAGCCCGGCGACGCTGCACTGCTGCGGCGTGCCATCCAGACGAGGCGGGAGCTGCTCGCTCGTCAGATGCACACTGACTCACCCGACTGGCTCACATGGTGGGTCGGCGTTCGACCCGAAGACCCAGCCGGCGCAACCCTGTGGGACGACACAACCTCGGCCATCGCTGAATGGCGAGATGAGAACCACATCGACCCGATACAGCCAGGGCTCGGCGTCGCACCCGCCGAGCCAATCGACCGGCAGCGGTGGCTCGATGCGATGGCCACGACGCTCACGCAGCGAGCATGGCTCAGCGACCGCGACCCCTACGTGGCCCAAGCGGCCATCCCGGCGCTGACCCCAGTCGAGATCCACGACCGCATCAGCCAACTCGACCAACTCTTCGCCAACGCGCCGACCGACCACAGTCGCATCATCGACGACCTCATCGCTGGCCACCTCACGACTCCAGACCTTCACACGGCCCTGAGCGAGGCAAGGTCAGCGCAGACCGAACGCGACCGGTGGATCCTGGCGAACTGGCCCTACATCGTCGAACACCACGAACTCCACCAACTCGCCGAACAACACGACCCCCTCGCCCACTGGCCCACGCAGGCAAGGCCAGCAGTCCAAGCCGTCCTCGACAAGCTCGCCGCACGGCTCGACCCCACAGCGCCGGTCGAGAGCCGGACCCTCGCCGAGCTACACGCGGCCAGCGCCGCCTTGGACCCCGGGGCACAGCTGCGCGACCTCACCACACAACTCGTCGCCCTTAACGACCGCCTCCGCCGAGTCGAAGCTGCGCGAGCCACCGAGACGAACCCGGCTCGCACGGCACTCCTCGTCGCAGAGGAGACGACACTCCGCGCCAGTCAACACGATGTCCGAGCACAGATCTCGACCGAGCGAGCGGCCGTCAACCGTCGGACCTACACGCCTGCAGATCAGCACGCGCTCCGGTCGGCGCTCGTCCGCCGGACAGACACGATCTACCAGCAAGCAATCAGCGAACGACCCGAGTGGCTCATCGAACTACTCACCGAACTCGACGACCTGGGTACGCTGGCGCAACTACGCCCCGGTCAGGTTCGAGACCTGGTGCTCGACAAAGCGACGACCGTGGACCTGGCCGTGGGTAGCCCAATTCCGGCCGCACGCCGACGTATCGAACGGGCACAGGCCATCGCCGGACAGGTCATTGGTCTTCGATGATCGCACTCCCTTGGCGTGGATGCCGGGTCGCTCCCTATCCCAGGAACCAAGGCATTGGTTCACTTGGAAAGTGCGTTTGCGCTTACAACTCGATCTCGACATCGACTTCGACCTCAAGTTCTGCAACAGCCTCCAGCTGCGCAGCGAGCTCAGCGTAGATTTCGGGCTGACCTTCGTCTCGCCGCAGCGACACTGCCAGCGCGTACGCCTGTTCGGCGGTGTCATCGCACCACCGGTTGATACTCCGCACGACGACGTACGCTCCCGCAGTAGTGGGGGCAGAAAGCACCTGTCCGAACGTCAGACCACCTCGTTGGTTTGCCGAACGGCTCCGCTCGGCAACGCTCGAGTCGAACTTGAGGTTGCGTGAGCCCAGCAACTTGCCCAGGCCCCGGGATGGCTCTGCGTCGGGCGAATCCGCGTCAGAGTCGACATCATCGTCGGCGTCCGCTTGGAGCTCATCCGACTCGTTCTCCGCTTCCTCCGCAGCCTTGGTGAAGATGTCGACAAGCTCCCCCATCTCGATGTCGCGCACAACGTAGAACTCGATCCTGTTGCCAAGGTAGTCGAGACGTTGAGATCGCGTCGGTGGATCGAACCCGAGAGCCACATCGAGGTACCGCTTACCACCAGACGAGTAGAAGGACGATGGAAGCGGGAGTTCATAGATATGGACGCCATTCATTGTGATTCTGCCTTCGGCGACGAGCACAGCTCGGTGGGGCGAGACGTCCAAGGCCCGGTCCAACGTGGTGTGTCCGAAGCCGTTGAGCCGACGGACTGCGGCTTTCCGAGCCGCGCTGGCTTGGGTCGTCCCGGTGACCTCTAGTTCGGCCCCGTCCCAGGTAGGGCGAGCGCCGAGCAGAACAAGCGCGCGGGTGAGGTTGGCGGAGAAAGCGGGAAACCGGGCAAGAACACCAAGGGCCACTCGGGAGACGAGAGGGGCGGCGAAGCTGGTGCCACAATCGGTGCCGAGGAGGCGCCCGGTACCGCCGATGGTCGCCCCGACAACGTTGAGCTCGGCGTCACGGACAAATGGACGACCGGGCTCATGGGCGTGGGTGCCCGACGGCGCGACCAACTCGGGCTTGACCGCCCGTTCGACTCCAGGACCGGCACGCGTGATGCTTGCGGGCCATCCGGCGGATCCGAACGGAATTCGCTCGACTGGTTCACGTGATGCATATCCGCCAGCCGCTGCGCCTGGGTTGAAGCCTCCAACCGTAAGAGCGAGCGCAGACGTTCCGGGCGGGAGGATGCCCGTCTCAGGATCATCGAGCAGGTCGATCACGTAGTTCCGGGCTGGATCGTTCGACCGCAGGTAGGTCGCAGGATCCGAGTTTCCAGCTGAGGCGACTATAACGAGATCGTGCCGACGGGCGAGGTCGTCAACGATGGCGGAGATCGCATGTTGGCGAGGCGGTTTGAACGGTCGAGACGGATCCCCCAGCGACAGGTTGATCACTCGAGCGCCTTGCGAGGCGCAATACTCAATCGCGTCTGCGATGTCTTGTTCCCACAGCGACGGCCAGTTCCAACGGTCGGTGCACGGTCCCGGTTTGACTGATCCGTGAGGGTCAGGATGGCCGGTGCTGTTGACCACCACCGACCGTTGGAGATACCAGGATGCCAGGCTTGCCGTTGTCGTTGTGCGAGCGCGAG
>JBBQTN010000279.1:0-6290 GCA_038213195.1 Acidimicrobiales bacterium | reverse complement strand
GGCCGTGGCGATGTGGTGGCCATCGTCAACCCGGCATCGCTGGAGACGGCGGTGGCGTTCATGGCGGCGTTCCGCATGGGCGCGATCGCGTTACCGCTGTCGTCACTGTTCGGGCCGGATGCGCTGGCCTACCGCCTCAGCAACAGCGGGGCGGCGGCCGTCATCAGCTCGGCCGCGAACGCGCCGAAGGTGCGCGAGGCACTCGGCGGGCGGTCGGTCCACGTGTTCGTGATCGACGGTCCGGTCGAAGACGGTGAGCACCCGTATGCCGATGCGCTGGCAGCGGCGTCGCCGGAGTTCCAGCCTGTCGACATGGCAGCCGAGGAGCCGTGCCTGTTGATCTACACGTCGGGCACCACCGGTGATCCGAAGGGGGCGCTCCACGCGCACCGCTTCGTGTTCGGCCACATCACCGGGTTCGAGGCGATCTACGACTTCTACCCACAGCCGGGCGACGTGATCTGGTCACCAGCGGATTGGGCGTGGATCGCGGGGATCATGGACATCCTCGTCCCGGCGTGGTGGTTCGGCCTCCCCGTCGTGGTGGATGCCGACACCGCGTTCAACGCCGACCGGGCGTTGTGGCTGATGCGCACCCACAAGGTGACGTTGACGTTGCTGCCCGCCACCGCGCTGCGGATGATCCGCGCCACGGGTTTGCCGGGCGAGGGCCTCGTGATGCGCGCGGTGTGCTCGGGCGGTGAGGCCGTCGGCGCCGAACTCCTCAACTGGACCACTGAGTTCTTCGACTGCACGATCAACGAGGGCTTCGGTCAGACGGAGTTGAACGCGTGCATCGGCAACTGCGCGTCGGTGTACCCGGTCAAACCCGGTGCGCTCGGCAAGGGTCTGCCCGGGACAGTGGTCGCGGTGCTCAACGACGAGGGCGAGCCGGTGGTCGGCGAGCCCGGCGAGATCGCCATCGATCGCCGTCACCCGAACACGATGCTCGAGTACTGGCACAACGCCGAGGCGACGAAGGCCAAGTTCCACGACGACTGGTTGCTCACCGGCGATCTCGGCATGGTCGACGAGGACGGCTACATGTGGTTCCTGTCGCGCAAGGACGACGTGATCAACTCCGCCGGCTACCGCATCGGCCCGGGCGAGATCGAGGGCTCGCTCGGCAGCCACCCGGCGGTTGCGATGGCGGCGGTGATCGGCGTTCCCGACGAGCGTCGCGGGGAGGTGCCCAAGGCGTTCGTGGTGCTCCGTCCCGGCTTCGAGCCGAGCGACGCGCTCGTCGACGAGCTCCGGCTGCACGTGCGCACGCGGCTCGCCGCCCACGACGTCCCGCGGGAGATCGAGTTCCTCGACGACCTGCCGAAGACAACCACCGGCAAGATCATGCGCAGGGCGCTGCGCTCCACGACCTGATCGCCTCGCTCTGCGACTGTGCCGCACTGCGCTACCCGGCCGTCGGCGACGGGTCGGCGACGCGGTGCGAGTCGCGTTCGAGCCAGCGCACCGCGCCGCGAGCTGCGGCGACTGCGGTGCTGAACGTGGCCTGCAGCAGGTAGCCACCCGTCGGTGCGTCCCAGTCGAGCATCTCCCCGGCGACGAACGTGCCCGGCATCCGCTTAAGCATGAACGAGTCGTCGACCTCGTCGAGCGAGATCCCGCCCGCCGACGAGATCGCCCGCTCGATCGGCATCGTCGCCTCGACCATCAACGGCACGCCCTTGACGAGCCCGGCGAGCTCGGCCGGATCGGTCGGCAGCCGGTTGCCCGTGGCCTCGCGTAGCAGGGCAACGGCCAGCGGCGACAGCCCGATCGTGCGCCGCAGCGAGGTCGTCAGCGAGTCCTTCTTGCGGCCGCGGCGGAGCCGATCGGCGAGGACCCGCACGGTGAGGTCGGGATGCAGGTCGATGGCGATCGCGCAGCGTCCGTCGCGGTCGATGGCACCTCGGATCGGCGACGCGAGCGGATAGACCGGTCCGCTCTCGAGCCCGTTGACGGTGATCACCGCGTCGCCGCGCACCATCCGCCCTGCAGCGGTGACGGCGACGTTCTTCAGCGGCGCGCCGGCGAATCGGGCGGCGAACCCCGCCGTCCAGGCGATCCGCAGACCACAGTTCGCGGCGCGGAGATCGCCCACAAGGATGCCGGCGGCGCGCACGGGGTCGACCCATCCCCCGTCGGAGCCGACGCGCGGCCAGCTCGCCCCGCCCAGCGCCAGCATCGTCACGTCGCTCGCGAGGTCGACGACCGATCCGTCGGCACGTGCGAAGTGCGAACGTCGCGGGTCCGGCCGGCCGTCCGCATCCGGGCCAGGCGTCCAGCCGAGCCACCGCTCGCGCAGGTGGATCGTCACGCCCATCGCGCCGAGGCGGTCGAGCCAGGCGCGCAGCAGGGGCGTGGCGCGCATCGACTGGGGGAACACCCTCCCGCTCGACCCGACGAACGTCGCCTCGCCGAGGCCGTCGCACCACTCGCGCAGCGCGTTGGGATCGAACGCACGCAACGCCTGCTCGAGGCGCGGAGCAGCCGTGCCGTAGCGCGCCAGCAGATCGTCCAGCGACTCGCTGTGGGTGATGTTCAGCCCGCTGCGCCCGGCGAGCAGCAGCTTGCGGCCGGCGGATGGCATCTGCTCGCGGACCGTGACCGTTGCGCCTGCGTTCGCCAGCACCTCGGCCGCCATCAACCCCGCCGGCCCGCCGCCGACCACCGTCGCCATCCCCGAGACACGCAGCTCCGGCCCCACCTGGCCGAGGCTACGGCCGCCCCGCCGCCCCGTCGCCCCGTCGCCCCGCCGCCCCGCCGCCCCGTCGCCTCTCCGCCCCGCCGCCTCTCCCGCCCGCCTTGCCTGCCCACCACCAGCGTGGGCGCGTGCCGTGCCAGGTCCTGGCACGAATCGCGCCCACCCTGCCCGGCTTCGCCCACCCTGACGCCGCGGGGCGCGGGCTCAGCTGGTCGGGGGCTTGACCTTCTTGGCCCTGCTCGGCTGGACCCTCGGGGGCTCGCCCGGCATCTTCGGGTACACCGGGGGCCACGGGGCATCCAGCAGGCCGGCGGCCTGATCGCGGCGGACCAACTCCAGCAGCGGCTCCAGCGACTGCGGATCGTGCTCCATCGTCGCCCATGGGTCGCCCTGCGCGGCGATCCGCTTCGGCACGGTGTCGATCGTCAGGTCGTGCGGGTGGATCCCGGCGAGGTCCTCCCACTCGAACGGGCACGACACCGGCGCATGCGGGTGGGCGCGCACCGACCACGGCGCGAACACGGTCTTGTGCGGCGCGTTCTGGTTGAAGTCGATGAAGATCCGCGCCCCGCGCTCCTCCTTCCACCACGACGCCGTCACCAGATCGGGGCGGCGGCGCTCCAGCTCGCGGGCGACAGCGACCGCGGCCGAGCGCACTGCGATGCTGTCCCACTCGTGGAGGAGGCGGACGTAGACGTGCAGCCCGCGGTTGCCAGTGGTCTTGATGTAGCCGCGCACGCCGAGCTCGTCGAGCAGCGTGTGGGTCAGCGCCGCTGTCTCCTGGGCCATCGGGAACGAGGTGCCGGGTCCGGGGTCGAGGTCGATGCGCAACTCGTCGCAGTGCTCGGGATCCGCGGCGCGCATCGGCCACGAGTGGAAGCCGAGGCAGCCGATGTTCACGGCCCAGATCAGGTGGGCCAGGTCGGCGACCACGAGCGCCCGTGACGTGGTGCCGTTGGGCGTGCTGACGATCGTCGTCTGCAACCACTCCGGCGCCGACTCCGGGATCCGCTTCTGGAAGAACGACGAGCCGCTCGCCCCGTTCGGGAAGCGCTGTAGCAGCACGGGCCGGCCGCCCATCTGGCTCATCACCGACTCGCCCATCCGCAGGTAGTAGCGGACCAGGTCGAGCTTGGTGTCGTTGCGCGCGGTGAAGAAGACCTTGTCAGGGTGGGTGATCCCGACGGTGTGCCCGTCCACCTCCAGATCGAACGTGTCCTCGTCGGCGGGCTTCACCACACTTCCCACGCTAAACGCTGCGACCGCTACGGTCGGCTTGGTGGCTGAACAAACGCTCGAGACGACCGCCGTGACGATCAGCACGCCGATGCAGGGAACGATCGTCACCATCGATGTCGCCGTCGGCGCGGAGGTCCGCTCCGGCGAGCAGCTGATGCTGATCGAGTCGATGAAGATGCACCACCCGATCGACGCGACGGTCAACGGCATCGTCGCCGCGCTGCTCGTCGACGTCGGTGCGACGCTGATGGAGGGCGACGGGGTCGCCACGATCAGCCCCGGCGCGGTGAAGGCCGCCGCCGAGGTCGCCGAGGACGACGTCGACCTCGAGCGCGTCCGGCCGGATCTGGCCGAGGTGCTCGCCCGACACGCGGTCGGCATGGACGACGCCCGTCCCGACGCCGTCGAGCGCCGCCGCAAGGTCCACCGGCGCACGGCCCGCGAGAACGTCGCCGACCTCGTCGACGAGGGCTCGTTCATCGAGTACGGGCCCGTCGTGATCGCCGCCCAGCGCCGCCGGCGCACGCTGGAGGACCTGATCGCGCGCACGCCTGCCGACGGGATGATCGCCGGCATCGGCACGGTCAACGGCGACCTGTTCAACGGGCACGCCGCCCAGGTGGTGGCGATGTCGTACGACTACACCGTCCTGGCCGGCACGCAGGGCACGCAGAACCACCGCAAGAAGGACAAGCTGTTCGAGGTCGCCGAGGACCTGCGCCTGCCTGTCGTGTTCTTCGCCGAGGGTGGCGGCGGTCGGCCCGGTGACACGGACGCGATCGGGATCGCCGGCCTCGACTGCCTCGCCTTCCTGTACTGGGGTCAGCTCAGCGGCCTCGTCCCGATGGTCGGGATCACCGCCGGCTACTGCTTCGCCGGCAACGCCGCGATCCTCGGCTGCTGCGATGTCGTCATCGCCACCGCCGACTCGAACATCGGGATGGGTGGGCCGGCGATGATCGAGGGCGGCGGCCTGGGCGTGTTCGCACCGACCGAGGTCGGGCCGATGAGCGTCCAGCAGTTCAACGGCGTCGTCGACATCGCCGTCGCCGACGAGGTCGAGGCGGTGCGCGTCGCCAAGCAGTACCTGTCGTACTTCCAGGGCCCGCTCGAGGAGTGGACCTGCGCAGATCCACGCGAGCTGCGCCACGTGATCCCGGAGAACCGCAAGCGCAGCTACGACGTGCGTTCGGCGATCGAGGCGATGTTCGACACCGGGTCGGTGCTCGAGCTGCGTCGCGACTTCGGCCTCGGGATGGTCACCGCCCTCGCCCGGGTCGAGGGGCGGCCAGTCGGCGTGATCGCCAACAACCCGAACCACCTCGCTGGCGCGATCGACAGCCCCGGTGCGGACAAGGCGGCGCGGTTCCTGCAGCTGTGCGACGCGTTCGACATCCCGGTGATCACGTTGGTCGACACGCCCGGGATGATGGTCGGCCCTGCTGTCGAGGAGACGGCGCTGGTCCGGCACTGCTGTCGCCTGTTCGTCACCGGCGCGAACATCACCGTGCCGCTGATCACGATCGTGCTGCGCAAGAGCTATGGGCTCGGCGCACAGGCGATGATGGGCGGGTCGACGAAGGCCCCGCTCGCCTGCCTTGCGTGGCCGACGGGCGAGTTCGGCGGGATGGGTCTCGAAGGCGCCGTGCGCCTCGGTTACCGCAAGGAGCTCGAAGCGGTCGAGGACCCGGTCGAGCGCGACCTGCTGTTCGAGCAGATGGTCGAGCGGATGTACACCCACGGCAAGGCGTTGAACACTGCCTCGGTCTTCGAGATCGACGACGTCATCGACCCGGCCGACAGCAGGCGCTGGATCTCGACGATCCTCGCCTCGGCTCCGGCGCCCGCACCGCGCCACGGGAAGAAACGCCCGAACATCGACACGTGGTGACGCCGGTGGTCCGCTAGGAACACGTCGTGCAGATCGACGAGGTGGAGCTGAGGATCGTCCGGGTGCCGTTCCGCAACGCGTTCACGACGTCGTTCGGTTCGCAGACGGAGAAGCACACGGTGATCGTCACCGTGCGCAGTGACGGCGTCGAGGGCTACGGCGAAGGCGTGATGGAGACGCTGCCGGACTACCGCGAGGAGACGCTCGTCGGCGGGATGTACCTGATCCGCGAGGCGCTCGTGCCGTCGCTGCTCGTCAACGGCTGCGCACACCCGGCGCAGCTGATCGACGACTGGGCGCGCTGGCGCGGCAACCCGATGGCCAAGACCGCACTCGAGCTGGCTGTGTGGGACTGCTACGCGCGCCAGCAGGACGTGCCGCTGCGCGAGCTGCTCGGCGGCTCGCGCACCGAGATCCCCGTCGGGGCGAGCCTCGGGATGAACACGTTGGCGGCCTCGA
>JBBQTN010000278.1:0-6473 GCA_038213195.1 Acidimicrobiales bacterium | reverse complement strand
GCCGCCACCTCAGTCTGCACCCGCAATCGGCACGATCACTGACGACGCCTGGGTTGACATCGTCGAGTGCCCAAATACCGTCGCCGTGCTGGTCGCCACCGAAGGGTTCGACCCCACCATCCCTTCATGAGCTGCGGGTTGTCGGATTGCTGGTCCGGGTGTCCGCTTGGCTCCGTCGTCGGTCGGGTTCGGCTGACGGGCTGCGTGCCACTCGAGCCGCCTTGCGTCGAGTGCGCGTGCGTGCCTCATTGCGGTCATCGTTTCAGAGGAACGACCAGCCCGGCCTTCCGGCTACGCACTGCTCATAGGCGGTGGGATCGACGGGTTGGTAGAGGCCGGTGGTCGTCTCGCCGTCGCAGGTGACGAGGTGTCGGCCGAGCTGCTCGAACACGAGCGTGCTCTCGACGACGCCGCCGACGTCCTCGGCAACGCGCAACCCGAACACTCCGGCCTGCACCAGCTCGCTCCACATGGTGCGGTTCAACCGGCCGCTCTGTTCGATGGCCCGGACGTCGTCGAGTTGGAACCGTCCGGCGCAGAGCATCCGCACGCCATCGACGAGGTCGCGCTGATCGTCGGTCAGGTCGAAGGCCACGCCGGCTCCCGTGGCAACCCGAGCACGCGCTCGCCGATGATGTTCCACTGGATCTGGGTGGTGCCACCCGCGATCGACACGATGAACGCGAAGAACGTGTGGTCGAGGTGTCGCCCTGTCGGCAGCTCGCCGAGGTCGTCGAGACCGAGGCCGGCGCGGTCGAGGATCCGCATGGTGACGTCGGCGAGGCGATGGAGCACGTCGGCGTAGCGGGCCTTGAGCAGCGAAAAACTGAAGCTGAACGACCCCGTGCGAACCCCGACCGCAACGTTGCGCCTGGCGAGCGCCCAGACGGCGTCGAGATCAGCCGCGACGTAGCCCAGCTCGCGACGCGTGCCCGTGTCATCCCAAGCGGTTCCGAGCTCGCGTGGCGTTCGCCGAGCCAACTCGGCGAGATGTCGCACGATCTCGATCGATCGCACGACGTCCTGGACCAGCCCCGTGCCGCGCTCGAAGCTCAAGGTCACGTTGGCAACACGTCAGCCATCGTTCTCGGCCCCGACTCGATTCGTCTTCGGCACACGGACGTCGTCGAGGAACATCTCACAGAACTCCGTCGAGCCGGCGATCGTGCGCAACGGGCGGACATCGATGCCCGGCGAGCTCATGTCCATGATCAGCCAGGGGATCCCCTTGTGCTTCGGGGCGTTGGGGTCGGTCCGCACGAGGATCTCGCAATAGTCGGCCACGTGACCGTTCGACGTCCAAATCTTCTGACCCGACAGGAGGTAGGCGTCGCCGACGTCGACGGCTCGCGTCCGCAGCGAAGCGAGGTCGGACCCTGACGACGGCTCGGAGAACCCCTGACACCACACATGTTCGCCGGTGAGGACGCCCGGCAGGTGGAAGGCGCGTTGCTCGTCGGTTCCCTCAGCGACGATCGTCGGTCCAGCGTGGCTCTGGCCGACGAAGTTGACACCCAATTCCGGCGCGCCTGCGCGCTCGGTCTCCTTGAGGAAGATCAGGTGCTCGGTCACGCTCGCGCCGCGACCGCCGTACTCAGCCGGCCAATGAATTCCGGGTATCCGGCCTCGAACAGCCGGCGCTGCCATGCGCTGTCGTAATCGCGCCGTGCCGTCCAGTCATCCGGGCTCGGTGGCGGAGGCAGCGTTGCCGTTGCGTCCGCCAGCCATGCTTTCAACTCGGCCCTGAAGGTCGCCTCGGCGTCGCTGTCTCGAAGGTCCATTGCAGGTCGAAGCTAGTAAATCCTGTCCACGCCAGCCCCGTCGGGTCATTCACTGCGCGAGAGGGCCCGGATCGGCGTGCGTCGTTGCGCGTCAGCCGCCGACCTCGGACACCACCGCTGGCCTGACCGGCGGTGCCTCCTTCCAGTTCGGCAGGCCATCGGACTCGCGCGCCGCCGGGAACTTGTCGTCATGCACCATCGCCCAATGCGAATGGTTGAGCTGGTGCATCGTGAAGCAGGCCTGCAGGCTGTTGTAGAAACCCATATTGTCCACCGTCTGATTGACCGACTCCTTGATCAGCAACGCCGCCATCGTCGGGACACGGGCGATGCGACGCGCGAAGGCCAGCGTCATGTCGGCCAGCTCATCCACCGGGAACAACTTGCTGACCATGCCGAGGGCATGGGCCTCGGTGGCGGTCAGGGAATCGCCCGTGAGCATCAGCTCTTTCGTCTTGCGCGGCCCGAACTCCCACGGATGAGCGAAGTACTCGACGCCGCACATCCCCATTCGGGTACCGACGACGTCGGCGAACTCGGTGTCCTCGGCCGCCACGATCAGGTCACACGCCCACATCAGCATCAGGCCACCAGCCAACACGGGGCCGTGCACCTGGGCAACCGTCACCTTTCGCAGATTGCGCCAGCGAAGCGTGTTCTGGAAGAAGTAGTGCCATTCCTGCAGCATCCGTTCCTCGGCCCCGGGACGTGTTGCGCCGTTCGTTCGGTAGCTCTCGAGCTGGTCCGGGCCATCTTGCATCTCTGCAATCGCAACACGTGATCCGAGGTCATGGCCGGACGAGAACGCCGTCCCGGCCCCGGCCAGGCTCACGACACGGACCTGATCGTCAGCCTCGGCGGCGAGGAACGCGTCGCCCAACTCGACGAGCATCCCCCGATTCTGCGCGTTGCGGCTCTCCGGCCGGTTCAGCGTGATCCGCACGATGGTGTCATCGTCGAACCGCTCGGTGGTGATGTACTGATAGTCAGCCATGACGTCCTCTTCCCCGCGAGCCACACGCCGCGCGAACGCTCCGGGGTCTCATCGAGTTCCTGCACGACGAACGTGGCCCGTCGGCTCGAGCATACGCATCACTCGTTGTCGGACTCTGAGCCGACGACCGTCCGCGCCACCTCGAGGCTCATGCGCGACAGCAATGCTGTCGCAAGCGATTCGGCCGGCGCGCCGTCACGTGCCGAGATCTAGTCGAGTGCGCCGGCGGCGAGCAGGGTGGCCAGTCGGTCGTCGTCGTAGGCGAGCACATCGTGGACGATGTCGAGGGTGTCGAGCCCGAGGATTGGGGGCGCCGCGCTGGATCACGCTGGGCGTTGCACTGAGCGTGACCCGCGACGCCTCTATGGTCACGTGTCCGTGGCTCGGGTGGGCCACGGAGCGGAAGTGCGCTTGGTAGGCGAGTTGTGGGTCGTTGAGGCACTCAGGGGAGTGCTGCACGTTGTGGCTCGGGATGCCAGCGCAAACGAGGATCTGCTCGGCTTGAATCGCGCTGAGCTGTCCCGTCCACGGTGCCAGACGCGTGAACTGGACCGTCATCGACCTCTTCCACCCGGGGCCACTTCCGCTTGGAAACACGAGGAAAATTCTGACCGTAGAGCGGCCGGTCGTGACCCTGCGTACACCGATCGCTACGGTGATTGTCGATTGCTCAAGGAGGAATTGTGACTCAGACGGACGTGCGTGATGATCCGCTGGCGATTGACGCAGCCTGGATGACCGAAGCGATGGAGTCTGCGGGGGTCGCGCGGGGCGCCCAGGTGACGTCGGTGGAGTTCTTGGGCTTTGTGGGGACTGGCCAGATGAGCCGCAATGCTCGGTTGTCGCTGTCGTGGGATCGTCCCGGCGACGACCGCCCGACGAGTGTGGTCGGTAAGTTCCCGTCCGACGATCCGGCGGCTCGTGAGGGCGCGTATGCGTACGGCTCGTACTTCCACGAGTTTGTCTTCTACAGCGAGCTTGCATCGACGGTGGACGTCGCCACGCCCGCCTGCTTCGTCGCCCGTTACGACGCCGAAACCCGCAACTTCGTCCTGATCCTGGAGGACATGGTCGGCTGCGAGCAGGGCAACCAATTGACGGGGTGCTCCGAGGATGAGATCGATCTGGCCATCGAACAGGCGGTCGGCCTCCACGCTCCCCGCTGGGGTGATCCGACGTTGCCACAGCTGCCTGGCCTTGCACCGAGCGGCCACGCACGCGGCGCGATGCTCGACGGCTTCTACGGGGCGGCGTATCGGCCGGGACTCGATCGTCTGGGGCACGGTCTGGACGACGACGTGGTCGAGCTCGTCAGGTGGTTCGCACCGCAAATCGCACGGTGGACGGTGGGTACCGGCACGCCGCACACGATTGTGCACGCCGACTTCCGTCCGGACAACTTCCTGTTCGGCCGGACACCTGAGGCGCGACCGCTGGTTGTGGTCGACTGGCAGACCACGTTCGAGAGCGTCGGTCCGCTCGACATCGCCTACCTGATCGGTGGCGCGTTGGCCCCCGACGAGCGCGCGCGCGTCGAACGCGACCTCCTCCGTGACTACTGCGCGCGGATCAACGCTCGCGGCATCGAGTATGCGGGCGATGACTGCTGGCGCGACTATCGCTGGGGCACGCTGTGGGGCGTGCTCATTGCCGTGATGGCGACCGTGATGGCCGAGGTGACCGAGCGTGGCGACGCGATGCTCACCCACATGATCGCCAGTCACGCCCGCCACGCCCTCGACCTCGACGTCATGACGCTGTTCGACTGACCGGCCCTGGTTCGGGGAGTGCTGATCTCGTGGTCCGAGGCGGGTTGCTTGGCGTCGCCTTCGAACGCGGATCGATCATCTCCTCGGTCGTCCGCTGGAGCGACGCAACGGAGCGGCTGCGTGTGCCTCGAGCAGCACGGCGCTCTCGTGGAAGGTCGTTCCTACTTGCGTCGAGGGCGGTTGCTGATAGGGACGGGGGCCCGATCGTCGGTGACCTGCTGCTTACGTGCGACGGTCAGCCCGAGCAGGCGGGTTGGTTGTGAGAGACCGCGCAGCAGATGTGTGCCGAGCTCGATGAGCTCCAAGCCGGACACGTTGCCGAGAACCTCTGCGGTCGTGTGCGAAATGACCGTCTGGCCGCCGTTGGCGGCCGCTATGACCCGCGCCGCGCAATTGAGAGGGGCGCCGAAGTAGTCACCGCCGCGTTCTTGCGCCTCCCCGGTGCGCACTCCCACCCTGACCTTCAGCTCGCACCCTGTCGGCCAGTTCTCCGCGAGGAGCGAGGTCTGCAGGTCGATCGCGGCCCGCACTACGTCCTCGGACCTCTGGAACGCAGCGGCGACTCCATCGCCGCTGGTTGAAAAGACGGTCCCGTCGTGGCAGACGACCGCCGACGCGACGATCTCGTCGTGCCGCTGCAGTGCCATCCGCATCGCGTCGGGCTGCTGTTCCCACAAGCGCGCCGAGGCCTCGATGTCGGTGAACATGAACGTCACCGTGCCCGACGGTCGCACGTTCGCCTTCCCCTCCTCGGCCGATCCGACATCGAGTCTGCCACCCAAGCGGCGCCTGGTCGGCCCTGGAGATGGCGCGGTGGGTGTACCCGAATTTCGCGCCCAGGAGGTACCCGACGGAGTTCCGTCGTACCGTGCTCGATCTGATCGACGCCGGCAGATCGGTGGCTGAGATCGCTGCGCAGCTCGGCGTGACCGGGCAGACGATCTACAACTGGCGGAACCAGGACCAGATCGATCGCAACGTCCGAGCCGGTGTGACGACAGCTGAATCGGTGGAGTTGTCGGCGGCGCGCAAGCGGATCCGTGAGCTCGAAACGGAGTTGCAGATCATGCGTCGAGCAAACGAGTTGTTGCAGGGGCAGGCCGACCCAAAAGGCGGTTCGAGGTCGTCGCTCAGATCGTGAGCGAGGACCTCCCCACCGAAGTCGTGTGCCGGCTGGTGGGTGTGTCCGTGTCTGGCTTCTACATGTGGCGCAAGCGCCGCCGATCGGCTCGCACGGTGCGCCATGCGATGCTCGCTGACGTCATCCGCGAGGTCCATGACGCCTCCCGTCAGACTTACGGGGCACGCCGAGTCCACGCCGAGCTGGTCCTCGGCCGGAACATGACCGTCGCCCGGTGCACCGTCGAGCTGGTGATGCGCCGTCTCGGCCTCACGGGGCTGCCAGGCCGGCCCAGGTATCGCAAGATCCCGAACACACCGACCGCCACCGATCTCGTCAACCGCGACTTCGCCCGCACTGAGCCGAACCGGTTGTGGCTGACCGACATCACTGAGCATCGCACCCGTGAGGGCAAGGTCTACTGCGCTGTCGTGCTCGACGCGTTCTCCCGGCGGGTCGTTGGCTGGTCGATCGACTCGTCGCAGACAGCGAACCTCGTCGTCAACGCGCTCGGGATGGCCATCGAGAACCGCCAAGGTGAAGGTGTCGTGATTCATAGCGACCACGGCACCCAAGACACGTCGTGGGCGTTCACCCGTCGTGCTCTCGACTCCGGGCTGGTGCCATCGATGGGATCGATCAGCGATTGCTACGACAACGGACAGATGGAGTCGTTCTGGGCACGGATGCAAGTCGAGCTGCTGAACAGGAAGCGATGGAACACCCGCCTCGAGTTGGCCAACGCCATCTTCGAGTACCTTGAGGTCTTCCACAACCGGCAACGACGGCACTCGTCGCTCGGGATGCTC
>JBBQTN010000277.1:0-6479 GCA_038213195.1 Acidimicrobiales bacterium | reverse complement strand
TGTGCCAATGGGTGGCGCACCTCGCGCCCACCCGCCGGGGCGGGGGTCAGGCGACGGGCGGGTCGGTGAACTGCTGGCCGGCGCGGGAGACGTGCTCGGTCCAGGTGCCGCCGTCCCAGTAGCGCAGGTCGAACCGGCCGGCGGGATCGGCGTACCACCCTGCGGGCACCGATGGCGTCGACGTGGTGGCCGCCGCGGCGGCCGGTTGTGCCGCAGCCGCCGGCGCGCTCTGCGCCTGGTAGCCGCCCGACGGATCCGACGACGTGGAGGACGTGGACGCCGGCGTGGAGGGAGTGGACGAGCTGGATACCGGTGCCGTGCTCCAACCCGAAGGCTCACTGGCGACGCTGGAGCCCGACGTCGACGACGGCGCGGCGCTCGAGGCGATGTCGTTGGACGCGGCGCTGGTGCTCGACGACCCCGACGAGTCCGACCCAGCGGCGCGGCTGAGGAACGCGGTGACCTCCGTGCTGGTGTTGACGATGCCGACGACGTCCCAGCCTTCGGCGGACTTCTCCGTGAGCTTGGTCGCCAAAGATGCGGAGTCGTACGAGGAGGCGCTGACGGTCGTGAATTCCTGCGGCATGGCGTGGAGGCTAGTAGCAACGTCGAGCGCGATCCGCAACGGTCACCCGCGCGGTACGACCCGCGGCGCGGCACCGCAGAGCAGGCGCGACGGCCGCTCCCGAACGGCGGGTTTCAGCTCGGCATCACCAGGGCGAGCACGTCGGTGCCCGAGGGCGGGCCGTCGTAGGTCAGCTGACCATCGCGCAGGGCGAGCAGCCGGCCGACCCGGTTGACGAACGACAGCTCGTGGGTGGCGACGAGCAACGTCGCCCCGCGCTGGGCGGCGCGGTCGAACTCGGCCAGCAACGCCTCCTTGCCGGTCGCGTCGAGGCCGACGAACGGCTCGTCGACCAGCCACACGTCGAACGGTCGCACGCACGCCAGCGTGATCGCCGCCTTCTGGCGCAGCCCGCGACTGAACGTGGTCGGGATGTCGTCGCGCCGGTCGCCGAGCCCCATCGCGCCGACGAGGTGCTCCGCCGGCTCCTCCCAGTGCTCGACGCCGTGCAGCCTGGCGATGTACTCGAGGTGCTCCCACAGCGACAGGTCGTCGTAGAACGTCGGGTTGTCGCTCAGCCACGACAGCGACCGGCGCGCCCCCTCGGTCCCCGAGCCGTGGCCACAGATCTTGACCGTCCCGTCGGACGGATCGAGCAGGCCGGCCGCCATCTTCAGCAGCGTCGTCTTGCCGCTGCCGTTGTGGCCGACCAGCGCGACGTGCTCGCCGACGGGCACTTCGAGGTCGAGTGGTTCGAGCGCGGGACGGTCGCCGTAGTTCTTGGACAGCCCGCTGGTGACGAGCGCAGGAGCGTTGCGCGGGTTGCGCGGGTTGCGGCTCATCGGACGCTCCTCTGCTGGGTCGTGTACTCGCGGCCCTGCGACATGAACTGCTTGATCGCCTTGCGGATGTCGTCGCGCTTGCGCACCCAGTACGCCGTCGCGGCAACCAGCAGCGCGGTGCCGATCGCGCCGCGCAGGGCGGCGCCGACCGTGCTATCACCGTTGCGATCGGCCTGGCGCACGAGCAGGATGTTGACCGTCGCCAGCGCGCTGACGACGAGCGGGATGATCACCCGCAGCAGCGTCGTGAAGCCGGCCATCTCCGGCGGCAGGAACGCCTGCTGACCTGCGTTGGCGAACGGATCGGGTGCGTCGCGCACGATGCTCACCACCGCCCCGGCCGCGCCGCCGAGCACGGTCGGGATGCACAGGATCGCGGCGGCAGCTGCTGTAGAGGACCACGTGTACCGGCCGTTGCTGTGCAGCACGGTCGTCACGGTTGCCGCCGCAGCGGCGACGACCGCGAACGGCACCAGTGCGACCGCCGGCGCGGCGAGGTGGCGGACCATCAACTGGCCGCGCTCGATCGGCAGGCTCTCGGCGCGGTCGGGCTGGTCGACCTCCTGCGAGAGCGGCTCCATCGCCTCGAGCCCGAGGAGGAACAGCAGGCCGGCAGTGAGCAGCAGCGCCGGCGAGGTGCCGCGCAGCACCAGCGCCTGGCTGGCGCCCGCGGCCGCGGCGACGACCGCCATCCGCACGACCCGCGTCGCCGGCAGCCGGAACAGGCTGTGCCAGCCCCGCCGCCAGATCGCGTGCTGCCGGTTGCGGGTGCGCAACCGCACCCATGGACGGTTGCGGGTCTGCTCCTGGTTGAGCTGGCGACGCAGGAGGATCACCGTGCGCAGGTCCTGCATCGTCACGGCGAAGCGCAGCTGCGCGACGAGTCCGCTGCGCCGGGCGAGCGCGTCGAGCGAGGTCCGCCGCAGCAGCGCGATGCCGGCGACGACGATCGCGACGATCACCAGGATCGCCACCGCGTCGATGCCGCGCTGGCGCCAACCCCACAGCGCGAGGCTGCCGACAAGGTTGCCCGGCGCGGGAGCGTGGGTGCCGGCGGCGGCGAACGCCTGCCACACGAGGAGCGCCAGCCCGAGGATCGTCGTCGACCACAACGGGATGTGGCTGGCGTGGGAGATCAACGCCGCGCCGACCCAGATCAGCCCGATCGCGATGCCGAACACCGCCCCCGATGCCGCCCACGCGACGGTGGATCCGGGAAGGCGCCTCCCTGCGAGCTGCCCGGCGATCGCCCCGAGCACACCGCCGGCGTAAGCGGCGCTGCGTAGTCGTTGCTCGGCCGGGCGCAGCAGCGCCCTGCGCCGGTCGACCGGGGCGAGCATCACGTACATCACGTCCGGCGCCTCCAGCGCGAGCGGGCCGCCCTGCGCGCCGCTGCGCAGCCCGGCGAGCAGGGCCAGCACGGCGAGGACGCCGAGCACCGCCGGGGCGTGGCGGGCGAACGTGGCCGCGGTGGCCGCGTCGACCGGCTTGTCGCCGATCACGCCGCTGACCCACAGCACCGTTCCGCCGCCGAACAGCGCGAGCAGGTAGACGCGGTAGGCCGCCTCGAACCACTCGATGTTGCCGAGCCGGTGGCGTTGGCGGGTCCGCCGCAGCGCGACCATCGCCGCGGTCGGCGTCTCCGGGGCTGTGCCGCCGACGGCGGACGTGCCGCCGAGGATGCTCACCCGCCGAGAGCTGTCTCGCGCCGGACGTCGGCCGACCAGCCCGACCAACTGCCGACGTACAACCGGGGCGGGGTCAGGCCGGCATGCTCCAACCCGAGAACGTTCACGCAGGCACTGACCCCCGAGCCGCAGTAGGCGATGACGTCCGCTGTCGACTCGTCGATCCCGCGGGCGGCGTAGTGGGCGCGCAGCTGCTCGGGCGACTTGAACCGGCCATCGCCGCCGAACGCCTCCGCTGCAGGGGCGCTGGACGCGCCCGGGATGTGGCCTGGAACGTTGTCGATCTGCGTGACCTCGCCGGTGAACCGCTCGAACGAACGCGCATCGAGCACCGGGACACCGGCGAGCGCTGCCGCTGCGGTCTCGTCGGCGCCGGCCAGGCGGTCGCCGGGCCACGGCTTGTCGGTGAAGGTGGCCGGCGCGGACGTCGCGCCCGGACCCGATTCGAGCGGCCCGAGCCAGCCGTGCAGACCGCCGTCCAGCAACGCCGCGTCGCGGCCGAGCATCCGCAACATCACCACGAGCCGTCCGGCGGTGATCCCGCCGGTGTCGTCGTAGGCGACCACGACGGTCTCGTCCCCGATGCCGAGCCCGCTCATCGCCGCGGCGAACGCTTGTGGTGTGGGGAGGGGGTGGCGACCCTCCGTCGCCGGCAGGCCGGCCGCCGCCAACCTGGTCTCGAGGTCGACCCACCGCGCGCCGGGAAGGTGACCGTCGCGGTAGGCGGCGAACCCGTCGCGTCCGTCGAGGTACCAGCGGACGTCGGCGAGCACCGCGTCGGGATGGTCGGAGAGGAAGTCGGCATCGACGACCGGGGGGATCACGTCTGTATCCTGCCACCGGCGGCGGCTGATTCGGCAGCCTGCAGCACCTCGCGCAGCGGGCGCCCGAGCGCCGCCGCGACGGCTGCCGCATCGTCGTGTTCGACCTTCACCCGCCCGGCCGCGACCTTGATTCGGATCGTGTGACCCTCGACAGCGACAGTGCGCTCCTCGCGCTGCTGTGGCCAGCGCCGCAGGACGGTGCCGCGCAGTCCCAGCGAACCTGTCTCGCGCACGAGCACGCCGCTCACGGCAGCGGCGAGCGCCGGATCGCACAGCGCGTGCACGGTGTGCGCAGGTCGACCCTTCTTCATCACGATCGGCGTCGCCCATGCGTCGTGGGCGCCGGCGACGAGGAGGGCGGCGATCGTGTGGGCGATCACCTCGCCCGTGGCGTCGTCGACGTTGGTCTCGAACAGCTGCACCGGCTGGCCCGGATCAGGCGTGGTCGTCTCGCTGGTGGCGGGCTCGGTGCCGATCACCACCTGGACGACGTTCGGCCGGCCGGGGATGTCGGCGGTGCCCGCGCCATACCCGATCGACGACACTGTCATCGCCGGCAGCGGACCGAACTCGTCGGCGAGCGTGGTCATCAGCGCGACGCCGGTGGGGGTGGCGAGCTCCTTGCGGTCCGCGACCCCGCGGCACGGCGCGTTCCGGCGGGCGAGCAGCGCCAGCGTTGCCGGCGCGGGGTTCGGCAGCTCGCCGTGCGCGGTGCGCACGATCCCCTGGCCGACGGTGATCGGGCTGCATACGATGCGCGCGATGCCGAGCGACTCGAGCGCCGCGCACGTTCCGACGATGTCCACGATCGCTTCGACCGAGCCGACCTCGTGGAACTCGACGTCGTCCGGATCGACCCCGTGCATCGCCCCTTCGACCTCGGCGAGCGCCCGGAACGTGCGTGCGGCCCTGTCAGCGACGCGCGCCGGCAGGTCGGCCTCGTCGAGGAGCCTGCGGATCTCGCTGTACGGGCGGTGCGGTGGGTGGCCGCCGCGTTCGTCGTGGCCGCCGTGGGGGTCGTGCCCGTCGTGGTCGTCCTGCCCGTCGTGGTCGTCGTGGTCGTCGTGGTCGTCGTGCCCGTGGTGGACCTTGTGTCCGCCTCGGTCGTCGCCGGCGTCGCTCGGATCACCGGCTGCGCCGTGTCCGGTCGCGCCGAGCACCTGCCCGGTCGCGTCGTGCGCGTCAGGAGATCGGTACGGCTCGTGCTCGTGGCCCCCGTGGACCACGACGACGGCCCTCGTCGAGGCGATCCCGCAGCGCAGCGTGGGCTCGAAGCTCAGCGCGTAGCCGTCGAGCGCGAGGCGCCCGACCACCTCGGCGATCATCATCGGATCGGCGCCGGCGTGCACGAGCGCGCCCATCGTCATGTCGCCGGCGGTCCCGGCGAAGCAGTGGAACCACGCGGTGCGCAGGCCGGCGGCAGGCGTCGCGGTCATCGCAGGATCCTCGCGATCGCGCACGCCGCGCCGAAGCCGTTGTCGATGCCGACGACGGTGATCCCACTCGCGCACGAGGCGTGCATCGCCAGCAGCGCGGTGATCCCGTCGAGGCTGCTGCCGTAGCCGACGCTCGTGGGTACCGCGACGACGGGCACGGCGGTGAGCCCGCCGATCACGCTCGCGAGCGCGCCCTCCATCCCCGCGACGACGACGATCGCATCTGCGGACGTGATCCGGTCGAGGTGGGCGAGCAGACGGTGGATGCCGGCCACGCCGACGTCGACCAAGCGGTCCGCCGCGAAGCCGTATGCGGCAAGGGTCAGAACACACTCGTCGACCACCGGCGTGTCGCTGGTGCCGGCGCTGACGACGAGCACGCCTCGCGCACTCGTCGTCCCGGGCGCCCGCCACAGCAGGCAGCCGGCGCGCTGCACGGCATCGGGGTGCACGGCGAGCGCGGCCTTGCGCTGGGCGTCGTCGACCCGGGTGAGCAGCACCGGGCCCGTCCCGTGGGCGAGCAGCTCGCCGACGATCCGCACGCACTGCTCGGGTGTCTTGCCACGCCCGAAGATCGCCTCCGGCATGCCCTGGCGGAGGTGACGGTGGTGGTCGACGAGCGCGTCACCGACCTCGGCGAACGGGAGGCGGCGGAGGATCGCGACCGCATCGTCGGGTGCGACTGCCCCCGAGCGCAGCCCGTCGATCAGCTCGCGCAGCTCGGCCTCGTTCACCCGCCCATTCTGCCGAGTCCGCAGCGGCGCCACCCTGGCCGATCGCTAACCTCGGCTCCCGGAACGGTGGCAGAGCGGACAAATGCACCCGCCTTGAAAGCGGGAGGCTGCAAGGCCCGGGGGTTCGAATCCCTCCCGTTCCGCTCGCAGGTGCATTTCCGTGTTGGACTGTGTTGGCTCGTGTTGGATGATCCCCTCTGAGCTGGGGAAACGTCCGTCCAGTGTCGACTGGTGTTGCTTGATGTCGGGGAGCGTTACTCCCACGGTTACTCCCGGTTACTCCCATGAGGGGAGTATCGTTGGCCCCGTGGCAAGGCCGCCCAAGGGCAAACGAGTCGGCACGGCCGACGGATCTTTCACCGTGAACGGCAAGGCGGCCAACGGCGAAGG
>JBBQTN010000276.1:0-6509 GCA_038213195.1 Acidimicrobiales bacterium | reverse complement strand
GAATCCCTCCCGTTCCGCCACCAGGTGGTGCGCGATGTCGAGCTGTGTCGCCTTGTGTGTTGACAGATGCAGCCCTCAGCAGACGTTCTTGCTGGTGACACGATCCTGCGTCGGTGAGCGTCGGATTGTCGAGCCGGGGGCGTTCTCCGCCGTCGGTGATGGCTCAGACAGTCGTCGGTCCGGGCACGATGCGAACTGCGGTGTCCTGTTGCCGATCGAATGGACGGCCACCCCAACGCCCGTGGTCCGTTCTAGAGCGCCATTTCCTGCGCCGTTGGACTGGGACTTGGCCGCAAGCGTTACTCGATCGGGTGTGCTCGGAGGAAGCGTCGAAGCTCGGCCGCCATATGGTCTGGTTGCTCGACCATGAGGAAGTGGGTGGCGCCAGGCAGCGTGAAGCGCTCGGCGTGAGGAAACCAGGATTGAACCGAGTCGGCACCACGTATGAAACCGGGTTCGGATCGTTCGCCGACGACGTTGAGGACGGGCGCGCTGACGCGCGCAGCCAACTCGGGGGTGAACACGTACTGCAAGATCGAGGGCACCTCGGCCCGGAAGAAGAACTCACATGCTTCGACGGCGTGTTCGAAGGCCCCAGGCACCGCGCGCTCGAGTATTGGTCGCGATCCACTGCCACACACCAGCGTCAAGAATCGTTCGGTAGCCGTCTCGTAGTCACCGGCCGCGTGTGCCTGCACGATCGCAGCGAACGGATCGTCGCCGCCGGGCGCATCGCCGTTCGAGGGTGACGAGACGGCAGGCTCGAGCAGGGACAGGGTGTGGACAAGGCCGGGGGCGTCGACTGCGAGCTGGAGGGCGGTGAGCGCTCCGGCGGAGTGCCCGATGACGTGGCTACGATCCCAGCCGAGGAGCTTGGCGAGCTGCCGACAGGTCGTGGCATCGGAGGCGATCGACAGCGGCGTGTCCTCGAGTGGCCGGCGCGTGTAGCGCAGCATCGCGTAGTCGGGCATCCGCTCGAGGAGAGGTAGGTACCAGTCGACGAACGGGTTGGCGTGGAGGCAGATGACGGGTTCGCCGTCACCGCTGATCTCGTAGCGCACCTCGATGGCGTCAACTTGGATCGTCTCCATCAGGTGCTCCTTCGCTGGGGTTCGATCGGCACACCGCCAGGGCACGGCATCTCAGAAGACGTCCCACCAGGTTCGGCGGAGCAGCGCCTCGGCACGGGTGTGCTCAGCCACGACCCGCCCGGCGCGCAGCACATAGACGTGGTCGGCACAGGCCAGCGCCGGGCCGATCATCTGCTCGACCAGCAGCACGCCCAGCCCAACCTCGTCGGCGAGGCGGCGCACGGTCTGGAACACCTCCTGCGTGACCGCCGGCGACAGGCCGAGGCTCGGCTCGTCGAGGGCCAGGACCCGGGCTCCGGCCATCAGAGCGATCGCGATCGACAGCATTCGTTGTTCGCCGCCGCTCATCGTCGACGCGACCTGCGTCGGCCGTTCGGCGAGTACCGGGAACAGGCGGTGGACGACGGCGAGGCGCTCGTCGATGACGGACTGCTCTCGAGTCATGGTCGCGCCGAGGATCAGGTTGTCGTGCACCGACATCGAGGAGAACACGCCGTTGGACTGCGGCACGTAGACCAGTCCGCTGCGCACCCGCTCGTGGGCGGGGCGGTGGGTGATATCGAGCGGGCCGAGCTGCACCTGCCCGGCGAGCGTCGGGATCAACCCGGCGACCGCCTTGATCAGCGACGTCTTGCCGGCCCCGTTGTGCCCGAACAGCGCAGTCACGGCTCCGGCACGGGCCACCAGCGAGGCGTCGAAGACCACAGCCCCGCCTCGGTACCCGGCGCGCAGCCGGGTGACGCGCAGCTCGTTGAGGTCAAGCGGCGCGAAGCGCGGCTCGACCCACCGACCGCCGTCGGCGCCGCGAAGGCGCTCCTCCTCGCCGAGTAGCTCGATCCGGTTCCGGGGCACTGCACGGCGCCGAGTGTCGGGCCGGCGGCTCGCGCGGGCGACATCTGGGGGGGACTGCGCTGATCTCGTCGACATGACCCCATCCCCGTGCGACGCCGGCCCGGCGGGGCGGCTGTGCCGAGAGCACCGGGTCGGGAACATAGCACCGACGCCCCGGAATGTCGGCCGTGGCGCGCGGTGGGGTTCGCTGTCAGCGGTCGGCGGCGATAGTGAGGAGGTCGTGGGCGACGTGGATTGAACCCGTGTATCCCCCCGTGCGGGCCTCGACGACGAAAGCGTCGTTTTCGGCCAGTGTGCCCGGTGCGGGCATCAGGTGGGTGAGGACGAGCTGACCCACCTGCGATCGTGCCGCGAGTTGGCCGACTTGACGGGCACCAGCGTTCCATTCGAGCAGCTCGGCAGTGACCGACGCCGTCAACAACGCCTCGTGGACCAGTACATCCGCGTCGCGAGCGAGTTGGTCCATTGCGTCGCACACTGCGGTATCACCGCTGACCGTCACCACGATGCCATTGCGCTCGATTCGGTAGCCGACGGCTGGGGTGATCGGGTGATGGTCAACCAGCGCGGTGCTGACGATCCAGCCGAGGCGGTCGACCACGGTCGTCAGTTCGTGAGGCCCGGGGAACGGTGCGACATTGATGGTCGGCCGCCGCCCCGCGGCGCGGCGGGCCTGACCGTGAAAGCACTCGTCCTCGAAAATCGACAGACAGGCGCCCGCGTACCGGGAAGCGGGACCGTCGGGCGCGACGACGGTCAACGGGGGGTCGGCGCCGGCAGACCATCGTGTGGTAGCGAGCGTGGCCAGGTCACTCAGATGATCGGAGTGATGATGGGTCAACATCACTGCTAGGACGGTGGTCAGGTCGAGTCCAGCCTCGAGCGCCCGCTGTGTCGCGCCACGACCACAGTCGACGAGCACCCACGGCGAACCGTCCACGACCGCCACGGCAGCTCCCGCGCGGGTGGGTGTCGGGTTCGGAGTTCCGCTACCGAGCACCACGACGTCGACCACGACCCATCGTCGCGTGACCACGCTCCGGATGCCAACGAACAACCAGCTCACCCAGCGGGGCGCCACCTGCTGCGCCCGGCCCGCGCGAGCAGTCGCCACCGTGAGTCTCGTGTCGCGGGTCGTTGATTGGTTGCAGATATGTGGAAGTTGTCGAGGATGTCGTCGGTGGTCTTGCGCCACGCGAATGTCGGGCAGACTCCCACACGCTGAGCGAACCCGGTGTCGAAGACTCTGAGGTCGCTCGCTCGCCACGTTCGATAGGGCTGGTCTCTGTTTGTCATCGTTTATGCCTAGACGCCGGGCAAGTGGTTTCTCCGTAGGACGCGCGGGCGGTCAGTGGTCGTTGACTGGTGGCGTAACATCGGCGATTCAAATGTACTGGGAGGGGCGATCATGGTTGACGACAGAACGGTGGACGCGCTGCAGGCGACCATCGGGGGCAAGGTCTCGCGTCCGGGGGAGGCCGGTTACGACGACGCAGTCAACATCTGGAATGGGGCGATCAGCCGGCGGCCGGCGGTCGTCGTTGGCTGCACCAGCAGTGGCGACGTGGCCAACTCCCTCGGGTTCGCCCGACGCGAGGGACTGGAGGTCTCCGTGCGCGGCGGCGGCCACAACTACGCAGGGTTCGCACTCACCGACGGGGGACTGATGGTCGACCTCACCCCGATGAAGACGGTGCACGTCGACGCCGACGCCAAACGGGCGCGTTGCGGAGGTGGCGCGACGTGGGGCGAGTTCGATGCTGCCACCCAGGCTCACGGTTTGGCCGTCCCCGGCGGGTTCATCAGCAGCACCGGCGTTGCCGGGTTGACCTTGGGCGGCGGCATCGGCTGGCTCTCCCGCCTCGCCGGGTTGTCCGTGGACAACATGGTCGGAGCCGAGGTCGTCACGGCTGACGGGCAGGTGCTCCACGCTTCCGAGTCCGACAACCCTGACCTGTTCTGGGCGATTCGCGGCGGTGGCGGCAACTTCGGCGTCGTGACGGAGTTCGAGTTCGCCCTTCGCGAGGTCGGGCCGATGGTGCACCTCGGACTGTTCCTGTTCACCCCGGAGCAGGGGCGCGACCTGTTCCGCTTCGCCCGCGAGTACGTCAAGGCCCTCCCCGACGAGTATGCGGCGTTCATGGCAGGGCTCAGCGCGCCCCCCGAGCCGTTCGTGCCGACGGAGTTGCATTTCGCTCCCCACTTCGCGCTCGTCGTCGTCGGCTTCGCCGACGACGCCGCGCATGCGGGGGTGATCGCGCCGATCAAGGAGGCGCTGACCCCGATCGTCGAGATGGTCACCCCGATCCCGTACGTCGCTGTGCAGCAGATGTTCGACGGCTCGGCGCCGTGGGGAATGCACTCCTACGAGAAGGCCGTGTACCTGGACGAGCTGACCGACGGGGCCATCGAGGTGATCGTCGAGCATCAGGCGAAGAAGATGTCCCCGCTGTCGTTCGTGCCGATCTTCGTGCTCGGTGGTGCGTATGGCCGAGCCGACGGGGAGGCGACGGCGTTCGGCGGCAGCCGCCAGACGGGGTACGTCATCAACATCTCCGGTTCGACGCCGAACCCTGCGGACTACGAGGCCGAACGGGCATGGGTGCGCGACTACTGGTCGGCGCTCGTCGAGCACGCGGTCGGCATCGGCAGCTACGTCAACTTCATGACCGAGTACGACGAGGCGCGGGTTCGCGCCGCCTATAGCTCGAAGTACGAGAGGCTCCAGCGGATCAAGTCCACGTACGACCCCGACAACGTGTTCCACCTCAATGCCAACATCCGTCCCGCGTGACCGTGCTCGTCGACCTGACGGTGGCTGTTCGAGGTCCGATCTCAGCTTCGAGTTCGCTTCGACTTAAAGGACGGCGAAATGGTGAAGGCCCCGTGGATGATCCGAGCATCGACAACGAAGCGCACGGGGAGCGGTCGCCGACCGGTCGTGGTGTGGTCGCAGCGGGAACGGCGACGCGCTCGTGGTTGGGCGCAGCAGGCAGTGCAGAGTTAACTCGACACGTGATGGCCACCGACGACCGCGGGTCAGCACGAACCTCACCGAGCAATCGATGTGTGGTCGACTGCGACGAGTCGCACCAAGAGCCCGCAACTGCGGTCACAGCGAGTTCGTTGGCGTGGGCCGAGTCTGGTTCGACCGGCTGTCCCAGCCCGCCGGAACGCGATGAGGGGGTGACTACGATTCGGGTGGCGGTTGTCGCCGATGATCGAGGGGGGCGTGTGGATCAAGCACCGAGTCCGCGTTCAGACTTCGACTTCTGGATCGGAGACTGGGCAGTTCACCTGCGCGACACCGACGAGCTCATCGGCCACAACCAAATCGAACGCCGCCAACGCGGACACGTCCTCGTCGAGAACTACACCACAGTCGACGAGAAGTTCAGTGGTACCAGCCTGACCGGTTACGACCACATCACTGGCCGATGGCACCAGTGTTGGATGGACATGACCGGGCTGATCCTCGATCTGTATGGGAGCCTCCTCGACGACGCGATGGTGATGTCGGGCGCGGTCGAGCCGGGCAAGATCGAACGCATCACCTGGACACCGGAACCGGACGGATCAGTGCGCCAACACTGGCAGCAGTCTGCCGATGAGCGCACAACCTGGGTGACGATCTTCGACGGGACCTACCGGCGAGAGTCATCCACGCGATCGCCGCGACCGACCACGCCCGGTTGAGCTGCACGGCCGGTTCAGGCTGAGTCGGTCCTGGATCAGCGGAGACTCTGTGGTTGTCGCGCGGTTGCGCGGGCATCCATGTCAGTCATGATGTTGCGTGACCCTGATTCGGGCTGGGCGTCGGACACTCCGTGTTGTCGCGACGATGAGCACGCTCGCAACACTCGTCGGGTCGTGCGGGAACGATGCGAGCTCAGCGCCGTGTCCGCCGAGCATCTACCGATCCAACCGCACGCTGATCATTGCTCACGCCGACGGCGACTACTTCGGTCCGCCCAACACGATCGAAATGATGCGCGCAGCGAAGGCGGCGGGGGCAGACATTCTCGATGCCGACGTACGAATGACAAAAGATGGTGTTCTCGTTGCCGCCCACGATGATGTCGTGAAAGGCAAGTCGGGAGCCTCGGTCTCGATCGTGAGCATCACATACGCCGAACTGCGGCTCATCGATCTCGGTGACACGTGGGCTGGCCCAGCACGGAACTACCCGCTCGCCGGCGCTCACGTGAGCGTTCCGACGATCGAAAGCGTGCTGAACGCGTTCCCTGGATCTCAGGTCGGGTTGGAGTTCAAGGTTGATGGGGCCGAGGGCGCGATGTGTTCATTGCTCCGCACACTGAAGCGCACCAGCGACGCATTCATCAGTTCTGGCGGTGATGGTCCCGTCACCAAATTCAAATCAGTTTGCCCCGAAGCCGTCACGACAGTCACCGATGCAATGGAAACGGAGTACCTCCACGCCGAGGCCACCGGCTCACCGTGGTGCGCACCGGTCGGTATTGGACAACCACCGCTCGTCGACCGGGGCGCGGATCTCACGAAAGCCAACGTGCAGTGGGACCACGACCATGGCCTCGCCGACTATAC
>JBBQTN010000275.1:0-6587 GCA_038213195.1 Acidimicrobiales bacterium | reverse complement strand
GACCGACCGTAGGGGACGTCATCCGACCTCCCTGAGGCGGCTCAACCGGATTCCGGTACCGGTGCTGTAGAGTTCACCCCCCGGTCACCCGCGAGCAACGCGCCGTTGGTGGACGAGTATCGATCGAGGGCCGTCCTCCGTGCGAGAACGCTGCGCCTCGCGAGCGAAGGGTGTGACAAGTTCCGTCGGTCCGCTCCGTGCCCGCTCGATGTCGGATGTCGCACGCGCCCTCTCTCGGAAATGCCGCTCCGGGTCGGGGTGTCCAGGCTTCGTGTTGCGGCAACAGTGCCGACACCGGTCGTTCATCGTCCTGTCGGTCGGGACCTTTACTGTCGCCGTCATATGGAGACCGCGCCGCAAGATGACGTGATCGCCCGGCCGGCACTCTGTGGTGCCGGTGTCCCCGCAAGCTGGGGCGTCGAGGATCCGGTGATGTCACCGTGTCCGAGCTGAACGGTGTCCCGCTGATCAACCTCGCGTGTGACGTCGTCACCATGAACGACGTCGTTCCGTTGCCGTCCGGTGCAACTGCCTGACCATGGCGACCATCGTCGAGGCAGTCGTCGAGCTCGATGCTGCCGCACAGGCGCCGCGTCGAATCGCCGTCACGCGCGGTCGGGGCGACCGCGCGTTCTTCGGCGTGGCCTCGCTCAGCGCACTCGTCGTCTTGGCAGTGATGGGCGCGGTCGGCGTGTTTCTCGCCATCCAGGCCTGGCAGGCGCTCGCCAAGGCGGGCCCCTCGTTCCTCACCACGGCCGAGTGGCAGACAGATCGAGGCCAGTTCGGCATCGCCGCGGTGCTGCTGGGCACCGTCTCGATCGCCGTCGTGGCGGTCTCGATCGCAGTCCCGCTCGCTCTCGGCACCGCGTTGTTCATCACCGAGGTGGCGCCTGCCTGGCTGCGATCGTCGCTGATCGCGCTCGTCGATCTGATGGCCGCTGTGCCGAGCGTCGTCTACGGGTTGTGGGGGCTGTACCTGCTGCAGGGCCAGGTGGTCCCGGTGTCGCGGTGGATCAACACCTGGTTCGGTTGGATCCCGCTGTTCAAGGTGACCGGCGCAGAGCCGAACAGCCCGTTGGCCAGCGCCAGCGTCTACACAGCGTCGGCCTTCCTGGCCGGGATCGTGGTGTCGATGATGGTGATGCCGATCGCCTGCGTGGTGATGCGCCAGGTCTTCTCCCAGGTCCCGGTTGGCGAGCGCGAGGGCGCGTTCGCGCTCGGCTCGACCCGGTGGGGGATGATCCGCGTTGTCGCGTTGCCGTTCGGCCGCGGCGGGATCATCGGCGGCACGATGCTCGGTCTCGGCCGCGCCCTCGGGGAGACGATCGCGGTGGTGCTGATCATCTCGCCGAGCTTCCGGATCAGCTTCCATCTCCTCGAGGAGGGCACGAACTCGGTCTCGAGCCTCATCGCGCTGCGCTACAACGAGACGTCGGGCATCGGCCTTTCGGCGCTGTTCGCGGCTGGTCTCGCCCTGTTCGTGATGACCCTCGGGATCAACTTCACGGCCTCGTGGTTCATCAGCCGGTCACGCTCGGGAGCGAGCAGCGAGGCATGACCTCCACGACGGTCGACGACCCGACGGCGGAAGCTGCCGCCGAAGCGGACAAGGGTGGGACCGGCAATGCCCGCTCCACCACCGTGGTCCCCGACCGGCCAGGGCCGGCGAGCGCTCCTCCGCAGCGCCGGCCGATCGCACACGTGTCACGCGATGACGTTCTGTTGGTCCTCGGTGCTGCGGCGAGCGCACTGTGCACGACATTGCTGTTGTTCGGGCGGCTCACCCCGCTGTCGGGACGACTGGGCTTCGCGATCGTCGGTTTCCTCGTGTTCCTCGCGACATATGCCGTGCTCGTCGCGCTGACCGAAGACGGGCCGGCCGTCCTCGACCGGGTGATGGCCGTACTGCTCGTCTTCGCTGCCCTGGTGGCCTTCTGCGCCCTGTTCTCCGTCGTTGTATTCACGATCTATCGGGGATGGGGCGCCTTGTGGCGGACGAACACCTACCTCGACGATCTCAGCCGCACCGGTCCGCTCGACAGCCTCGGCAAGGGCGGCGTGGCGCACGCGCTGGTCGGAACGTTGATCATCACCTCGTTGGCGCTGGCGTTCACCGTGCCGCTCGGGGTCGCGTGCGCCATCTTCCTCAACGAGTCGAGACATCCGTTCGCCGGATTGGTGCGCAGCGTCGTCACCGCGATGACTGCACTGCCGTCGGTCCTCGCCGGCCTGCTCGTGTTCTCGACGTGGATCCTGATCCTCGGGTTCGAGCGTTCGGGACTGGCCGCGTCGATCGCGGTGAGCATCGTGATGTTGCCGATCATCATCCGCTCGGCGGACGTGGTCCTGCGGCTGGTCCCCGGCAACCTCCGTGAGGCTGCGGCCGCCCTCGGCGCACCGCAGTGGCGGGTGGTCTGGCACGTCGTGCTGCCCACGGCACGTTCGGGCTTGACGACGGCCGTGATCCTCGGCGTGGCAAGAGGTGTAGGCGAGACGGCGCCCGTGTTGCTCACGGCCGGTTTCACCGCCTCGATGAACGCCGACCCGCTCAGGGGTCCGATGGTCTCGTTGCCGCTCGCCGCGTTCGAGCTCGTCCGCTCGCCGCAGCGCACCCAGATCGCCCGCGGGTTCGCCACCGCGGCGGTGCTGATGATCCTCGTGCTCGTGCTGTTCGTGGTCGCGCGGTTGCTCGGGGGTCGCCCCGCTGGGCGGCTCTCCAAGGGCCAGGCGCGCCGCGCCGCGACCCGGTCGGCTCGTGACCTCGAGCGAATCGACACCGCGCACGGAACGGGGCAGGCGTGACGGCGGCTTGTTCATCGACGCACGGGCGAGCGGGTCGTCTGACCGCGGTACTGATCGCGACGCTCGGAATACTGTTGATCGGGCTCCAATCGCGGATCGCGCACGCCAGCTACCAGCGGATCTCCGGTGAAGGCTCCTCGTGGTCGGCGAACGCGCTCGACGCGATGCGCGTCGATGTGCGCCAGTACGGCATCACCGTCGACTACAACCCGAGCGGCTCGACCGCCGGCCGTCAGGACTTCCTCAACGGCACCGTCGATTTCGCAGCCTCGGACATCCCGTTCCAGTTCCAACCAGAGGACGGCTCGCAGCCCGAGAAGCCGGCGCCTGGCAGCTACGCCTACATCCCTGTGACGGCCGGCGGCACGTCGTTCATGTACAACCTGCAGATCAATGGCAAGCGGGTCACGAACCTGCGCCTCTCCGGCGAGAACATCAGCAAGATCTTCACCGGTGCGATCACGCATTGGAACGACCCCGCGATCCAGGCCGACAACCCCGGTCTGGTGATGCCGGCTCGGGTCGTGGTCCCGGTCGTTCGCTCTGACGGTTCCGGCTCGAGCGCGCAGTTCACGAAGTGGATGATCAGCCAATACCCTGCGATCTGGACAGACTATTGCAACCGCTCCGGGCGGGCGCCGGCATGCGGCTACACGTCCTTCTACCCGACCATTCAGGGGATGATCTCCCAATCGGGCGACCTCGGCATCGCCGGATATGTCAGCCAAGGCTTCGCCGAGGGCGCGATCGGCTACGTCAACTACTCCTACGCTCTCCAGACCCAGTTCCCCGTCGCCAAAGTGCTCAACAAAGCCGGTTATTACACGGAGCCGACGCCGGAGAACGTCGCCGTCTCGCTGTTGCAGGCGCAGATCAACACCGACGCCAGCGATCCGACCGTCTACCTCACGCAGAACCTCGACGGCGTCTATGCCGACAACGACCCGAGGAGCTATGAGCTGTCGTCGTACTCGTACCTGATCGTGCCGACCACCGTCGCAGGTCAGTTCAACCGCGCCAAGGGCGAGACGCTCGGCGCGTTCGCGTACTACGCGATGTGTCAGGCACAGCAGCAATCGGCGTCACTCGGCTACTCACCTATGCCGATCAACCTCGTGCAAGCGAGCTTCGACCAGATCCGCAAGATCCCCGGCGTCGTCGTCCAGAACATCGACGTCACCAAGTGCAACAACCCGACGTTCTCCGCGGACGGATCGAACCTGCTCGCAGACAAGGCGCCGCAGCCGCAGCAGTGTGATCGCCAGGCTACGAGCCAGTGCCCCGACGGCACGGGTGGGTTGTCGAACGTTCCCACGGCAGTGAGCTCGGCGGCGCCCGCCGCAGCAGCACCAGCGGGCGTTGCGCCAGCGGGGAATGGCGGCGTGACAGCGACAACAGCGGCCGGCGTTGCTTCGGCCGCGGGTGCCGGCGCCGGCAACGCGGCTGGCGCACCCGCCGCGGGTGCGTCAGGTGGCGGCGGAGCTGCACCGGCCGCTGGTGGTTCCGGTGGCGCCGGTGGTGCGGCGCCGACCGGTGCCGCGACCGGCACGTCGACGGCGAGCACGGCAGCGCCGTCGCGGGCCGGCGGCGGCGCTGGGACACCTGCGAAGGGTGCCGCCCCGGCTAACGCCGGTTCCCCGACGACAACCGCAGTCGGCAGCGCGTCGTCGAGCAGCGTCCCGGCTGACGGGGACGTCTCTTCGACGACGGCCGTTCCCGTCTCCACCGCCAGCGCTGCTGGCGACGCTGTCGACACGAGCGGATCGAGCCCCACACAGGGCGCTCCGGCGGCCACGTCGAACACGCAGGCTTGTGACCCGGACTCGAGCGACTGCAAGGCATCGTCGAGTGCACGTGCCGATGCTGCTGCCGCTCCGGCAGAGGGTCCGGTGCGGCCGACGATCCTCGACCAGGAGTCGGGTTGGAACGGCTCGTTGCTCGTGGTGTTCCTCATCATCGCGCTGACGATCGGGCTGGTGCTGGGCCCGGCCTTGGCCTGGCGTCACTTCTCAGGACAGCGCCGCGCATGACGTTCACGGGTGCCAGTCACCGCCGCTTTCGACGCCGGTGGCTCTTCGGCGCGCTCGCTGTCGTCGCATCCTCGATGCTCGGGCTGGCAGGCGCTCGGGCCGACTCGCTCGCCGGCAGCCAGGGGACCGACACGTCCCTAGCGGCGACAGACTCGCAGGTCACGGTCCACGGACGCGGCGGGTTCGCCAACCTTGCGATCACGGTCAACCAAACGGCGGAGCTGACCAACCAGGCGGTCTCGATCACGTGGACCGGCGGCAAGCCGACCGTGGCCAGCCCGGGCCGGTTCGGCAGCGAGTACATGCAGATCATGCAGTGCTGGGGCGACGCGGACGGCAGCGTGCCGGACAACCCCGGTCCTCCTCCCGAGCAGTGCGAGCAGGGTGCCGTTGCAGGCAGTTACGGCGGTCTACCGGGTGGGCTGTACCCGAATGGGTTCGCGATGAGTCGAGTCATCTCCCGTTCGGATTGGGCGAACTTTGATCCGTCCTCCGGAGTGCTGGATACCCGAACGACGAACGTCTGGCTGCCCTTCCGCGCGGTAGATGGCACCACAGTCAACGTTCAGACTGACCCGGATTTCAATCCGAGGGTGGTCGGCGGGAACTTCTGGTTGAACCCGTACTACAACCAGATCACGACGAATGAGATCGCCGGTGGCGCGACCGGTCTCGATGGGAAGGGTGCCGAGCTGTTCCAGGTCCTCACCGGTGTTCAATCGTCCGGACTGGGGTGTGGACAGAAGGCCCAACCAATCGCCGGTGCCGACAAGAAGACACCCCAGTGCTGGATCGTCGTCGTGCCGAGGGGAACACCGGCCGAGGAGAACGCCGGTACACCGTTCGCGGTCGGAGCCGACCAGGCGGGCGTCTTCACCTCGCCGGTCTCCTCGGAGGCGTGGCAGCACCGGATCGCCATCCCGATCGGCTTCAATCCGGTCGATTCGCCGTGCAACCTCGGGGCTGACGAGCGAAGGATCTCCGGTTCGGAACTGGCACTGCCCGCGGTCGCCAGCTGGCAGCCGTCGTTGTGCGGCACCGGCACCCTCCCGCCGTTCTCTTACGCCCCCGTTAGCGACGCGACGGCCCGTCAGCAGCTGGTATCGAAGTCGGCCGGCGCACCCGGAATGGTGGTCGTCTCCCAACCTCTCGCAGCGAGCTCCCTCAACCCGGCGAACCCGATCGTCTACGCGCCGGTCGGTGTCTCCGGCCTGGTCATCGGCTTCAACATCGAACGCAATCCGAGCCTCAACGCTTCGGCGGACGAGCGGCAGCTTGCCGGTGTGCGCATCGCCGATCTGAACCTGACGCCGCGTCTCGTCGCCAAGCTGCTCACGCAGTCGTACCGCCAGGCGGTCAGCATCGTGCAGGCCCCCGATTACCCGTGGCTGGCGGGAAATCCGACACACCTCGGTCTCGACCCGGATTTCAGGAGATTCAATCCCGAGTTCAACATTCTCCAAATCGCCGACAGCCGCACGTTCAGCAGCCTCGAGCTCCCAGCGGGCAACTCTGACTACGCGCAGCAGCTGTGGCAGTGGGTGCTCGCCGACCCGGAGGCGCGCGCCTGGCTCAGTGGGGAGCCCGACGCGTGGGGGATGAAGGTCAATCCGGTGTACGCCGTCTCCGCGGCTGCGAACTCGACCGGGATCGCCTTCGCCGACCCGGTGCCCAGCTCGTTCCCGAAGGCTGATCCGTACTGTTATCAGGCCCCCTCGCAAAGAACGGGGAACTCGATCGTGCCACCGCGGCTGT
>JBBQTN010000274.1:0-6648 GCA_038213195.1 Acidimicrobiales bacterium | reverse complement strand
AGGGCTTCGTCATCGGCGGCAGCGCGGCGACCGTCACCGAGCGTCTGCGCGAGGCGTGCCGCGGGCTGCGCGTCGGCAACCTGATCGCGCTCCTCCAGATCGGCTCGATGCCCCACGAGCTCACCAAGCAGAACATCACGACGTTCGCCAAGGAGGTCATGCCGAACATCAGCGGTCTCTGGGCCGACGAAGGATGGCAACACCGGTGGTGGCCGCAGGGTGCACGGCAGGGTGCCCGCGTCGCCTCGCCGGTGGCGGGGAAGTGAGCGCCGTGCCCGACGAATCGTTCATCGAGCTCCGCGACGGCCGCTTCAAGATCCGTGTCCTGCAAGCCGGGGATGGCCCGCCGCTGTTGTTCCTCCACGCCGCCGGCGGACTGTTCTGGGAGCCGTTGCTCGACGCGCTCGCCACCACCCACCATGTCATCGCCCCGGAGCACCCAGGAGCCGGCGAGTCGCAGGGCCTCGAGCACGTCGAGGACCTGTGGGACCTCGTGCTCTACTACAATGAGCTGCTCGACTCGTTCGGCGTCGACAAGGCCACGGTCGTCGGCCACTCGTTCGGCGGGATGGTCGCGGCGGAGATCGCCTCGACGAGCCCGCACCGGGTCGACAAGCTCGTGCTGATCGCGCCGATCGGGCTGTGGCGTGACGACCATCCCGTTCCGGACTACTCCGGGGTCCCGCCGGCCTCGCTGCCCGGTCTGATGTTCGCCGACCCGACAGGACCGGCCGCAGCGATGTTCCCGACGCCCGATCCGACCGATCCCGAGTCGTTGTTCCGCGCCGCCCAGACGACGGCCAGCATCCTCCAGTTCACCTGGCCGCTGCCGGACAAGGGCCTGTCGAAGCGCCTGTACCGGCTCACCGCACCGACGTTGCTCGTGTGGGGCGCGCAGGACAAGCTCGTTCACCCGGACTACGGCACGGACTTCGCCGAACTCATCGCCGACGCCCGGCTCGAACTCGTCGAGGGCGCCGGTCACATGCCGCAGTTCGAGCAACCGGAGCGCACGATCGGTTTGATCACCGACTTCGTCGGCTGATCGAGTCGAGCCGCCGGGTGCGGCGGCACATCCGCGGCCTGCGAGAGTCGCGGGCGTGCCTCGCCGGAACCGGGTCGACCCGTGGGGAGACCTGCATGCCATCGGCGAGCGAGCCCTGTTCACCGGCAACCGAGGTTGCCTGGTCGACGACTCGGGGGCGGTCGTGCGCCATCACGCCGGCAACCTGTGGATCACGTGCCTGACGTCGTTCCGTGACTGGCGGCATCCGCTCGACGCTCCGCATCGGTGGACGCCGTTGTTCCTGCTCGATGACGCCGTCGCCCTCGCCGCCGGCCATCGACCGTGCGCGGTGTGCCGTCCGGACGCCTACCGTGCCTACCGCGACGCAGTCTCCGGCTCGCTCGACCGCGACGAGCCGGTCCACGCCGACGAGATCAACCGCCGGCTCGCCGCCGAACGGCTGCGTCGTGGCTCGGGCCTCAACCGTCGTGGGCACCGCCGGCTGTGGAGCGCACCGATCGACGAGCTGCCCGACGGCGCTGTGTTCGTCGGGCGCGACGGTGAGGCGCGGGTCGTCGTCGGCGACCGAACGTGTGTGTTCGGGTTCGGTGGATGGCACTCGCCGTCGCCTCGGCCGACGCGTCAGGACGTCGATGTGCTCACCCCGCCGACCTCGGTGGCCGCGTTGCACCACGGCTTCATCCCCGTCCTGCACCCCTTGCTTCCATCGCCAGCAGCGCGGCCTTGACCTCCGCTCCGCCCCGGTACTGGCCGGCCGTGCCGTTGCTGCGCACGACGCGGTGGCAGGGCAGCACCAGCGGGACGGGGTTGTGCGCGCAGGCCGTCCCGACGGCGCGGACGGCGTTCGGGCTGCCCGCCGCCTGCGCCACGGTCGCGTAGCTCTCGGTGGTGCCGTACCCGATCGTGGCCAGATGGGTGATCACGGTGCGGCGGAACCCCGTGACCAGGCACAAATCGACGTCGAGCGCGAAGGTTCTGCGCTGGCCGGCGAAGTACTCGTCGAGCTGGCGAGCGACCTCGTCGGTGCGCCGGCCCGAGCGAAGGATCCGCGGGCTGATCGCGGTCGCCAGGTCGGCGAGGACGACGTCATGGTCCTCGCGTTCGAACGCGACGCGGGCGATGCCGCGGGCGGTGACAGCGACGAGCAGCGGACCGAACGGGCTGTCGACGCTCCGGTACGCGACGTCGAGCAAACCGCCCGCGTCGGCCGCCGCCGTCAGCCCGGCGCGGAGGGCGTCGACGTCCGCGATGGTCGGCGTCGAGGTCCGCAACGACGTCACGACGTCGTCCGGCGTTCGTGCGGGTCTGGTGTTGGTGCTCATCGGTGGGCTCCTCGTGACCGGGCGGGATGGGGAATGGTGCGGCGCAATGCGGCGATGCCGTCGGCGGCGCTGCGCCGCGCCGCGGCCTCACTGCTGTCGATGAGGCCGGCGACCTCGGCGTACGGCAGGCCGGCGAGGTGGTGCAGGACCACTGCGCTGCGTTGCTTCACGGGCAGTCCAACGAGCGCGGCGCGCAGCTCGTCGTCGGACAGCGCGGCGTCCGTGCGCTCGCCCGGAACGCCGCGGGTCGAGGCGGCCTCCGGCAGGTCTGCCGTCGGACGTGGTCTGCGCCCCGACGCGCGGATGTGGTCGATCGCCTTGCGATGGGCGATGGTGACCAACCAGCCGCGCACGTTGCTGTCGGGCCGCAGGTCGGGGTAGGCGCGCAGTGCCGAGAGGAACGTCTCGGACCAGGCGTCGTCGGCGTCGACCGCGCCGAGCAGGGCGCGGCAGACGCGCAGCACCACGGTGCCATGCTCGGCCACCACGTCCTCGAACGGCTGCAACCCCACGTGCTGTCAACGATCTCGACGGCTGGTTCGTGAGGTCCGCCGGCGCCCTCCGTCCGTTGCTGCCATCCGTCCGATGCTGCCATGCCGCGATCGCCCATCGCCCAACGCGTCGGCTCCTGTCGGTATCTTGTGCAGTCGATGGCCCGTCTCTGCGAGCGCCCTGGTTGTTCGCAGCCCGCGGAGAACGCCTACGGCATCGATGTGCAGCGCCTCTCGGTGTGGATCGAGGTGCTCGATGTTGGCAGTGAGGCAGGTCCTGGCGTGCTCTGCCGGCACCACGCGGACGCCTTGAGCGTCCCGCTGCGTTGGACGCTCGACGACCGTCGGGAAGCAGTACCGAGGTTGTTCCGATCGCTGCCGGCGGTCGAACGGCCGGCCCGGGAGCGTGTGCCGCGCACGCCGCTGCCGCAGCCGTCGGCGTCGCTGGCGGCGTCGGACATGCCGGTGGGTGTCCAGCTCGAGCTGCGTGACGCGATGCCCTCGTCGATCCTCGGCACGCGCGTCACACGCCCGGCTCCCGATCCTGCCGCCGAGGAGGCGCCGTGGCGGCCGTTGTTCGATCTCGACGACGACCTCGACGGGCTGCTCGTGGCGCGTGGTCCGCTGCTGTCTCGCGCCTTCCACGCCCGGCCGCGCATCGGCACGAACTAGCCCGCGCCCCCTGCCGACGTGGACGTCACCGCTGGGCTCGCTGCGCCGTGCGCCGCGGCCGAGCTGTTCGCGCTGGTCGACGACCTGTCCATCTACCCGTCGTGGCTCGATCTGGTCAGCCGAGCCCGCGCGGAGCCGGGAGCCCCACCGACGTGGACGGTCGACCTCCGGGCGAGCGTCGGTCCGTTCGCGCGCAGCAAGCGGTTGCGGATGGTGCGCACCGAGCACGATACGGTCCGGCACCGGGCGACGTTCGAGCGTCGCGAGCTCGACGGCCGGCGCCATGCGCCGTGGGTGCTCGAGGTGGAGGTGGACAGTCAACCGGCCGGCAGCGAGGTGCGCATGCACCTCCACTACGGCGGCAAGCTGTGGACGGGCGGTGTGCTCGAGCGGGCCCTCACCGACCAGATCGAGCACGGTCGGGAGCGTCTGCTGGCGCTGACGCCGCCCACGCATTGAACCGTCCGTCTGCGCGACGTTCGAGCGTCAGCGGCAGCCCGAAGCACTCGGTCAGCGCCGCCCCGGTCAGGGTGGCGCCGATCGGTCCGCGGGCGACCACCTGACCGTCCCGGAGCAGTAGCACGTGGGTCATCCCGGGCGGCACCTCGTCGAGGTGGTGGGTGACCAACACGAGTGGTGGCGCGGTCGGATCTAACGTCAGCTCGGCGAGCGCTTGCACGAGCTGCTCGCGACCACCCAGGTCGAGACGTGCGCTCGGCTCATCGAGCATCACCACTCCCGGCTCGTTCATCAGTGTCCTGGCCATCAGCACCCGCTGCTGCTCACCGGACGACAGCGTGGCCAGCGGTCGTTCCGCAGTCCACTCCACGCCCATCCTGTCGAGACAGCGGCGTGCCTGGTCCTCGTCCTCCTCCGAGTACCGGTGCCACCACGGCTCGAGCGCTGCGTACCTGGCCGTCATCACGACGTCGAGGCAACGCGAGGCGGGGCGGAACTGCGCACCGAGCGCCGCGGACAGGTAGCCGATGCGGCGGCGCAGCACGCGCACGTCTGTACGGCCGAGCTCCTCCCCGAGGACGCGGACGCGACCAGACGACGGGTGCTCGTGCATCGAGGCGATCCTCAGGAGCGTCGTCTTCCCCGATCCGTTGGCGCCGAGGACGAGCCACCGCTGCCCCGAGGTCACCTGCCAGCTCAGCGGAGCGAGGATCGTTCGGCCGTCACGCACGAACACGACGTCGGTGAGCTGCAGGACTGTGGACATGCCGGGGCGACGATACGGTGCCCTCGCAGCACTCGCCCAGTCGTCGACCGACGATACCCAGCGCGAACGCCCTGGTAGTTTGCTGCGCGCATGCTCCGCCGCCTTACGTTGCTGCTGGCGCTGTGCCTGATCGTACCGGTGTGTGCAGGATCGACCGCGGTGCGTGCCGACGAGGTCACGCCGGCTCAGGCGGCCAAGGAGATCGCGGACGCTCGAGACCGCGCCGACAGCGCCGCTCAGGCGTACTTCGATCAGCAATCGAAGGTCGATCGATTGACCACGGAGATGGGGCAGCAGCAGACCTCGATCGCAGGTTTGCAGCAGACGGTCGGCGACCTCCAAGCCAAGATCGGAGCGATCGCGGTGAACCGCTACGTATCCTCCGGTTCCGACACGCTGTCGCTGCTCACCGGGTTCAAGTCGATCGGCGATCAGGTGCAGATCGACGCTCTCATCGACGTGATCAACGCCTCGTCCTCCGACGACTTCGACCGGTACCGGAAGATGGACACTGAACTGCAAGCACAACTGGCGCAGCTGGCCGGCGAGCAGACGGACGCGGCGAGCGAGCAGGATCATCTGGCTCAGCTCCGCCAGAACGCCGTCGCCGAAGTGGATCACCTCAAGCAGGTGCAGGCCAACCGGCTCCAAGACGACGCGGTCCGCAAAGCGTTGGCCGCCGAGGAGGCACAGCGCACCCGCGCCGCGATGCAGACCGCTGCGGCGGCCGCTGGCACGACGACGACGGCTGCGTCCGGCGGTCCTGTGGTCACCGCCGGTGTGGGCGGCGCGGCCGCCTCGGCGACCGGTGCGGGAGGTGCGACGACGGCAGCCGGTGGAGCGAACGCCGACGACAGTGGCGGGACAAGCGGATCGGCTGCAGACGCCGGATTCAACCCGGACGCCGCAGGTGGCCGGACCGGTGCCGGCGGGATCGGCGTCGCACCGCAGCCGTCGGGCGTCGGCGGGCTCGGTGTCGGTGGCGTTGGTGGAGACTACGGCGGACCCGGCTGGGTGTGCCCGACCGGCACGGCCGCGGTGTCGTTCTCCGACACGTGGGGCGCGCCACGCAGCGGCGGCCGGCGCCACGAGGGTGTCGACCTCATCGGTACGCGCGGGACGCCGGTACTCGCCGTCGTCGATGGGGTCGCGGTGGGCAACGAGAACGCGCTCGGCGGCACGACGATCTCGCTCACCGGCACCGACGGCAACCGCTACTACTACGCCCACCTCGACGGCTACGTGACGCTCGGTAGCGTCACCGCCGGCACCGCGATCGGGATCCTCGGCCAGACGGGCGACGCGATCTACAGCGTGCCGCACCTGCACTTCGAGATCCATCCCGGCGGGGGACCGGCGGTGGATCCGTACCCGACCACCAGGGCGCACTGCCTGGGCGCCTGATCGCGGTCACCTGGCATAGCACGCGCCGGGAGGGTTGCTGGGCGGTGTGTCGGCATCGGTCGTCAGCCATGCGAGTGCTGCGGAGGGGGCGAGGCGCCGTTCGGTGGTTTCTTCGATGATCGCGCGGAGTCGGGCGAGTTCGTTGGACGGCTGGACAGGGTGGCGGAGTGGTTGTGTGGTGGCCACACCCGAGCACGTTCGGCAGGCGCGTGGGTGCACGATCGAGAAGTGTGTGCCTGACGGTGCGGCGAGGACGCCGCACAGGGTTTCGCGGCGTGCGCCTTCGGGGCGGACGCTGGTGCGTAGGGCGTGGACGACGTGTGCGGCGTAGCCGTGTCCGCCGCGTTCGTAGCCTGTGCCTGAGGTTGCTCGTGGGCTGCGGCCGTCGTGGTCGGTCTGGCCGGGCAGGGTGCGGATCGTTCGCTGGTGGCGCAGGCCGTGGCGGTGTTCGTAGGCGCGTTGGCGGCAGGCGTGCGCGCAGTACAGCCGTGGTCGGCCGGGACGGTG
>JBBQTN010000273.1:0-6754 GCA_038213195.1 Acidimicrobiales bacterium | reverse complement strand
CCGACTACGGCGCCAAGGACATCCAAGTGCTGGAGGGGCTCGACCCTGTCCGTAAACGCCCAGGTATGTACATCGGATCGACCGGGCTCGCCGGCTTGCACCACCTGATCTGGGACGTGGTCGACAACGCCGTCGACGAGGCGATGGCGGGCTATTGCACCCGCATCGGTGTCACCCTGCTGGAAGACGGCGGCTGCAGTGTCGAGGACAACGGCCGTGGCATCCCGGTCGATCCGTACCCATCGGGTCCCCACAAGGGCAAGAGCGCGGCCGAGGTCGTGCTCACCGTGTTGCACGCCGGCGGCAAGTTCGGCGGCGAGGGCTACAAGGTGTCGGGCGGCCTGCACGGTGTGGGCGTCAGCGTCGTCAACGCGCTCAGCGAGCGGTTGATCCTGGAGGTCGACCGCGACGGCAACCACTACCGCCAGGAGTTCGCGAAGGGCGGCAAGCCCCAGGGCAAGGTCGAGATCGTCGGCGAGACGCCCTCGCGTGGTCGCAAGTCAGGGACCACGATCACGTTCTGGCCGGACCCCGTGGTGTTCGTCGCCGAAGGGGTCGAGTTCGTGGCGCGCACCGTGCTGGAGCGTTTGCAGACGATGGCGTTCCTCAACAAGGGCCTCGAGATCGTGTTCCGCGACGAGCGGCCCGAGCACGAGCAGACGGTGACGTACGAGTACAAGAATGGCATCGTCGACTTCGTCAAGCACCTCAACGCATCGAAGGAGCCGTTGTTCTCCAAGGTCGCCCACTTCGAGGACGAGGACGCCGACGGGCAGATGCTCGACGTCGCGATGCAGTGGAACACCGGTTACTACGAGGGCATCCACGGATACGCGAACGGCATCTCGACGACTGAGGGTGGTATGCACGTCGAGGGGTTCCGCACCGCTCTGACCACGGTGATCAACAAGTACGCCAGGGCCAAGGTGATGCTCAAGGAGAAGGATGAGAACCTGCTCGGTGAGGACATCCGCGAGGGGATCACCGCAATCCTGTCGGTGAAGTTGCGTGAGCCGCAGTTCGAGGGGCAGACGAAGGCCAAGCTCGGCAACGTCCCGATGCGCTCGTTCGTGCTCAGGGCGACCAACGAGCGTCTCGCAGAGTGGTTGGAGGAGAACCCGACCGAGGCAGGACGGATCGTCAAGAAGGGCGTCGCCGCAGCACAGGCGCGGATGGCGGCGAAGAACGCGCGCAACGCGATCCGTCGCAAGACCGCGCTCAGTGGTGCTGGAATGCCGGACAAGCTCAAGGACTGCGGCAGCAACGATCCGGCGGAGAGCGAGCTGTTCATCGTCGAGGGGGACTCCGCCGGCGGCACCGCGGTGTCGGCGCGCGACCCGCGCACCCAGGCGATCCTCCCGATCCGCGGCAAGATCCTCAACGTCGAGCGGGCGCGCATCGACAAGATGCTGAAGAACAACGAGGTCGGCGCGCTGATCACGGCCATCGGTGGCGGCGTCGGCGAGGAGTTCGACGTCAGCAAGGCTCGCTACCACAAGGTCATCGTGATGGCCGATGCCGACGTCGACGGCAGCCACATCCGGACCCTGCTGCTGACGTTCTTCTACCGACAGATGCGCGTGCTGGTCGAGGCCGGCCACGTCTACATCGCCCAGCCGCCGCTGTACTCCACCGAGGTCGGCAAGGAGAAGGTGTACCTCAAGGACGACGTCGCCAAGACGGCGTTCCTCGCCGATCGCCCGAACCACAAGAAGGAGTTCAACCGGTTGAAGGGCCTCGGCGAGATGGACGACGTCGAGCTGCGCGAGACGACGATGGACGCGCTGCACCGCACGCTGCTGCAGGTCTCCGTCGAGGAGGCCGCCGAGGCCGACAGCGTGATGAGCATCCTCATGGGCGAGGACGTCGAGAGCCGCAAGCACTTCATACAGACCAACGCCAAAGACGTCCGGTTCCTGGACATCTGAGCTGAGAGCACCACGATGACCGACACCCCAACACCTCCGATCGATCCGGTCCAACCGGTCCAGCTCCAGGACGAGATGGAGCGCTCGTTCCTCGACTACGCGATGTCCGTCATCGTCTCGCGGGCGTTGCCGGACGTGCGCGACGGGCTCAAGCCGGTGCACCGGCGGATCATCTGGGACATGGACGAGCAGGGCTTCCGGCCCGATCGTCCGTACGTCAAGTGCGCCCGCGTCAGCGGCGACACGATGGCCAAGTACCACCCCCACGGCGACGGGGCGATCTACGACGCGCTCGTGCGGATGGCCCAACCGTTCTCGCTGCGCCACCCGCTGATCGACTTCCACGGCAACTACGGCAGCCCCGACTTCGGCCCCGCAGCGTCGCGGTACACGGAGTGCCGGCTCGACCCGCTGGCGATGCAGCTGCTCGCCGACATCGACGAGAACACGGTCGACATGGTCCCCACCTACGACGGCTCGCGCGAGCAGCCGAGCGTGCTCCCGGCACGGTTCCCGAACCTGCTGGTCAACGGCAGCCAGGGCATCGCCGTCGGGATGGCGACCAACATCCCGCCGCACAACCTCGGCGAGGTGATCGACGCGACGATCCACCTGCTCGACCACCCCGAGATCCTCGAGCTGGAGCACAACGGCTCGGACGTGCTGATGCAGTTCGTCAAGGGCCCCGACTTCCCGACCGGCGGGAGCATCCTCGGCCGCGCCGGGATCATCGACGCCTACCGGACGGGTCGCGGCAGCGTGAAGATGCGTGCCACCGCGGCGATCGAAGAGTCGAAGAGCGGGCGGATGCAGGTGGTGGTCACCGCGCTGCCGTATCAGATCAGCTGCAGCTCGATCGCCGGACGGATCCAGGAGCTGGTCGATGGCGGCGACCTCGACGGGATCGCCGACGTCAACGACGAGACCAGCGGCAAGACCGGGACGCGACTGGTGATCAAGCTCAAGCGCGACGCCAACGCCAACGTCGTGCTCAACAACCTGTTCAAGCTGACCCAGCTGCAGACGAGCTTCGGGGTGAACATGGTCGCGCTGGTCGACGCCGTCCCGCGCACCTTGAACCTCGCTCAGGCGCTGAGCGGCTACGTCGACCACCAGATCGAGGTCGTCACCCGGCGCAGTGAGTTCCGCCTGGACAGGGCGCGCCGGCGCGAGCACATCCTCGGGGGCCGGATCAAGGCGCTCGACGTGATCGACGCCGTCATCGCGCTGATCCGCGCCAGCGACAACCCGGCCGCCGCCAAGGAAGGGTTGATGGCGGGGCCGTTCGAGTTCAGCGAGGTGCAGGCGATCGACATCCTCGAGATGCGGCTGTCACAGCTGACTCGGCTGAGCCGGATCGACCTCGAGACCGAGCTCGGTGAGGTGCGCACACGGATCGGCGAGCTGGAGGCCATCCTCGCCGACGACGGCCGGCTGCGCACCGTCATCAAGGACGAGCTGACCAAGGTCAAAGACGACTTCGCCACTCCGCGGGTGTGCGAGATCACCCACGACGCGGGCGAGATCGCCGACCTCGACCTGATCGACGACAAGGAGCTCGTCGTGGTGATGACCGAGGCGCAGTACGTGAAGTCGGTCGAGGCGAGCGCGTTCAAGACCCAGGGTCGCGGCGGCCGCGGGGTGAGCGGCGGGAAGCTGAAGGCCGACGACCTCGTCCGCCACGTGATCTTCACGACGGCGCACGCATATCTGCTGTTCTTCTCCAACCGCGGCAGGGTGTACCGGCTGCGCGCGCTGGAGGTTCCCGAGCGCGAGCGCACCGCGAAGGGCATGCCGATCGTCAACCTGCTGCCGTTGCAGCCTGGCGAGACGATCGAGGCGATCGTCGACACCCGCGACTTCGCCGGCGAGCGCAACCTGTTCTTCGCCACCCGCCAGGGCGTCGTCAAGAAGACCGAGTTCCACGAGTACGACAACGGCCGGCGTGACGGCCTGATCGCGTTGAACCTGCGTGACGGCGATGAGCTGGTGCGGGTCATCGAGACCAGCGGCAACGACGACATCTTCATGGTCAGCCGCAAGGGGTTGACGATCCGCTTCAACGAGCAGGAGGTGCGCGCGATGGGCCGTGCCGCCTCAGGCGTGCGCGGGATGCGACTCAAGGCCGGCGACGAGCTGGTCAGCGTCGATGTCGCCCGTGACGACACGTCGATCCTGATGATCACGGAATCCGGCTACGGCAAGCGCACCCAGCTCGACCGGTTCAACGTGCAGGGCCGCGGCGGCCAGGGTGTGATCGGCATCCGTCTCACCGGCAAGAAGGGCCAGGTGGTCGCGGCATTCATGGTCGGCCTCGACGACGACATCGTCGCCGTCTCGAGCGGCGGGGTGACGATCCGGATGGGTGTCCGCGACATCTCGTCGCAGGGCCGCGAGGCAACGGGCGTGCGGGTGATGAGCCTCGACGACGGCCAGACCGTCGCCTCGGTGGCACTCATCCTCGCCAGCGAAGACGAGGCCTGAGCACCTCGACAGGCACTCGGGCTCGGGTCGAGCCCCGCACTTGCGCTGCGGCGCCAAGACCCTGTCTCGTCGTGGAGGTGCCATGTCTTGCCAAGCTGCGCAGGTTGCGTCGTCCGCGCGCTCACTCGCCCGACCCGTCGCCCAGCCGGTCGCGGATACGCCGGGTCGACCGGTCGCCCGTACGCCGAGTCATCCGGTCGTGGTCGCGTTGCGTCGCCAAGGCGCTGTGGCGCTGACGCGGACGCGCGACGGGTCACGGCGGCGCGACGTCGGCCAGGCGACGATGCTGTTGCTTGCGTGCGTCGCGATCATCGCCGTCGTCGCGGTGGCCGCCGGGGCACTCGGTGCGCGACTCGTCGCACGCCAGCGTGCTCACACGGCCGCCGACGCCGCCGCTCTGGCCGCAGCGGCAGCGGGCGCTCCCGCGGCGAGGCGGCTCGCGGAGACGAATCGCGCCAGGCTGGTCTCGTTCGTCGAAGACGGCGACACGGTGACGGTGGTGGTAGAGGTCCACGGCGAACGCGCCACGGCGCGCGCCACGAACGGTCCGTGACAGGCGTGCTGACGAGCCGGGCGCCGCCCCGCCAGCTGCGAGCCGGGCTGCATCCCGCCCGCCGTTCAGCCGGGCTGCATCCGCACGCCCTTCAGCCGGGCTGCGCGGCGCCCACGTGCGGCGACGCGAGTTCTCTACACTCGGGATGTGGACAACGACGCGCCCCCGCCTGGCAAGGGCTGGTCACGGGCGGGCACGAAGCCACGTCCGTCCGAGCCGGTGGATCCGCGCACGGAGACCGTCGAGTCCGATGGCAACAGTGACGACGGTGGCCGCCGGGGTTCGAGTGGCCAGGGCAACGGTGCGAGCGCCGGGGCGCCGGGGCGCAAGCCGAAGCGCCGCCTCTCACCCACCGCGCTGCTGCGCCCCCGCGAACCGGTGATCGACGCGCCCGATGCCGAGGCGCCGCCGGTGGCAGCGGATCTCGCGCCCGACAGCACCGCCGCGGTGTCGACCAGCACGCTCTCGGCGACCAACGGCCCCGTGCTCCTGCCTCCGATCCGGACCAGCGAGCCGGCATCCGCCAACGGGGAACCAGCTCTCGCGAAGGAGGCGCCGAACCGCGCACCGGCAGCGGCATCGTCGGCTGACTCGGTCGGTCCGGCCGTTCGAGAGGCCGCTCCCGCTCCGGCCGTCACTCCAGCTGCGCTCGTGCCGACGGTTTCCGCACCGAGCAGGGTGATGCCGTTCATCAGGCCTCCTGCGCCGCCGGAGGTCGCGCCGGGCGAGCTGGTGGCCCGCAAGGTGGTGGCGCCCCCGGAGGGGACGGCGGTCCTCGATGTACCGCTCGATCCCGATCCGACCGGCGAGCAGCCGTTCGTGGCGCGCATCGGGCGGCCGTCGATCACGTTCCAACGCCGGCGTACCCGCCCGCGCGTGCGCCGGGTCACCCGGGTTGTGCGTCACATCGACACATGGAGCGTGTTCAAGGTCGCGTTGGTGTTCAACGCGTTCCTCTACGCCGTGACCCTCACCGCCGGTGTGCTGTTGTGGCACGTCGCCATCGCGACCGGCACCGTCGACAACGTCGAGCGGTTCTTCGAGGGCTTCGGCTGGCAGTCGTTCAAGTTCAAAGGCGGCGAGATCTTCCACAACGCCTGGGTCGGCGGCCTGTTCGTGGCGATCGGGCTGACGGGCTTCGCGGTCCTGCTGGCCACGATGTTCAACCTGATCACCGACCTCGTCGGTGGGATCCGGGTCAGCGTGCTCGAGGAAGAGGTGCTCGCCCGCCGTGACCGCACCGCGAAGGTGGTCGTCGAGGACGATCCCGAAGAAGCCGCGCCGTACGATCAGGCACGATCCGGCTGACCGCCGGTAGCGCCAAGCCGGTTGAGAGTTCCTCGACCGACCCGGTAGCGTGCCGATCGCACGCGGGGCTATAGCTCAGTCGGTTAGAGCGCATCCCTGATAAGGATGAGGTCCACAGTTCGATTCTGTGTAGCCCCACCGCAAAAGCACCAGCTCAGACGGCATCGATCCAACTTGGTAGTCCGGCGAGGACGTGGCCAGGTGCACAGGAGGTGCACACTCGCAGCGGCGGGGACCTCCGACCCGCCCGTTTGTGTGGCCCAGGGCACATCTGAGACGGATCGCGTGCTTCCGTTGAGGTTGGAGGTATGAGCGTTGAGGCACCACGATCGGAACACTCCTACGGCGATGAAGCCGCAAGTGGAACTGAGTCACGCGGCGACATGCACTTCACACCAAGCTTCTGTGTCACCGTCCGCGAGGTCATGCTCGTTTACCGGATCGGTCGGTGCACCGCCTACGAGCAAGCGGCACTCTTCCT
>JBBQTN010000272.1:0-6768 GCA_038213195.1 Acidimicrobiales bacterium | reverse complement strand
CTGCGACTCGCACGTGATGGAGCCGCTCGACCCGTGGGAGAACTACATCGACCCGCAGTATCGCGACCGCGCGATCCGTGTCGTCGAAGTCGACGGGATGGAGTCGCTGATCATGGACTACGACAAAGTTCTGATGCCGCCGGGGGTGCTCGCCGCATTGGGTGGTGCGGACACCGAGCCGCGTGCGCAGCTCTTCGACCGCTCGATGAAGTACATCGACTCGTGCCCGAAGGCCAGCTATGACCCGGCGGCGAGAGCGGCGATGCTCGACGACTGGGGCGTCGACGTCGGAGTCCTGTTCCCCACGATCGGAATCCTTTGGACGACCGACGACGTTGCGTGGGCTTCGGCGTCGTGTCGCGCCTACAACTCGTGGCAGGCCGACTTCTCCAATGCCATCCCCGGTCGGACAGTGCCGATCGCACAGCTGAACTTCCTCGACGTCGATGAGGCTCTCAGCGAGCTCGAGCGGTGCCTGTCCCTCGGCTTCCGCGGCGTCTTTGCATATCCGGAGCCCTACGGCGGTCGGCGGCCAGGACACCCCGACTTCGATCCCATCTGGGCCAGGTGCGCCGAGGCCGGCATCCCGGTCTGCCTCCACCTCGTCGTGCGCTTGGGCGACGCGAACCCGGCGGGTCGTTGGTACGGCAGCCGAGTCGAAGACGCGGTGGACGCGACCTCGATCAACGCCGGCTCGATGCTGTTCAACTTCACGGTCGGCGGCACCCTCCAGCTCATTCCAGCCATCACCTCGATGGTCTTCGACGGCGCGTTCGACCGTCATCCCGACCTGAAGGTCATCTGCGTCGAGTCCGGCGCCGGATGGGCGGCGTACATGATGGATCGGATGGACGAGAAGTACGACTTCTTCGGCTGGAAGCAGCCACTACAATTGCGCCCGAGCGAGTACATCCGACGCAACGTGTACTTTGTCGCGGAGCCCGAGGAGCGCACCATCGGGCACCAGCTCGAGCTCGTCGGCCACGACCGGATCATGTGGGGATCGGACTTCCCACATGTTGACTCGACCATGAAAGCGCCGGACCTGATCCGACACTCCCTGTCGCGCCTCGACGCCGCCGACCAGCGCCGGGTGCTCGGTGACAATGCGGCGAGCGTGTTCAACCTGCAACCCGCTGGTGCAGTGTCCCGCTCCCGGTCAGCGAGCTGATCAACCGAGCATCGTCGGAGCGCTTGCCTGCTGGACGTCCGTCACCGTACGCGGATCCGGGATGGTCTATGGGCCACTCGACAACATCGCCCGGCCGACCCTGAAGCGGGTGTCCGGACCGGGCGGCCGCCGATCAGCCTTGGCCGGGGTGCTCGCCGAAGTGCGTGTTCGTGGTGAACTTCGGCATGACCTGTTCGGTGAACAGCCGAATCGACTTGGTGATCTGGTCATTGCTCAGCGTGCCGATCTGCAATGGAAAGATCAGCTGGTCGATCCCAGCGTCGACGTGCTTCTGGACGAACTCGATGCATGTCGCAGGGCTCCCGACACAGAAGAGACCAGCCTGGACCTGGCCACCGAGAAGGGCGGCCGCCTCGCTCAGCCCAGGCATGTCGATCGGATCGAACGTCGGCAGCGCGAACAACTCACCGGAGTCCGAGAACGCCGCCATCTTCTCGTAGTAGTCATAGGCGCGGGTGGTGCTGCCCTTCCATTGCGAGATGAAGCCGACGTTCTGCTGCACGAAGAACTCGATATGAGGCTGAGCGGTCTCGAGCGCCTCTTGGTCTGTCTCGGCGCAGAACATCATCGGCGACACCGCGATCTGCTTGTTGATGACGCCGGAGATCGGCTGCGCGGTCGCCAACGCTGCGTTGTAGATCGCGATGTTCTCCTCGAGCATGCCGGGCTGACTGAACCCGAAGGACAGGATGCCGAGCCCCCGCTCCCCGGCCAGCCTCCAACTCTCGGGCTGGGTCGCCGCGATCCACATCGGCGGATGCGGCTTCTGGATGGGCCGGGGCGTCACCCTTCGTTCCGGGAGGTCGTAGAACTTGCCCTTCCACGAGAACGTGTCTTGCGTGAACATCCTCGGGATCATGTCGAGCGCCTCGGCCTGCATCGCACGGCTGTCATCCGGATCGATGCCGAAGCCGAGGAGCTCGTCCTTCGTGATCGATCGTCCATTGCCGAACTCGACACGGCCGTTGGACACGATGTCGAGTGCAGCGATCTTCTCGGCCACCCGCCAGGCGTGATTGAACTCCTTCGGCAGGAGGACCACGCCGTGCCCGATCCGGATCTGCTTGGTCAGGGCTGCCAGCGTGGACAAGAAGATCTCCGGCGCCGATGAGGACGAGTAGTCCCCCAGGAAGTGGTGCTCGACCTCCCAGACGTAGTCCCAACCCAGCTCGTCGAGGAGGACGACCTGCGAGATGGCTTCGCGCCACACCTGCTGGATCCGCTCCTCGTTCGCTCCGAGCCCCGGGCCCGGCTGCAACTCGTACACCGCTCCAAACTTCATACTCGTCCCCTTGCGCTCGACGGCGAGGTGCTGCACCCGCGCCAGGCGCGGACAGTCCCCCCATTCCTGATAAGTTGGCGCTCACTGTATTCGTCCGCCAGGGCGCTGCGCCAGTCGTGCGGGCGCCGACCCGCTCACTCGCGCGTAGCAAGCACCCACTTGCTACGCTGGTGGCCGCAAAGGCAACGAGCAACAGCGATCGGGGATCGACATGGCCACGATAGATGGCATCTGCGAAGCAGGGTTCGAGCCGGTGAAGAAGGCTCTGGAGCATTCACTCGACAGCGGCGCTGACGTCGGTGCGTCAGTTGCCGTCGTGGTCGATGGCCGAGCTGTCGTCGATCTGTGGGGCGGAATCGCCGACGTCGAGACCGGCCGGCCGTGGACCCGCGACACGATCGTCAACGTCTTCTCCACCACGAAGACCATGACCGCACTCGTCGCGCTCATGCTCGCCGATCGCGGAGAGCTCGACATGCACGCGCCGGTGGCGACGTACTGGCCGGAGTTCGCCGCTGCAGGCAAGGAGCGGATCGAGGTACGCCATCTGCTCGGCCACACGTCCGGGCTTGCGGGCTGGGAGGTGCCGATGACGGAGGCCGATCTGTACGACTGGGACCTCGCCTGTTCCCGCCTCGCGGAACAGGCACCCTGGTGGCAGCCGGGAACGGCGTCGGGTTACCACGCCAGCACCCAGGGCTTCCTGGTCGGCGAGGTCATCCGGCGCATCACCGGAACCTCGGTCGGGACGTTCTTCGCAAAGGAGGTGGCCGGCCCACTCGACGCCGACTTCCACATCGGCCTCGATCCGCGAGACGACGAACGAGTCGCCACCCTCATCGCTCCCGAGGCGCTGCCGATGGAGATCGAGCCGGGCTCGATCCTCTACAAGACGGTCACCAACCCCCCGACCAGCGCCGACTGGACGCAACACGAGGCGTGGCGACGAGCCGAGATCCCGGCCGCCAACGGACATGGCAACGCACGATCCGTGGCCCGGGTGCAGTCCGTGCTCGCCGCCGACGGAGAGGTCGACGGTGTGCGCCTGCTCTCACCTGGTGGCTGGCGCCGGCTGCTCGAGCAGCAGTCGTCGGGTGTTGATCTGGTTCTCGGGCTGCCGATGCGTTTCGGGCTCGGCTACGGGCTGTCCTCAGAAGGCCTTCCCTTCGACGCGGCACCCGGCGCCTTCTTCTGGGGAGGCTGGGGTGGCTCGCTCGTCGTCATCGACCCGACGGCGCGTATGACGTTCGCCTTCGTCATGAACCGAATGGGCCAGGGCACCGTCGGCGACGAACGCTCGGCGTCGATGCTCGCAGCGGCATACGCAGCGCTGCGTTGACGTTCGCAACAGCAGCCGGTCACGCAACATGTTGAGACGTGTCGCTACGACGTGATCATTCGCAAACGACAGGTGGTCGAGGGCACCGGTGCTCGCCCGGAGACTTCTCACGCACCGCCGGTAGCAGGCTTCGCCGCCGACCCCCTGTTGACTGTCCGCGCGGGACCGACATCGAGTTCTGCGACATCCGGAGCGCTCCGACAACGAGGAGCGTCAGCCCCCACTTCAGCGCGATACTGTATCTTGCAGTACAGTATTCTGTCGAGTTGTACCCGTGGCTACAACACTCGGTGAGTTCCAAAGGCTCGGATCGAAAGGAGAAGAGCAGATGAGTGAGGTGGTTGCGGTCGACATCGACGGCGGCGGGGAGGAACGGTTCGCGAGGATCACCGACGACGCGGTCGCAAGCTTGCGCCGCCTGATCGGTGTGCCGATCGCCGACACGGTCGAGCCGTGGTGCCACGAGGCGACGAGGGACAACATCCGCCACTACGCGCACGGCATCGGCGACGACAACCCGCTGTGGTGCGACCCCGAGTACGCCACTGGCACCGCCTTCGGCGACGTGATCGCACCTCCGAGCTTCGTGTTCACCCTGAACCGGATCCTGTCCGGCTACGTCGGCGGCCTGCCAGGGATCCACGCGATGTGGGCGGGCGCCGACCTGACGTGGCATCGGCCGATCGCCCGGAACACCGTCATCGAGACGACCGCTCATCTCAAGGACCTCGTCGAGCACCAGACACGCTTCGCCGGACGCGCCCTCCAGCAGATCTACCACGTGGATATCAGCGATGCCGACGGTGAGTTGCTGTGCAGCGGCGACTCTTGGTGCTTCCGCACCGAGCGCGACACCGCCCGTGAGCTCGGCACCAAGTACGAGGCCGCCAAGGGCCGGCCTGCGATGCACTACTCGGACGCCGACCTGCGCGAGATCTACGACCTCTATGAGCACGAGCAGGTCCGCGGCGCCGAGCCGCGGTTCTTCGAAGACGTCGAGATCGGCGACGATCTGCCGACGATGCCGAAGGGTCCGATGACGGTGACCGGCTTCATCGCTTTCGCGCAAGGCTGGGGTGGCCTGTACATCCGTGCCAACAAGCTCGCCTACCAGCTGATCAAGAAGCACCCGGGACTCGGCATCCCCAACTCACGAGGCATCCCCGACGTGCCCGAACGTGTCCACTGGGAGGAGGATCTTGCGAAGGCTGTCGGTACGCCCGGTGCCTACGACTACGGCCCCGAGCGGTGCTCGTGGTTGACACAGCACCTGACGAACTGGGCCGGTGACGACGGGTTCCTGGTTCGGCACTCGAGTCAGATCCGCCACCACAACGTCGTCGGCGACTGGCTGCGCGTGACGGGCAAGGTCGTCGCCAAAGACACCGACGAGCAGGGCCAGGCGACGGTGACCATCGAACAGCAGGCCGTCAATCAGTACGGCGACCTCTCTGCGACCGGCCGCGGCATCATCCGTCTGCCCCGGCGCGACGCATGATCGCTGCGGAGATCACCACCGACCTCGGGGCCCCGTCGTGGACCAGGGTCGAGGGGACCCTGATGTCGACGGCGCGCGCCGTTCGCCGCGCCTACGACCATGTGTTCTCCGAGATCGACCTCAACCTGTCCGAGGCGAGCGTGCTGGCCCACCTCGCCGACTCGGGACCGATCACGCAGGTCGAGCTCGCCCGCCGCATCGGCAACAGCCGGGCACGGATCGGAGTCAACGTCGACACGCTCGAAGGCAAAGGCGCGGTGATGCGCAGGGCCGACCCGCAGGACCGTCGCGTCTGGCTGGTGGGGCTGACGCCGACCGGACGGCAGCTGTGGGAGCGATCGGTCGAACTCGACGTGTCGCTGCGCCGCAGGATGCGGCACGGCACCACCGCCGCGGCGCGTGACCAACTCGACACTGCATTGCGCCAGATCGAACAGAACGTCGCTGCGCTTCTCGCTGGCGAACCTGACGCCGCCAGCACGCCACCCTCCGGCTCGGAGCGGACCCGCCGAGGGCGCAAACCCCGCGCAACGAGCTCGTGAAACGAGCCCCGGACGACGCGGCCGGAAGGGTGCCGTGTGCTCACCGGAGTCAATGAACACCTGTCCATCAGCGGACCTGTTCCTGCGGGAGCGACCGGCTGTTCGCCGCAGATCGGTCCGCCGGTCGTCTGCCGGCGGTCGTTGGGAACGACGGTCCCGTCGATCGCCCAGCATGTCGCAGTCATGTTCGTGATCGCAGAAGATGGCCGACATGTGCAGGCGAGGTTCCGCGGCGTCGCCGATTGAGCGCTGGCACAACGAACGGGCCGACGCAACTCGACGATCCGCGCCTCGACCTCGGGTGGCATCTGATGCGGACACGACAACGGCTTTGCCGTCCCGTCCGCGAGACCAGCCAAACCCTTGGCCGCGTAACGGCGCAACCAACGATGCACGGTCTCGCGCGTCACACCGAACCGCACCGAAACATCGGTCACCGACGCACCGTGGTTCACCACCTCGAGCACAGCCTGATAACGCAGCTCCACAAGCCCCAACTCCACCAACATGACGACGACCTCCCCGAACCAGACGACCCGAAGGTCACCATCGAAGAAGGCTCAGCACCGCCAGACGCGGACCCACCCGTGTAACACAGCTACCGGAGCCACTGTCGCCCAGCTACCGGAGCCAGTCCCGGAACTGGAACACACCAACCGGAGTCAACATATCCACTGTGAACCGGGACAGCACAATGAATGAACACTTGGATCTCATTCGCAACGGGGCTGGGATACAGGAAGAGGCACTCCGGAGAGTTCCTCTGACCTGGGGTTTCGTAGCAGCCCCAACGGGATTCGAACCCGTGCCGCCACCTTGAGAGGGTCGTCAAGCCCGTCTGCATGGTGATCCTCCGTTCTGTTTGCCCAGCTCAGCGTCCATTCCATGTTGCCCGATGACGGCTCGTAGCGCCAG
>JBBQTN010000271.1:0-6824 GCA_038213195.1 Acidimicrobiales bacterium | reverse complement strand
CATCGTTGATGCGCTGCAAACAAGCGATGTGCTTGCGGGCGATTGCACCCTCACCGGCCAGGACGACCCTCATGGGGTCCTCGTCGAACGCGTCATCCTGTCAACAGTACGGTCAACAATCCGGCGAGGTGAACCATGAATCGACTCGCGGACTCCGTCCGCTGCCATCGAGCTGCGAGACTGTCCGGGATGCCAACCCGGAGCGCCGCACCTCCCCAACCGGTCACCGACCGACTTCGTGCCGCCATCCTACGTGGGGACTTCCACCCGGGTGAGCGTCTCATCGAACTGCAGCTTGCCGATCGCTACCAGGTCGGACGAGCGGCGGTGCGTTCGGCGCTGGTGGAGCTCGATGCCGAGGGACTCGTTGCACGTGAAGAGAACCGAGGGGCCACCGTGCGGCGCATCTCGGTGACAGAGGCAATCGAGATCACCGAAGCCAGAGCAGCACTCGAGGGCCTCGTTGCGCGCCGCGCTGCCGAGCGGGCGACGACCCCCGAGCGCGCCGAACTGAAGGCGCTCGTTACCTCCATGAGTCGGGCGGTCCGAGACGGTGAGCTGCTGGAGTATGCGGAGCTCAATCGAGAACTGCATCGTCGATTGCGGGAAATGGCTCGACATGCAGTTGCCTCGGAAATGGTCGCCAACCTGCGCAACCGGGCCGCCCACCACCAATACCGGCTTGCCCTGGTCGCTGGACGGCCAGCCGAGTCGCTGCCTCAGCATCGAGCGATCGTCAAGGCGGTCGTCGCTGGCGACGGAGACGCCGCCGAGCTAGCGATGCGAGTGCACCTCGAATCGGTAGCCGAAGTACTCCGACGGTGGGAGGACCTTGGCGCACAGGCATGAAGCGGGAACGCACAACCCCGGAATTCCCGAGGCCGGTGACGGCGCTCCCTCCTGGCGTCTCGCACTGTGGTGATCCCCTCGCGAGCGGGTTCGCGAGACGTAACCAACCGGAGCCGAGTGGGTCATCTCCAAGCCATCCGCCGTCGAGATTGGTTAAAGGGGTGAGATACCGGCCCGGTGACAGGCAGTCTCGTCTGCGGAGATAGTATCTCGGCACACCCGCCGGGGAAGTCGGGCGCTGCCAATGTGGGGGTCGTCGGAGAATGTCAAGGGGTCTGGACAACGCAGCAGTGCGATCTGAGTACATCATCGCTGCCCCAATGGCAGCTGCGATGGGCGCGGAGGTCTGCGGAATCGACCTCGGTCGTTTGGACGACCACCCGCACGCTGACGCGTGCTTCGCCGAAATCGAAGCAGCCCTATATCGCCACGGCCTCCTCGTGTTTCGTGACCAGAGTCTGGACCACGCTTCGCAAGAGGCATTCACGCTCCGATTCGGAGAGCATGGCGTGGACGCCTACACGGAGGGCATCGCTGGTCACCCGAACGTCCAGCCGGTCATCCGCGAACCCGGACCTCTACGCTCGGCGTTCTTCGGGCTGGGATGGCACACCGATTCCCCGTTCCTCCCCGAGCCTCCTGCGATCAGCATGTTGCGCAGCGTGGAAGTGCCGCCATTCGGCGGTGACACGATGTACGCCAACAGCCGTCTCGCGTTGGACTCGTTGTCGGCGGGGATGAAGCAGCTCTTGACGGGGCTCCGAGGGCTTTACGGGCGGAGCCACATCGCACGAGCGGTTGACATCACGAAGGCGAACCCTGACGCGCCGTTCGACGTCGCTCCGGTCGAAGCAGATCTGATCGGAGCAATGAGCCACCCGCTCGTTCGCACCCACCCCGTCACCGGTGAGCGGGCGCTGTACGTCGATGCCACGTACACGGTCGGAATCGAGGGCCTCACCCGCGCCGAGGCCAAACCAATTCTCGAGTTCCTCCTCCGCCATGTCACCCAGCCTCTGTTCCAGAGTCGCCTGCGGTGGGCACCCAACACACTCGCCATCTGGGACAACCGGCTGGTCCTGCACCAGGCATTCGACGACTTCGAATCACCTCGGCGCGAGATGTACCGCACCACAGTGCTCGGTGAGGTGCCGGTGTGACGTCGCCGATCCTCATGATCTCACCCCTCGACTCGGCATTCCTTTTCAGCCGTAGTACCGCTCGAGGAAGTCGAGTTGTGGCGTGCGCCAGCCTGCGGTGGTGCGCGATGGGTCATCGAAGTCCAGGATCTCGTCGGTGGAGGCCGCGTACGGCGGCCACGCAGGCGCGGCCGGGTCGTTGGGGTCGCCGGTGGCGGCGAAGCGCACCCAGGCGTCGGCCATGGCAACGCCCGGAGGTGTCGAGCGGGCGAACAGGCCGCGGATGTCTTCGCCGTGGTGGGGTCCATCCGTTCGTCCGGACGGAAGCCAGGTGTAGAGATACCGCCAGGTACGTGGCTGGCTGACAGCGACGGCCTTCGCGATGCCGCGGGCCCCGAGCGCGAACTGCGTGTCTCCGAACACGTCCGCGAGGGCACGCCGCACGTCGCCATCGTTCGTGGCGGGGTAGTGGGTCATTGCCTCGTCGGCGAAGGTTCCGAAGTTGTCGCGCAGGAGGTCGCGGTATGCGTCGAGCGTGTCGACGGGCCACGCCGCGGTCAGCGTGGAACCTTCGTCGAGGGTGCCGCCGACGATTGTGGGGACGGCGTGGAAGCGGCCGGACTGGTAGGACTCACGGTCGTCGGCCGGGACGACCCAGCCGTCGCAGATCGGTCGGACGAGGCGCGGTGCCGTGAGTGCCCTCATTCTCGGGACGAGGGCGGCGGCACGCTCGACGACTTCGCCGGACGTCCACTGTCGCATGACGTCGATGTCTCGTCCGTAGGCGTCCTCGGCCGTGGCCTCGGCGGTGGCCAGCGTGGCGAGCGGGCGGAAGGCGCCGGGGCTGTGCAAGATGAGGCCGTCGAAGAGGCCCTCGGCGAGGGGCGACGTCTGCAGCAGGGCGAGTGACGCCGCACCGGCGGAGACACCGAACGCGGTCACTCGGTGAGGGTCACCACCGAAGTCCGCGATGCAGTCACGGACCCACCGCAGCGCTGCCAGATGGTCCAAGAGCCCGTAGTTGCCCGACGACCCGTGCGGCGATTCGGCCGTGAGTGCCGGATGGGCGAGGTAGCCGAACAGGCCGACGCGAGAGGCCGCGCTGACGACGACGCAGCCCTGGCCGGCGAGAAGCGAACCATCGGTCATGGGCGATGACGTCGATCCCATCAAGAACATCCCGCCGTAGAACCACACCAGGACGGGCAACCCTTCGGCCCCATCGGGCGCCCAGACGTTGAGGAAGAGGCAGTCCTCGTCCTGACCGGGAGCTCGGGTATCCGCACCGAGCAAGCCTGCAGGCTGAGGGCAGTCCGGAGCCCATGTGCCTGTGGGCCGCGCTTCGCGAACCTCCTCGGGAGGACGCCACCGCCGCTGCCCTGTCGGCGGTGCGGCGAACCGAATCCCGAGGTAGCTGCGGATCACACTGGAGCACCCGCAGGCCGCTCAGCGAGCGCGAGCTGCTGCTCGTAGGCGGTGAGCCAGTCGAGCTCGTCGGCGACGACGAAGTTCCCACTGCGCGCCCCGAGGTACACGTCGGGGTCGTCGACACCGGGTGGGACGACACCTGAATCCCGCAACGCCCGCGCGGCGTCGACGGCTCGGCGCCGGGTGCGGGCGATCATCCGATCACTCTGCGCGAGATGCTCGTGGGAGAAGTCGGTGATCGGCCCCATCGACTCGGTGATGGCCTGGTCCTGCAGATGGACGTTCGGGATGCCGGTGTAGCTACCCGATCGCTGGATGGCACGGTCGATGCCCCAGTCGTTGCTCTCGTCGTCGGCGAGACGCCAGCGTCCGAACCAGTCCGTCGTGTTGGGCCGGTAGTCGTTCCGAAGCGTGAAGCCCTCGATCGGTTGCCCGTCGATGGTGTTGATCGCGGGAACGGTTCCCGACTCGAACAGTGGGTCACGCCATGAGATGTCGAGGAACATGGTGTGGTTGTCGTCGAGAGGTACCCAGCCGCGTGCGTGCACACTGCGCGCGAACAGCCCGGCCGGCTGCTGTGTCCAGAAAGGAAACATGAAGTTGGCGAAACGCCAGTATGTACGCCCATCGCCACCGGGCCGGTACGCGCCGTACGTCGTCCCCCAGGCGGAATCGCGGACGTGGTAGCCAGGCGCCCGGTCGAGCACGGTGTTGCTCAGAGGATGGCCCGCCGGCAAGTCTTCGGGTCGGACGGCTCCCGCGTGGAGGAAGCCGAAGTGCGACGTGTCGATGTCGCCTTCCATGGCCTGCAGCCAGTTGCACGAGCGAAGAACCGGAGCGACTCGCACCTGGTTCTCGGGCAGCGATGCGACCTCGAGTTGAGGGAACGGGGGCGGCGTCTGTCGTGCCCCCATGTAGGCCCACACCAGACCGGCCCGCTCGACGGTCGGGTAGGCGCCGGCCCGCACCGAAGCGCAGAACTGATCGTCCGCGCGGAGGTTGCCTTGATCAAGGCAGCTGCCGTCGACCCCGAACTTCCATCCGTGGTACACGCAGCGGATCCCGCCTTCTTCGTTGCGGCCGAGGAAGAGCGATGCGTTGCGATGGGGACAACGATGGTCCATCACGCCGACGCGGCCTGCCGTGTCACGGAACGCGATCAGTCGCTCCCCGAGCAACATCAGCCGAACGGGTGCACCATCGGCAATCACCTCGGATGACAGCACGGCGGGGATCCAGTACTGACGCATCAACTCGCCCATTGCCGTGCCCGGACCAACCTGGGTGAGGTCTCGGTACATGGCCTGGGCGGTGGTGCCGCGGGTCGACGTCTCGTCTCGGCTCATCAAAATGCTCCTCTCACTCCCAGACCCCGAAGGCCATGCCGGTGCCGGTACCGGCCGGTGTTCGATAGCCCGAGACGTAGTCAAGCTCCGTGAAGCGCAGCCCGGCGCATGCTCCCGCCACCGTGATCCAGTTCTTCGATTCCGATGTGCCCGATTGGAGCTGCGACTCTGGGATCGACCGCAGATACGTGCTGTCGCCGATCTCCAGCGCGTCGAGGAAGCAGCGATCCCACTCGGGCTGCACAACGAAGTGACTCAGACCTCCCGAGGCGAGGAACCCAACTCTCTTCTCGCCGCCGATGGCTTCGACTGCCGCCGCCAACTGCACCCCCAGGTCGTAACACCGGGCCGCCCTCGGTTGCGTCGGCGGCAGATACGTGTTGAGCAACAGTGGGACCACGGGCAGATCACGGCCGAGCAGGCGCCGATGAGGAAACTGCAGCGCGTGTCCCTCGGCGCCGGGCCGCGGCAGCCGAGCGGAGGCGGCCACGTCGAAGCCGTGATCGAGGAGGAAGCCGATGAATCCCAGGGCGAGCTCGGAGTCCACCGGATAGTCGAAGTCTTCCTCACGCTCGTAGAAGCCGCGCTTCAACTCGCGGATCTCGGGCGGTGCATCGTCGGCTACCTCGGCACGGGTGTTGCGCAGGGTCTCGCCGTGGTACACGAGCATGGGCGGCAGGTTCTCCGCTCCGAGATGCTCGTTCTGGTCGTCGCCGACCACGACCATGACGTCGAGGTGAGCGTCGGCGATGCGGCCGGCCAACTCGTCGAGGGCCGCGTTGGTCCGCTCGAGTTTCGCCGCGCACACGCCGACGTCGAGCTCGGCGACGACGTTGGCGAGAGTTCGTTCGACGAGCGCGTCGTAGGTCACTGGCTGGCCGGCGCCGTCGAGCAGGTCCGACCGTCCAACGTCGCGGGCACCCCAGCGGGCCCAAGACGCTGCCGTCATCGACAGCATCGGTGTATGCGACGTGCCGATCCCCAGAGCGATCACTGACGGTCGTCCGCGCGCCTGCTGGGCACGGTGCGTATCACCTGGCAAGTGTGACACGCTCGCTTTGTATCCGTCAATAGATTGTGAACAGGATTGCTGACAATCCAGAATCGGATCGACGCATGCGCCGCGGGTTCCGTCGGCCGGGTCGGTGTCGCTACGACCGCGGCGAGTAGTTCATCCTTGGGTGCGAAGGGCGATGAACGCACCGTTGATCGGGCCGGCGTCCGCCATCAGCTTGGCAATGCCCGAGCCGTCGATGCCGTCCCCCCTCGAGGCGCCGCCCGGCGGCATCAAGGCGCTCGATACTGCGCGCCCCCGGCGGCTCCGCTCGATTGAAACGGCCGCGAGGCGCGATCGTTCCCGAGCATCGGGGGCGGCTGCCGACACCGAGCAGTTGTGCGGACAGTTCGAGCCCGACAGGGTACGAGCGCCTGCCCGCGAGGGCGTCGAGCCGATCGTCAGGCGTAACCCACCGATCGAGCACCGCGACAGCGCCCAATACGGCTGCTCGACCGCGCTGCTCGGCGAGGTTGAGCGCGTACTGCGCCCCCCACGCTGAGCGTTCGTCGAATCGTCTGGTGTTCTGCGGAACAAAGGGCGTTTGGCGGGGTCTCGTCGCTTTGTGGTGAGGGTCGGGAAGCTCGACCGCCGAGTTCATAACGCGCTGGGGGGTCGATCGCAGTCGCGGTCTGCGCATGGTCTTTCCATCCGCCCGGCGTGGGACGCCGTGGGACGAAACCCAACGACAGGTGACACACGCACCGTGTCTGAAGTGATCCCAACAGGTGTGATGTGCCGGGAGTTGCCACGTTTCATCCGTCAAGACACCTCATAATCCCTGGGTCGTGGGTTCGATCCCCACCCGCCCCACCAGATCTGACCTGGTCAGATGCACATTTGGAAGCCGTCCGCCGAGACGCTCATGAGTGAGTCCCATCTCGTGGTGTAGGAGGCGGTCAGCATCCTCGGGGTGATGGTGGTCATCGTGCGATTCTCGAAAGCGACCAAGCAACCGAGAAGGACGCACGATGACCGCTCACGAGTTTGCCCTATCCGACCTTGCCG
>JBBQTN010000270.1:0-6875 GCA_038213195.1 Acidimicrobiales bacterium | reverse complement strand
GATCGGCGTCTGAGCCGAACGAAGGCCACCCGTCCGGCGCCGGCGCTGCAGGCCTCAGACCGCCTCGACCACCTCGTTGGCGACCCACGCCCGCGACGACCAGCGCCGCCAGTTGACGATCGCACGCATCACCATCCAGCTCAGCTGCGCGCCCCACAGGCCGAGCAGGCCGAGCGAAGGGGCGAGGAAGGTGGCGAGCGCCAGCGGCAGGTACCCGAGCAGGTTGACCAGCGCGACGCGACCGAGGAACTGCTCGTCGTGGGCCCCGATCAGCGCCCCGTCGAGGGCGAACGCGACAGCGCCGGGCAGCTGCATGACGGCGAGGATCAGCAGGCCGACGGTCAGCCGGGACCGCACTGCGCCGTCGTTGGAGAACACGTGCGGCAGCAACGGGCTGGTGGCCGCGAGGCACGCGGCGAGCGGCAACGAGCACCACAGCGACAGCCGGGTGCTGGTGCGTCCGACGTGCACCGCCGCCTCCTCGTCGCCCGCACCGAGCGCGCCGGCGACCAGCGACTGCGCCGGGATCGCCAACGCGTCGAGCATCAGCGCGAGCGCTGTGAACAGCCCGACGAGCACCTGGTTCGCGGCGAGGGTCGGGGTGTCGATGCGCGCCGCGATCAGCGTGGCCGAGTTCCACACCGCGAACATCGCCATCGAACGGACCGCGAGGTGACGGCCGGCGACGAGCATCGGCTTGTAGCGCTGCCAGTCGGGCGAGCTCCGCCCGGTGTGCGGGAGCAGGACCCGCGCGAACCACAGCGCGGCCCCGATCTGGACGATGACTGTGCTCCAGGCCGACCCGGCGATGCCGAGCCCGAGCACGTGCACGGCGAGCAGTTCGGCAACGACGTTGACGACGTTGGCGAGGAGCACGATCAGCAGTGGCTTGCGGAGATCGTTGAGGCCGCGCATCACCCCGTGGCCGACGAGCATCACCAGCACGAACGGCAGCCCGACGGCGCTGATCCGCAGGTACAGCTCGGCGTAATCGAGGACGCGGGCGCGCCCGCCGAGCAACCAAGCCAGCGGCCGGGCCGCGGCGGCGAGCGCGACCCCGGCGAGCGCGCCCAACCCGACCGCGATCGCCAGCGCGTCGGTCGCCGAGCGGCGGGCGTCCTCCGGTCGGCCGGCGCCATGGGCGAAGGCGATGTCCGGGGTGACGCCGTACTCGAGGAAGCTGGCCAGCGAGGTGACCGTCAGCAGGACCGTCGCCGCCACGGCGAGGCCAGCCAGCTGATCGGTGCCGATCCGCCCGACGATCGCGGTGTCGACGAGCACGTACAGTGGCTCGACGGCCAGCGTGCCGAGCGCAGGGATCGCGAGGCGGACGATGCGCCGGTCGAGGTCGTCGTGGAGCAGGGACACAGGTGCATGGTGCCACGAGCGTCGCCGCCGGGTCTGCGGGGGTCGGCCCTGCGCGGCGGGCGCAGGTGGCGTGGTCAGAGGACGAGCGCGGCGGTGTCCTCGAGAAACCGACCGATCGCCGACTCGTCCTCGACCGGCAGCGGGTAGGCGATGAGGCGGTGGGCACCTGCCTCGGCGTACTGCTCCACCAGCTCAGCGGTGAGGATGGAGTTCGGGGTGACGCTGATCTCCAGCTCGCCGAGATCGGCCGGCCGTTCCCACTTCTGCGTCGCTGCGTGCAGCGCGGCGACGTGCTCGGCGACCTGCGCCGGCGTCAGGAAGAATCCGTACCAGCCGTGGCCCTGCTCGACGGCGCGGCGATGGGCGCCGGTGGTGCGGCCGCCGACGACGATCGGGATCGTGCCGCGCGGCCGGGGGTTGGCGTCGAGCCCGTCGAAGTCGGTGTGCGCGCCATGGAACGACACCGGCGCGACGTCGTACCAGATCGCGCGCATCGCAGCGAGGCAGTCGTCGGTGCGACTCGCCCGTTCCGCCAGGGTGACACCGATCGCGTTGAGCTCCGGCTCGAGGTAGCCGACGCCGATGCCGAGCTGGAAGCGACCGCCGCTCATCGTGTCCAGCGTCGCGACCTGCTTGGCGAGCACGAGCGGGTTGCGTTGCGGGAGGATGATGATCCCCGAGCCGAGCACGAGCCGCTCGGTGACGGCGGCGACGGACGAGAGGTGCACGATCGGGTCGAGGATCGGGTCCTCCGGGTTCATCGGAGCCGGCGGGACGCGCGGCGATGGCAACACGACGTGCTCGCCCACCCACCAGCTCTCGTAGCCGAGCTCCTCGCAGCGGGCGGCGAGTCGCGTGGTCGCGGACGCGCCGATCGTCGCCTTCGAGTTGAGTCCGAACACGCCGAGCTTCACCCGGTCCCCCTGCCGTCGTGCGCCGTCACCTGTCCTCGTCCGAGCTCGCCGGCGGTCACCGGATCAGCGGTTCCATGGGGCGCTGGGCGAGGCCGCGCCGGGTGCCGTGAGCACGTCGGCGCCGTCGTCGGTGACGAGGATCGTGTGCTCGAACTGAGCCGTGCGCTTGCCGTCGGCGGTGACGGCGGTCCAGTCGTCGTCGAACACCATCTTGTGCTGCCAGGTGCCGAGCGTGATCATCGGCTCGATCGTGAACGTCATCCCCGGGCGCATGATCATGTTCGCCCGCTCGTCGTAGTAGTGCAGCACCTGGATGTCGCCGTGGAACAGCTCACCGATGCTGTGACCGATGAACGCGCGCACGACGCCGTAGTGGTGCTTCTTGGCGTGGGTCTCGATCGCGCGGCCGATGTCGCTGAGCGGACGGCCCGGCTGCACCGCCTCGATGCCGAGCCACATGCACTCCTCGGTGACATCGACGAGGGCGCGGCTCTCGGGGTCGACGTCGCCGACGAGGAACGTCGCGTTGGTGTCGCCGTGCACGCCGCCGACGTACGTGGTGACGTCGAGGTTGACGATGTCGCCGTCGCGCAGCGCGCGTGAGTCGGGGATGCCGTGGCAGATCACCTCGTTGACGCTGGTGCACACGCTCTTCGGGTAGCGGTTGTAGTTCAGCGGGCTCGGGTAGGCGTCGCGGGCGATGCACAGCTCGTGGACGTAGGCGTCGATCTCCTCCGTGGTCACGCCGGGGGCGACGCTCTCGCCGGCGAGGCGCAGCACCTCGGCCGCCACCGCGCCGGCGTGACGCATCCGCACGATCGTCTCCGGAGTCTTCACGCGGGGTTCCGGCCAGCGGGTGACGATGCCGCTGTCCGCGTACGGCGGCCGCTTGATCGAGGCCGGTACGGTGCGCATCGGGCTGACCGTGCCTTGCAGCACGCGACCTTCCATCGGCTTGTGGCAGCGCTTGTACTTGCGCCCACTGGCGCACCAGCACGGTTCGTTGGCCTGGGGGAGGACGGCAGGGGGTTGGGCGGTCTGCAGCACGGATCCCATCTTAGCGACGCCGGTTCGCGTCGATCCCGGTCAGCTGGGACGCAGCGCGTCGGCCTGTTCGATGTCCTTGTGGAACCGGCGATGGATGTAGATCGTGGGTCCGAGCGACTGGCACTTCCACCACAGGCCGCTCGGCGGGCCGATCTGCGTGCTGCGCGGGAGGACGCGGTTGATCGCCACCGGCTTGGTCATGTAGAAGCGCTTGTTGTCGAACACCAGGATCCGTCGGTCGGTGACCACGAGGGACTGGAACTTGGTGAAGAAGATCGCGATCACGCTGATCGCCTGCCACCAGCCGCTGTTGCTCTGTCCTGCGGCGACGGCCTGCACGTTCTCCCCTGCGTCGAGCATCGGTTGCGCGTTCTGACTGAGTTTGTCGCGTAGTGCCATCACATCACCCTTCGTTGTTCTCGTCGTTGCCGTCATTGGCCCGAGTCGCCGTGACCGGCGGACCGTAGCGCGCTGCCGCGACCCGGCTCACACGTACCGGCGCCCGGCCGCCCGACACGTTCTCCGCGCCGCTCGCGTGCCCGCTGGCGTCATCGTCGCGGCAGCCGATCTGCCGCTAGCGGCCCCGTCTGTTCACCCTCAACCGGGCGTCGCCCCGATAACATCGAACCCCGTGCCCACGGCCGGTTTTGCCTGCCGGGCCAGCGCGCCGGCGCCCCCACCGGTCGCAGCAACGACGACGTAGAGGAAGTGACCACAGCAATGGCCAAGCGCGAGTTCCCCCTGGACCGCACCCGCAACATCGGCATCATCGCCCACATCGACGCGGGCAAGACCACCACGACGGAGCGGATCCTCTACTACACGGGCAAGACGTACAAGATCGGTGAGGTCCACGACGGCGCGGCCACGATGGACCACATGGCCCAGGAGCAGGAGCGCGGCATCACGATCACGTCCGCGGCGACGACGTGCATCTGGAACAACCACCGCATCAACATCATCGACACGCCTGGCCACGTCGACTTCACGATCGAGGTCGAGCGCAACCTGCGCGTCCTCGACGGCGCCGTCACCGTGTTCGACTCCGTCGCCGGCGTGGAGCCGCAGACCGAGACCGTGTGGCGCCAGGCGAACAAGTACAACGTGCCGCGGATGTGCTTCGTCAACAAGATGGACCGCATCGGCGCCGACTTCTTCCGCACCGTCGACATGGTCAAGACGAGGTTGCAGGCGACCCCGGCCGTCCTCCACCTCCCCGTCGGCGGCGGCGGCCCCGAGTCGAACAAGCCGTTCATCGGCCTGGTCGACCTGGTCAAGATGAAGGCGCTGATCTGGCACGACGAGGAGCTCGGCGCGAAGTGGGACGAGGTCGAGATCCCCACCGACATGAAGGAGCAGGCGGAGCACTACCGCGAGGAGCTGCTCGAGACGATCGCGACGAGTGACGACGAGGTGCTGGAGAAGTACCTCGGCGGCGAGGAGCTGACGGAGGCCGAGGTCAAGCGGGCCATCCGCAAGGGCACCATCGCCTTCGACTTCGTGCCGATCCTGTGCGGGTCTGCGTTCAAGAACAAGGGCGTCCAGCCGATGCTCGACGCGGTCGTCGACTTCCTGCCGAGCCCGCTCGACATCCCGCCGGCGCAGGGGGTCCGCCCCAACCACGAGGACGAGGTGATCGAGCGCAAGGCCAGCGTGGACGAGCCGTTCGCGGCGCTGGCGTTCAAGATCGTCGCCGACCCCTTCGGCAAGCTGACCTACTTCCGGGTCTACTCCGGATCGATCAACAAGGGCGAAGAGGTCTACAACTCGACCAAGGAGCGTCGCGAGCGTCTCGGGCGGATCCTGCTGATGCACGCCAACCAGCGCGAGGACCTCGAGGTCGCGATGGCCGGCGACATCGTCGCAGGGCTCGGGTTCAAGGACACCACGACGGGCGACACGCTGTGCGACCGCGCCAACGCAGTGATCCTCGAGCGGATGATCTTCCCCGAGCCGGTGATCCACGTCGCCATCGAGCCGAAGACCAAGGACGACCAGGACAAGCTGGGCAAGGCGCTGAAGTCGCTGTCGGACGAGGACCCGACGTTCCGCGTCCGCTCCGACGAGGAGACCGGTCAGACCGTCATCTCCGGGATGGGCGAGCTCCACCTGGAGATCCTCGTCGACCGGATGATGCGCGAGTTCGGCGTCGTCGCCACGGTCGGCAAGCCGCAGGTCGCCTACCGCGAGACGATCACCAGGACCGTCGAGGCGGTCGAGTACCGGCACATCAAGCAGTCCGGCGGCTCCGGCCAGTTCGCGGTCGTGAAGATCACGCTCGAGCCCAACCCGGGGCACGGCTACGAGTTCGTCGACAAGATCAGCGGTGGCAAGATCCCCCGCGAGTACATCCAGCCGACCAACCAGGGCATCCAGTCCGCCCTCGACAACGGCGTGCTCGCCGGCTACCCGACGGTGGACGTCAAGGCCATCCTCGTCGACGGCCAGTACCACGACGTCGACTCGTCGGAGATGGCGTTCAAGATCGCCGGTCAGGCCGCGTTCAAGAAGGCTGCAGAGATGGCCAAGCCGGTGCTGCTCGAGCCGATCATGGCCGTCGAGGTGGTCACCCCGGACGACTACATGGGCGACGTGATGGGCGACCTGTCCAGCCGGCGGGGCCGGATCGAAGGCATGGAGGCCAGGGGCAACACCCAGGTGATCAAGGCCTCGATCCCCCTCAGCGAGATGTTCGGCTACTCCACCGACCTGCGCTCGCGCACCCAGGGCAGGGCCACCTACACGATGCAGTTCTCTCAGTACATGGAAGTCCCGAACAACATCGCCACCGAGATCATCAAGCGCGTCCGCGGCGAGTAGGCAACCGCCAGCCGTCGAACGATCGGCGAAGGCGGTCGGGCAGTGCCCGCGCCGCCGACGCCGGGAACCGGTACACGCAGGCTCGCGCCGCGTCGAGGCAGATGTCGAACGACGGCTCGTCGTCGAAGGCCTGCCTCGCCGCGGGCACGCAGTAGACGACCCACGCGTCGCGCGGCGCTGCCTCGAGGTTGCCCACCAACCCCGACACGAACTCCGACATGATCGGCTCGCCGAACGGGTTGGCCATGAACACCACCAACGGTGTCGCCGGGAACCGGTACTCGCGTCCGTCGGCTTCGATGAAGCGGAGCGTGCCGCAGCGTTGCCGTGCGCTGTCGAACGTCGCCAGGTTGCGTTCTGCATCCTCGTGCAACGGGTGCGACAGCTCGACGCCTTCGACGCTGATGAACGGGAGGGTCGCCGCGACGAACGCCGCCTTGCCCATCCCGCTGCCGATGTCCACGAAGCTGAACTGGGACAGGTCGCTCGGCAGCGCGTGGAGCAGCTGGAGCAGCACGCCGTCGTGGATCGGCTGGTATGCGTGTGCGGCACCCTCGACCGACGCGTCAAACCCGAGATCATCGGTGCCGATCGATCCTGCGGTACGAACCTTGTAGTCGCGGTCGAACGCGATGTTGTCGCGATGCACCCGATGCAGGAACCAACGCACCCGCAGTGCGTGAGCTTTCGGCCGCAGCCGATCGCTGAGCGACCGCATCGCAGTGC
>JBBQTN010000269.1:0-6938 GCA_038213195.1 Acidimicrobiales bacterium | reverse complement strand
GCAGGACACCGTGCCCTTCGCGCACACCATCGCCACGGTCGCCGAGCTCCGCGAGCTGTACCGGACGCCGTCGCAGCTCGTCGTGGACAAGGAACGCTCCGAGCTGGACGCGGCGTCGATCCGGTTCGTCGAACGCAGCCGGTTCGCCGTGGTCGGCACCCACGATGCGCACGGCCGAGCCGACGTGTCGCCGCGCGGCGGGCCCAGCGGCTACGTCCGGGTGCTCGACCCGCACCGGCTGGTGATCGCCGACCTCGGTGGAAACAACCGCATCGACACCTTGCAGAACATCGTCGGCACCGGCCGGATCGCGCTGCTGTTCGTGGTGCCGGGGCGCAGCGAGACGGTGCGCGTCAACGGCCGAGCCTGGGTCACCACCGACCCGGACGTGCTCGCTGCCTTCGGAATGCCCCGCCTCGCCAAGGCGGCCATCGCGGTGCAGGTCGAGGCGACGTTCATCCACTGCGCGAAGGCCTTCCGTCGCGGCGCGATGTGGGACCCCGACGCGTGGGCGGAGCTCGCCGACGCACCTGATGCGGCCGACATCATCGCCTGTCAGCAACTCGTCGACGCACCGGCCGAGGTCGTGCGCGGGCACCTGTCGGCCGACTACGAGGCGGCGTTGGCGTGGGAGGCCGGGCGGGACTGAGACCGACCGGCGACCACGGCCGACATCAGGCCATCTTCGCCTGGAGGCGCCGATCGAGCGTGTCGAGGAAGTCCTCCGTCGCCAACCACGGAGCGTCCTTGGAGATCAGCAGGGCGAGGTCCTTGGTCATCTCCCCGGCCTCGACGGCCTCGACGCAGACCCGCTCGAGCGAATCGGCGAAGGCGACCACATCCGGCGTGGCATCCATCTTGCCGCGGTACTTGAGCCCCTGCGTCCAGGCGTAGATCGAGGCGACCGGGTTGGTCGACGTCTTGTTGCCCTTCTGGTGCTCGCGGAAGTGGCGGGTCACCGTGCCGTGCGCGGCCTCGGCCTCGACGGTCTGGCCGTCGGCGGTCATCAGCACGCTGGTCATCAGGCCGAGCGAGCCGAAGCCCTGGGCGACGGTGTCGGACTGCACGTCGCCGTCGTAGTTCTTGCACGCCCAGACGTAGCCGCCCTCCCACTTCATCGCCGCGGCGACCATGTCGTCGATCAGCCGGTGCTCGTAGGTCAGCCCCGCGGCGTCCATCTCGGTCTTGAACTCGTTCTGGTAGACGTCTTCGAAGATGTCCTTGAACGAGCCGTCGTAGGCCTTGAGGATCGTGTTCTTCGTGCTCAGGTAGACGGGGTAGCCGCGGTTGAGGCCGTACCGCAGCGAGGCGCGGGCGAAGTCGCGGATCGAGTCGTTGAAGTTGTACATCGCCATCGTCACGCCACCGTCGTCGCCGAACTGGGCGACCTCCATCTCCACGGGCGCGCCGCCGTCCTTCGGCGTGTAGGTCAGCGTCACCGTGCCGGCGCCCGGCACCTTGTAGTCGGTGGCCTTGTACTGGTCGCCGTGGGCGTGACGGCCGATGACGATCGGCTTCGTCCACCCCGGCACCAGCCGGGGGATGTTGGAGATCACGATCGGCTCGCGGAAGATCACCCCGCCGAGGATGTTGCGGATCGTCCCGTTCGGGCTCTTCCACATCTTCTTCAGCCCGAACTCCTCGACGCGCGCCTCGTCCGGCGTGATCGTCGCGCACTTCACCGCGACGCCGTACTTCTTGGTGGCCAGGGCCGAGTCGACGGTGACCTGATCCTCGGTCGCGTCGCGGTGTTCGATGCCGAGGTCGTAGTAGTCGAGCTCGATGTCCAGGTACGGCAGGATCAGCTTCTCCTTGATGAACTGCCAGATGATGCGGGTCATCTCGTCGCCGTCCATCTCGACGACAGGGGTCGCCACCTTGATCTTCGCCATCGTTGCGCTCTCCTCGAACTTGTATGTGACTTGTACACCTTAGTCGCTCGGCGCCGCCCGTTGTACGGTTCGGGGCGCCGGTGGGACGGCGCGGACCGCCTCACTCCGGGCAGCGCTCGAAATCCCGGGCGCTCGCCACCGGCGGGCACAACGTCGGGTTGTAGTTCTCGAAGCGGCCCTCACGATTCGGGTACGCCGGTACCACCCAGGCGTGCAGCATCCACAGGTCGCCGCCGGCGAGGTAGACGCCTGCGCACCGGCCGGGCACCGCCTCCTCCCGGTCGACCCAACCGTTGACGACGCACAGCCCGGTGTGCTGGTGCCAGTCGTCGGCGTCGCCGGCGAACCCGGCAGGCTGCGTATCCGATTGGACCAAGTACGCGTACCCGACGAGCACCGCCGGCCGCTTGCGCTCGTCGAACAGCAGCATCGACGGGTGAGCCGGGTCGAACGGCTTGGCGACCTGTGGCCACAACACCCAATGCGTGCCGACACCGGGACCGGGTGTCGAGGTACGCACGTATCCGAGCGCCGCGGCCTTGGCGATCGAGTCGAAGTCGACGGTCGCGCGTTGGGCGATCAGCCATTGATCGGCGAAGGTGACCGCGTCGCCGTTGAAGATCGGCAGCTCGATGTGGCCTCCCTCGGCACCGTGCCCATGCGAATGCGCGGTGTGGGGCGTCTGGGCGCCGCTGTCGCCGAGGGCCTCGATCGCCGCCCAGTCGGCTGAGCTGATCCTCGTCGGGTCGGTCGGCGTCACCGCCGAGATGGCGATGTCCGGATCGATCGGCCGGGCCTCCGACGGCAACGCCACCGTCGACGAGCCCGGTGTCGACGACGGGGTGGGTACGGCGACCTCGGTGCCGGCGCCCGCCCCTCGATCGTGCGCCGCGCTGGTCGAGCTCGCGCCGGCCGCGCTGCCGCATCCGGCGAGCACGATCGCCAGCAGGGCCACGATCGCGCCGGGCCCGCACGACGGGCCGACCCGCTTACGCGTCACGTCGGACAGCTGCCCACCGTGCCACTGGCCACGATCTGCCCAGAAGAACCCTGCGCCGGATCCTTGCCACCGACTGCGGTCTCCGTGGTGACGGTGATCACCGGGAAGTCGGCGAGAGAGACGCCGGCCCACCCGACCGCGTCGTCGAGGTTGTGGTAGCTGCCGGCCGGGACGAGCAGGGTGCCGGCGCAGTTCTTCAACCAGACCTGATAGAACTCGCCACCCTCGCGGTCGGGGAGCCCTTTGATGCTGAGGTCGATGCGCACACCAGAGGGATGTGCGGTCAGCCTGGCCGAGCCGTCGGCGCCGGGAGCGAGATCGGTGCCGCGCAGTTCGATCCGTTGGCCTGCGGTCGTGGTGTCGTTGCGCTGCACGACGGCGGTCGTGATCAGGGCCGCAGCAGCCGCACCGGCGACTGCGGCACCGGCGAGCGTCCACCAGTTCCGCCGCGCCGCGCCACGCCGCGCGCGCAGCGGCACGACGACCGACCCGTGGGCGTCGGCTGACGTTCGTTCGGCGGCGATCTGGGCGGCGATCAGGTCCTCGAGGCCGGGCGACGGCTCGCCCCACACCGACTCGTCGACGAGGAGCGCGCTGAACGCGTCGAGGGTCGCTGTCTCCTCGGGGGTCAGCTCGTCTTCATCCATCACGGGTGGTCCGGTCGTCGGTGGGGTCGGTCACGTGACGCGCTCCTCTGCTGAGCCACTACGCCGGCCGGGCCCATCCGGTTCCGTCGGCAAGGACGTGAGCCCGGGGCGTGTCTGCGGCGCCCGTGTCTGCTCGTCGCCTTCAGCGCGGAGGTGGGCGAGACGTGCCGCCAGCGTCTTGTGGGCGCGGAACGAGCGCGACTTCACCGTGCCGAGCGCCAGCCCGAGACGAGAGGCGATCTCGCTCTGGGTGTAGCCGTCGAGGTGCTGCATCCGCACGATCTGCTGTTCGTCCGGCCCGAGCGACGTGATCGCCTGGCGGACCTGAGACACCTGCCAGGCCTGGTCCTCGTTGGGCGGCATCGTCACAAGCGCAGGATCGTCGGCAGGGGCGTCGTCGAGCGAGCTCGTCGGGCGGCGCTGCTCGCGACGGTAGATGTCGATCGCCACCCGCTTGGCGATGATCACCAGCCATGGCCCGAGCTCACGCCCGGCTTCGAACGTGCCGGCGCTGCGCCAGGCCTGGAGGAAGGCCTGTTGCGTGGCCTCGTCCGCCAGTGATCGATCGCGCAGGACGCGCATCGCCACGCCCCACACCAAGCCGGAGTAGGCGCGGTAGACCTCGCGCACCGCCTCGTCGTCACCGGTCCGGAAACGGTCGACCACGGCTCGGTCGATCGGCGGAGTCGGCGGCACGCAGACATCGTAGATGTGGCGACGCGGCCGCTCGGGGCGTGGTACGACAACGACATGGCCAACGAACAAGCCGGCGCGATCACCGAGCTGCTGCAGACGCTGATCCGCAACCAGTGCGTCAACGACGGGACGCCGGACTCCGGTGGGGAGGTGCGCAACGCCGATCTGCTCGAGCACTACCTCGAAGGCGCAGGCGTCGGCATCGAGACGTTCGCGTCGCACCCGGGTCGGACCTCGCTCGTCGCGCGCATCGAGGGCAGCGATCCGTCTGCGCCGACGCTGTGCCTGATGGGGCACACCGACGTCGTGCCGGTCAATCCGGCCGGGTGGTCACAGGACCCGTTCGGCGGGGAGTTGATCGACGGCGAGGTGTGGGGGCGCGGAGCGATCGACATGCTCAACATGACCGCCTCGATGGCGGTCGCCTTCCGGACGCTCGCCCGTTCCGGCTGGAAGCCGCGCGGCACGTTGATCTACTTCGGCGTCGCCGACGAGGAGGCCGGTGGAGCCTGGGGGGCGGAGTGGATGTGCGATCACCACTGGGACGCGATCCGGACCGACTTCGTGCTCACCGAGCTGGGCGGCTGGAGCAGGGTCGGCTCCGACAACATCCGGCGCGTCACCGTGAACAACGGGGAGAAGGGCATCGCCTGGAGACGCCTGCGGGTCAGCGGCACACCGGCGCACGGTTCGATGCCGTTCGGGGCCGACAACGCGCTGATCAAGGCGGCCGAGGTCGTGCGCCGCATCGCTGCCTACCGGCCGCAGGCCAGTCTGAGCGAGTCGTGGCGCCAGCAGGTCGAAGCGATGGCGATCCCCGACGAACTGCGCGCCAGCCTGCTCGACCCGGCGCGGATCTACTCGACGCTCGAGACGCTTCCGCCTGCGCTGGCGCGCACATGCCATGCCAACACGCACACCACGTTCTCGCCCAACGTCATCCACGGTGGCCAGAAGACGAACATCATCCCCGACGCAGTGGAGATCGACGTCGACATCCGCACGGTTCCGGGGACCACCCACGATGATGTCGACGACCACCTCCGTGCGGCGCTCGGCGAGCTCGCCGAGCATGTCACGTGGAGCGACCTCCAAGCGTTCGACCCGACCGAGTCCGCACGTGGCGGCGCGCTCTGGGATGCAGTCGCCGGCGCGACGCAGGTCGCCTATCCCGGGGCGCAGCTGATCCCCGGCGTCGTGGTGGGCGGAACGGATGCCCGCTTCTTCCGGCGCAAGGGTGCGATCGCCTACGGCGCCGGGCTGTTCTCCCCCGAGGTCACGTTCGAATCGTTCGGCACGAGGTTCCACGGCAACGACGAGCGGATCGACGTCGAGTCGCTCGGACTTGCAGGCGACTTCTGGACGCACATCGCCAAGCGGCTGTGCGGTTGACGTTCCGCTGACGGATCGCGCTTCGTCAGCGCTTGGTGCAGATCAGCTGGCCGTTGATGACGGCGAACCAACCATCCGCGGCGGCGGCCCACGTGCGCCAGCCAGCGGCGATGGCCTCGCGCTCGGCGGCGGTCGCGAGTCCTCGTGACTCGAGTTGGTCGGCGAGGGACGAGTCGGTGCACCGCTCGGCCCACGTGCCCGCCCACCGCTCACGATCGTGCGGCGTCGCGTAGCACCACGTGTCCGCCGACGGCGCGATGTCGTCGCTACCGAAGCCCGCGGCGAGTGCCCACCCGAGCAGCTGCCGCCCGGCGTCGGGCTCACCACGGTTGACCCGCGCGACCGTGCGGTAGAGGTCGAGCCACCGGTCCAGCTGCGGCGCCGGCGGCCACCAGCACATCGCCGCGTAGTCGGCATCGCGCACCGCGACGATGCCACCCGGGCGACACACCCGCTGCCACTCGACGAGCGCGACGACGGGATCGGCGAGGTGCTGCAACACCTGATGGGCGTGGACCACGTCGAAGCTGTCGTCGGGATACGGCACGTGGTAGGCGTCGGCGAGCTCGATGACGACGTTCGGGGTCGCGTCGGCGCGCTCCACACCACGCGACCCGTTGGCAAGGGTTGCGTTCGCAGCCTCTACCGCAGCGGGCGCGCTGTCGATCCCGACGACCTGGCCCGGGGCGACGCAAGCCGCGATCCCGACCGTGATCGAGCCCGGTCCGCATCCGACATCGAGCACCCGCAGCCCGGGCCGCAGGTGCTCGAGCAGGTAGGCCGCCGAGTTTTCGACGGTGCGCCACTCGTGGGCGCGCAGGACGCTGCGATGGTGTCCGTGGGTGTAGGTCTCGTCAGGCACCTCGCCAGCGTCGAGCCTGCCGACCCGGCCCGCAACGAATATGCCGCGAGTCACATCGTTGCAGACATCTCGCGTTGTCGTCGCACGTCCGAGGGCGCGCCGCACGAGCCTCAACGGGTGAGCCACCGTCGATGAGCGATCCGTCGCGAACCGTCACACCATCGCCGCGATGCACAGGCGCGCCGTCGCTGCGATCTGTGCGGCGTCGTGAATCGTCCGTGACGGAACTCGTCGACCTCGTCACATCGCTCTGACCAGTTGCGAATCGTCCGGGCGTGGGAGCCTGCCACGGTCACTGACCGGTCACCTGGTTTCGTCACGGACGATTCGCGACGCGAACGCGGCCGGACTGGGCGAGGCCAACTCGACGCGTCACCGGCGAGGTGGCGCCGCACAACGCCGGGCCCTCGGGCGAGTGCGGTGTCGCTGCAGCGGCCGATGTTCGAGCG
>JBBQTN010000268.1:0-6960 GCA_038213195.1 Acidimicrobiales bacterium | reverse complement strand
CGTTCCATCTCCGCCAGGTCTGCGTCCGTGCCTGTCTCGCCGACGGCCCGTTCGCCCATGGCCAGGCGACGCAACGCGCTGTGCCCGACGTTGAAACCGGCGTTGACGGCCAACCCGCCGTCCAGTGCCGCCAGCCAATCGCCGAAGCTCTCCCACGACCCCCACGGCACGCCCTGCTGCAGCGAGGCGAGCGGCATCCCCTCGACCCTCGACAGCATCCGCATCAGGTAATCGCCGTGCTCCGGGCGCATCGGCGCGATCGTGAAGCCGCAGTTGCCGCCGATGACCGTTGTGATCCCGTGCAGCGGGGACGGGGTCAGGTCGCCGTCCCAGAAAGCCTGCGCGTCGTAATGGGTGTGCACGTCGATGAACCCCGGCGTGACGAGCTTCCCGGCGGCGTCGATCGTGCGCGTCGCCTCGTCATCGAGGTGACCACCGACGACTGCGATGCGGCCGTCCTTGATCCCGACGTCCCCGTGGAAGCCGGCACGACCCGTGCCGTCCACGACGGTCCCACCCTTGATCACGACGTCCAACATGGCAACCCCCAGCCATCGTTCAGGTTTCCCCGATCCTACCTCCCGGCGCCCGGCGAGGCTCAGCCGTCGCGCTGGCCGAGCAGGTCGAGCAGGGCGGCGATCGCGTGGCTGACGATGCTGAGGTGCCCGAGCCCGGCGACGATGCGGAGTTGGGCATGTGGCACGACGGAGGCCGTGTGCTCGGCATTGATCACGTCGACGACGGTGTCGGCGTCGCCGTGCAGCACGGTCACCGGGCAGGCGACCGAGCCGGTGTCGAACGTGATCCATCCCGGGCCGTCGGCGAGGCGATCGTCGGTATAGCCGTACACGCCGTTGGCGAACTGCGCCGGCATGGACGCGGCGTAGGCATCGAGGAACGCAGGGTCCGCGAGCAACGCGAGGTCGGCCGGCGCCAGTGGCGTGTCGCGTTCGAGCAGCTTGCTGCCGTCCGCCCCGAACGCATCCGTGACGACCGCGACCGCGGCGGCCCGGTCAGCGGCGGCCCACACCGGGAGTGCGGCGGCGGGATCCATCAAGGATCGTGCCGGCTCCCAGCGCATATCGGTCATCGCACAGCACGCCACGACGCCGACGACACGTTCGGGCGCGAGTGCCGCGAGTGCCAATGCGTACGCGCCGCCGGTCGATACACCGAGCGCCATGAACTCGGCGATGCCGAGGTGATCGACAACTGCCAGCGCGTCGGGGACCCAGCCGCCGATCGTGCGTCCCGGGTCCAACGCCGACAGGCCGTAGCCGGGTCGGTCGATCCCGATCATCCGCAGGCCGGAATCATGGGCGTCCGGCGCGAACACCGACGGCTCGAGCCGGCTGCCCGGCCCACCATGGCACCACACGACTGGAGCGCCATCCGGTGGGCCGAAGTCGACGAAGCCGACGGCTCGTCCCCCGGACGACACCGTCGCACCTTCGGCAGAGGTCATGCGATGACGCCGTCCCACAGCGCGCGCTCCTCGGCGGCCGGGTCGTCGACCACCGATGCGGCGAGGTCGAAGCACATCGTCGGACGGAGCGCGGGATCCCACGTCGGCCACGTCGGCAGCCCGGAGTGCTGCGGGTCGCCGGTCTTGACGAACGCAACCCAGGCGGCATGGACGTCGTCGGCGAGGGCCTGCGGCGGATCGCCGGCGATCCCCCGTGCCTGGTCGTTGTCGAGCTGGTCGAACACGAACGGGACCTCGAGGAAGTGGCAGGCCCCGAACGCGTTGCCCATCGCGGTCGAGCGCCAGTTGAACTGGTACACGCGGGTGTTCGGGTTGTGCACCGACTGCGCGTCCGCGAGCCGGATCGCAGGGATCCGGAACATCCGGTCGGTCTCGACCGCCGCGGCAAGCTCGTGCGCCGCGGCCGTCGGCCGGTTGCGGCGATAGACGTCGAGCACCGCGCTGCCCGAGCGACCCGACGCCGCCATGACCGTGTCGAGCGTCGCCTCCACCAGTGCTTCGTTGAACATCTCGCGCAGGTCGACGATGAAGATCAGCGTCTCCTCGCGGGTCGTGCCGATCATCACGTCGACGCCTGCCGCTGACCCGGCGGCGATCGCGTCGATCGGGCGGGTCGGCAGGACCGCCGTCCCGTAGGTCGGCTGGAAGGCCATCGCCGACGTGGCCGCCTCGCCGAACCGACCGGGATCGCGCGTCGCGGCCAGCTCGTCGCTGATCTTGATCTGGGCCTCGAGCACCGCCTGCGGCGAGCGCGACAACAGGTCGGCGAGATCCCCCGGCTTGACGGCGAGCTGGTCGAGCACGTGCCCGGCGATGATCGACGCGGTCGGCGCACTGAGCCCGTTGTGGCCGGCCCCGCTCTGCGGGATCGCCCGGCGGAACAGGCCCCTCGCCGCCGGCGCGGCGAGCAGCGTGGCGACGCTCATGCCCCCGGCGCTCTCTCCGGCGATCGTCACCTGCGCCGGGTCGCCACCGAACGCGGTGATGTTGTCGCGCACCCATTCGAGCGCGGCGATCTGGTCGAGGATGCCGACGTTGCCCGAGTCGGCGAGGTCGGCGAAATGGTCGGCGAAGTGGCAGAAGCCCTGCACCCCGAGCCGGTAGTTGATCGTCACGCAGACGACCCCGTCGCGGGCGAACGCAGAGCCGTTGTACACGTCATCGATCCCACTGCCTGCGGTGAACGCCCCGCCATGGATCCACACCAGGACCGGCAGGCCGGTCGCACCCGGGTCCGGCGTCCAGACGTTGAGGTTCAGGCAATCGTCACCCGGTGGGTTGGAGGGAGTCCCGATCTCACCGAAGATGCCGGGCATCGGTGCCTGGATGCACACCGGCCCGTACTGGCTGGCGACACGCTCGCCGTCCCACGCCGCCGGTGCGCTCGGGGGCCTGAACCGCAGCGCGCCGACCGGCGGCGCAGCGTATGGGATGCCGAGGAAGGCGAACACGCCGCGCTGCTCGATTCCCCGGATGACACCCTGGCGGGTCTGCACGACAGCTTCCATGACGCTCCTCGAAAACGTGGTTGCGGTCGAGTCTGACGGATGGCGTCATCGCACGCTGAGCCGGAGGCGAGCACCGGCGCCGTCGAGCATCGACGGCCCGATGGTGTGTTGAGTAGGGTTTGGGCCGACACGGCCACGGGGGGCGGGAGATGACCGAGCGCGACTACGACCTGGTCATCGTCGGAGGTGGTATCGGCGGATCGGCCCTCGCTACGGTCATGCAGCGGGCTGGTCACTCCTGCCTGGTGCTCGAGCGCACCACGGAGTTCCCGGACCGCACCAAGGGCGAGTGGATCGCGCCGTGGGGGATCGTCGAGGCGGAGCGCATCGGGCTCCGCGACGACATCGCCGTGGCCCGCGGTCACGTGCTGCGGCGCCACATCGGTTACGACGAGACACGCGACCCGGCCGAGGCGGAGGCGGGGGCGCTGGACCTCGCTCTGCTGCCCGGCGTCGACGGTCCGATGACGCAGCGCCATCCGGACGCCTGTCAGGTGCTGCTCGATGCAGCCGTCGCCGCCGGCGCCGACGTACGGCGAGGCGTCGAACGCATCGAGGTGACAGCGGAGGGACGGCCGACCGCGACATACCGCTGGGGCGGAACCGAGCACGTCGCCGGAGGGAGGTTGTTGGTCGGCGCCGACGGGCGCAACTCCGTGGTGCGCCGCGATCTCGGATTCGAGCTCGACAAGGATCCGCCGCACCACCTCTTCTCCGGCCTCCTCGTCGACGCCGCCGACGACTGGCCGGAGGACGTGCAGATCGCCGGTGCCGAGGGAGACGTGCACTTCTTGGCGTTCCCCCAGGGCGCCGGGCGGGTCCGGCTGTACCTGGGCTTCTTGCTCGACCAACGTCGCCGTCTGGCCGGTGCGGACGGCGCGGCCGAGTTCGTCCGCACGTTCGACCTGCGCTCCGTCCCGCAGTCGGGTGCGTTGGCGAACGCGACGCCGGTGAGCCCCTGCGCCACCTACCCGAACGAGGACGCGTGGGTCGACGCGCCTGTGCGGGACGGCGTCGTGCTGATCGGCGACGCCGGCGGTTGGAACGACCCGATCACCGGCCAGGGCCTGTCGATCACCCTGCGCGACGTGCGCATGGTGACGGAGATCCTCCTCGCCTCGGCGGACTGGTCGGCGAACCCGTTCGCCGCTTACACCGAGGAGCGGAGGGAGCGGCTGCGGCGGCTGCGGTTCTCGGCCCAGGTCCAGTCCGCGCTGTACTGCGAGTTCGGCCCGACGGCGCGGGATCGTCGGATGCGCGCGCACGCCCGTTTCGCCGAGGACCCGACGCTGATGATGACGTTGTTGGCGGTCATGGTCGGCCCTGAGGTACCGGGCCCCGAGCACTTCACGGAGCACGCGCGGGAACGGATCCTCGGCTAGAACGGGCGAGAAGAGCGGCTCGGCACGCCCGGCGGACCACCGGTTCCATCGATCGCACCCGACCATGGCAGTCTGCGAGGGTGAGCGAGGTCGATGCCGAAACGTCCATCCGGGCGCTCGGCGACGGACGCTACGTGGCCCGACTCGACGCCGCATGGAACATCGGGAGCAACCTCAACGGTGGCTACGCGCTGCTCCCAGCGCTGCGCGCCATGCTCGATGTCGCCGCCCAGCCGGACCCACTGTCGGTCACGGTTCACTTCCTTCGCCCAGGGATCGGCAACAGCGACGCCGAGGTGACCGCCCGGGTCGTGCGCGCCGGGCGGTCCACGACGATCGTCACGGCGACGATGGCCCAGGCGGGCATGCCACGGCTCATCGCCCACGCAGTGCTCGGCGATCTCACCGAACCGGTGCACGGCGCCGCACCTGACCCGGGCCTGACGCTGACGGCCCCCGAGCTGCCGCCGCCGGACCAGTGCATCGATCGCCGGGAGCTCGGCCAGGGTGTCGAGCTGCCGATCCTCTCCCGGCTCGACGTGCGCATCCGCCCGGACCAGGTCGCGCCGGACGGATCCCGACCCGCCATCGTCGAGGGATGGGTCAGGCTCGCCGACGGCGCGCCACCTGACGCACGGTGGCTGCCGCTCTTCGCCGATGCGTTCCCGCCGGCGCTGCGCACCCGGATGGGTCCGGTCGGCTGGGTGCCGACGATCGAGCTGACCGTGCACGTCCGCCGCCGGCCATCCCCCGGCTGGCTGCTCGCCCGCTTCGACTGCGACGACGTCGAGGGTGGCCGGATGATCGAGTCAGGAACGCTCTGGGACAGCACCGGTGTGGTCGTCGCGAGATCCCGCCAGCTCGGCCTGGTGCTCACCCGGTGAGCGTTCGCGCCGACCATCCTCATCCGTCAGAGGGCGCAGAGCGATCTCAACATCTTCATGAGGTTCATCAAGCGTGATCACCCGGACTTCAAGAGCTACGTGTACACGCAGCACCGGCACGGGCACAAGCGCACACCGATGTCAGGGCGCGTGCACGGCCAGGCTGTGGATGCCGCGGATGAAGTTGCCGGCCATGAACTCGGGCTGGCCGGTCACGGTGAGGTCGGGCACTCGGGTCAGCAGTTCCCCGAACAGTGCGCGTAACTGAGACTTCGCCAGTCCGACCCCGACGCAGAAGTGCGGGCCCCCACCGCCGAACCCGACGTGCGGGTTCGTCGGGCGGGACAGGTCGAACTCTGCGGGGTGCTCGAACACGGCCTCGTCGCGGTTGCCCGAGCAGTAGAAGACGCACACCTTGTCGCCCTCGGCGATGTGCTGTCCACCGAGCTCGCAGTCCTCGAGGGCCGTGCGCGTGAACTGCATCACCGGCGAGCCGTGGCGAATGAACTCGTCGATCGCCGGCATGATCCGGGCGTCGAAGTCCTCCTTCAGATAGGTCTTCTGCGCGGGGTTCTGGTCGAGCGCGACCGTGGCGAGGGTGGTCGTGTTCCGGGTCGTGTCGTTGCCGGCGACGGTGAACAACACCATGAACGCACCGATGTCGTCGTCGGTCAGCCGTTGACCGTCCACCTCGGCCTGGACCAGGTTGGTGAGCAGATCGTCGGCCGGATGCTGGCGCCGGTGATGGGCGAGGTCCGCGCCGAGGGCGTACAGATGATCTCGAGCTTTCGTGATCGTGCCGATCGGATCAGCCGGATCACCGAACGCCGGGTCGCCCCGACCGATCACTGCGTCGCCGGCACGCGCTGCACTGAGCCGCTCGGACTCGGGAACACCCATCATGTCTGCGATCGTGCGCATCGGCAGCCGCGCCGCGCAGTGTTCGACGAAGTCGACATCGCCAGCACCGACCAGGTCGCCGACGATGTCGGCCGCAGCCACACGGATCTGCTCGTCGATCAGCCTCACCTGCCGCGGGGTGAACGCCGCCGACACCAGCCCGCGGTACCGGGCGTGTTCGGGGGCGTCCATCGTCAAGAAGAAGCTCAACGACAACACCAAGTCGAGCGGCACCGGATCGAGGCTGACACCGTGACGGGAACCGAACCGGCGGGTTTGACGGCTGACCGTGTTGATGTCGTCGTTCTTGACGACCCCCCAGAACCCGGTCTCGTCATGCGGGAACGGGAACTCGGTCGGCGGGTGCCAACTGACCGGCGTCTCCCGCCTCAACTTGGCGAACGTCTCGTCACGTTCGTCGAACGACCTCGCCCAGAACTCTCCGGACGAGATGTCGACATCGGTGTTGCGCTCGTGCGGTGTTGCGAACAGCTTCATGGCCAGACCCCCGACGTCGATCAACGGTGGTCATGCTCCCACGCAGTCGGGTCAACCCGCCCCCTCGAACCCTCACGGACGCGTGCGATCACGGGGGCGGTGTCGCGTCCACGAGCGTCCGTCCAACCACCAGAACGAGCTGACGCCGGGGTGCATGGCACCGTCAATCGGGGAGCTGACCCCACTGTGGTGGGAGCTGGCGGATGTCGTTCGGGTAGTAGCCCGCCCCCACGATCGCCGCGGCCAAGGGCTCCAGGTAGCCGAGCAACTCGTCGAAGTCGCCACCGATGGCGTCGAGGACC
>JBBQTN010000267.1:0-6961 GCA_038213195.1 Acidimicrobiales bacterium | reverse complement strand
GTTGTTCGCGCCCCGCTGACGCCTGATCCAGCCGCACAGCCGGCGCACCGAGCCGGCGATCTGTGACGCTGGCGTTGTCGGCGGCCCCGCGTGTTATGGGGCGCGGAGGGCGCAGCGGGTGTTGCGTTCCAAGCCGAAGCGTTTACGGGCGCCGCACCGAAGACGTCGAGAGACTCGCCACGTCGACCAGCTGATTTGCAGCGCCCCGTGTCCAGGCAGGCGCGGGGCCGTGTCGACGAATGCGAGCTCGGGTGACCGCACTCCAAAGTCGTAAGGGGGGACCTCGTAGTGTGTCGGCCCGCCCGGGCGATGCCGGGCGGGTTGCTGGTGCTGCGGCGCGGTCACCGGGAGCCCTTCGACCGCGTTGACGACCGCGGTGCGCGAACAACCGATCTCGTCGGCCAACTGTTCGACGGCCTTCCCGGCGGCGCGCTGTTCGCGCAGCCACTCGACGTCATGCAGCTGCCAGAACCGGACCCGCCCGGCTGGCCGACAGGTCGGCGACACCCAAACGGTTGCGACCTGACGAACGAGCATCCGGCTACACCCGCGCTGGCCCGTCGATCGTTGACATCGACTCTCCACCGCGCAGTTCGGTTTCCAACCATCCCCGCTCCCACAGCTGCGGAAACCGCGACAGCCACCGTCGCGGGATGGCACTACCCGCCAGCACCGCAGCGGCCCGGACCTCACCCGTCGAACAGCCCAAGTCCTTCGCGATCGCCGATGGTCAGCGGCGCAGCACAACGAGCTGCTCGTGCAGCCAGACCGGATCGCGCAGATGACGGTTGCGTCGAACCCGATGCTGCGCCCTGGGCAGCAGCAGGTTGGCGCCGTGGGCAACGTTGCGGACCGATCGCTGTGAACAGCCGAACCGAGCCGCGATCTGCGCCACCTTGTTCCCCGCGCTGAAACACGTAGCAACCTCCGTCTCCGACGGAACTCGACCCGGGCTGGTGACATTGCTGCGAGCACACCACGACGATGAGCGACGCTTCGAGAGCGCCGCCACGAATCAATCCCGCCTACGAATCGGCCGGAGGCGACCCGGGACCACGGTGCCGATGCCGGCGCTGGTGGCCGCGCGCTCAACGTCAGTCGTCGAGAGCCGCTGGTTTGGTCGTGGCGGATTTGGATGGAGCTGGAAGCGCCGGATCACGTCCCATCAACCGGACCTCGATCGCGTGACGAGGCGACGGCAACCTTGATCGGGTGTGCGACGTCGAGGGGCAGGCGGCCGACGACCGAGCCTGTGAGGTCGGTGATGGTGATCGCCGATTCGTTGACCGTGATCAGGTTGGTGGCGGTGGCCGTCATCGCGAGGATGTCGTCGGGCACGGTGAACCGTCGCCGTGCGGTGAGGGTGGTTGGGTCGAGCTCGGCGACGACGTTGCCGTAGCCGACCCACACCGAGTCGTCGGTCGCGGTGATCGCGGGTGCGTGGTCGGCGCTGACGTCCAGCTGGCTGGTGGCGTGCAGTCCGGGTGGGCTGGACCGGTCGTCGAGATCACTGACGCGCAGCGAGGCGATGGTGCCGCGGCCGTTCGCGATGAACATCGTCTTCTGGTCGGTCGATGTCGCGGCGGCACCGGGGGACGATTGGAGTTGCAGCGAGTCGGGGAGGTCGAGGCAGTACGTGCCGGGCCAACCCGGGGCGTCGGTGGTGTCGTAGCGCAGCGCGTGCACGAAGGCGTAGAGCGTCCCATCGGGGTTGCGGCCGCGGTACAGGGTCAAGAGCAGCTTGCGGTCGGCAACGGTGACCTGTGAGCGGCTGATGCCGGCCATTGCCTCGTCGGCGGCTTCGGTCTTCTCGCGCAGGTCGAGCGGGATCGTCATCGTTCCCGTCGCGGTGTCGAGGACACGGACTCGATAGACCTCCGGGTGGGCTGCGGGCAGGTACTCGAGCAGGAACACGCTCAGCGGCGCGCCGACGGCCGACGAGGAGATCATCTCCGGTTCGACGTTGCCCGCCAGCACGTCGCGGTGCAGCAGCGTCCCGCTCTGTCCGGGTACGGCCGGACGACGGACGACAGCCAGTTCCGTCGAGGCACGTCCGCCGGCGATGTCGTCGCCGGTCGGATCGCCCGGCGGCGAGACGACGGCCGCCGTGTCCGCGGCTTCGTCGAGCGCGGCCAGCTCGAAGGTTCCGTCGATGGTCACCGATCCAGCGGGTGTGCCGTCGGCGATGTCGGTCCACTCGACGGTGGTCCGCCCGGCGGCGGCGACGCTGTGCACGAGCGTGTGCCCGTCGACCGCGAGTCGGGCATGGGCGTATGTCGCCGAGACGGCCCCGCCGCGCACTACGGTGATCGACCCGCTCGCCGATATCACGGCCAACGTCGGCAGCTGGACGGCATCCGCATCCGTCGTTGCCGGCAGCGGTGAAGCGCTCGCCGCGGTGGTCGCGGCCGCTGTGGTCGACGTGGAGGTCATGGACGCCGCCGTCGACGCGGTCAAGCCGGCGGAGGCCGAGCCGCACCCGGCGAGGGCGAGCATCCCGACGATCAACGAAGAACGGTTCACGCCGTCAAGACACCGCCGGTGAGGATCCGGTTCGCGTCAGCTGACGTCGATCGTCGACGCGATGCGTAGTGCGGTGGTCTTGTCGATGGCGGCTTCGATGCGATAGGTGACGCCGTTCAGCTCCCACAGCAACGTGTTCGTCGCCAGGCGCAACGTGTCGACGACGAACTGTCCGTCCGGTGTCGCGTACGCGTAGGTGTGCGGCGCGCCCGACAGCCAATATCCCGTCGTCCCGTCGATCTGCACCTCCTCGACCGTCGTGGCCGGATCGAGCACCTTGCGGAAGATGCCACCGCCCAAGTCGGCCCTGAACACAGAAACGAGCGCGCCGACGTCGGGGATCGGCGACTCGGGCAGCAACGGACCGGGTGCGTAGACGAGCACGATCTGGCCGGCTTGCGGAGGGTGGACGACCGACACCCGCTGCGGCGCGCCGAGCAACGTCGGCACCGGCGCCGGCAGACCAACCTCGCGCTCGGCGGCGCCGATGTCGATGGTCCCCGCCGCGGACGAGGCGGGAAACGTCGCTGGCGGTGCTGCCGTCGCCGTGATCGTCGCCGGAACGGTCACCACTGATCCCGCCGGCACCGGTTGGGAGGTCACGACCGCCGGTGCCGTCGTCGGGGTCGGTGGCGGCTCGATGCGCGTGCTCGTCAGACCGAGCCAGCGCGCCAACGTGTGCCGCGATCCGGGCACGGCAACGACGGCGGTCATTGCCGCGACCGGCACCAGCGCCCACCGCCACCTGACACGCGGTCGAGACCGGCGCTCGACGACGGCGCGGGTGCCCACGATCCGGGCGACATCCACCGAGGTCGTCAAGTCGAGCCGTTGGGCCAGCGCCTCGAGTCGCTCGCCGAGGTCAGTCATCCGACTCTCCCAACCTCGCCCGCAAGGCCTTCATCGCCCGCGCCGTGCGCGACTTCACGGTCCCGACCGGGATGCCCAGCGTGGCCGCGGTCTCTGCCTCGCTCAGACCGGCCGCATAGCGCAACGCGACCACCAACCGCTCGCGCTCGCCGAGCCCGCCCAACGCCCGCCACAACGCCCGCTCATCCTCGGCGGCAACGGCCCGCTCGTCGGGCAGCAACTGCGGCGCAGTGGCGAACGCGGCGACACGACGCTCACGTCGCGCGCGACGCGACGCGGCCCGCATCCGATTCCTCGCCGTGTTGACCGTGATCCGCATCAACCACGGCCGGAACGCCTCGGCCTCGTGCAACGTCGCCAATGTCGTGAACGCCGTCAGATAGGCCTCCTGGGTCACGTCGAGCGCCTCCATGGTCGAGCCGCAGACGAACGCCGCCAGCTGCTGCGCCGCACGCTCGTGACGACGAACGAGCTCCTCGAACGCGCGGTAGTCACCCTCCCGAGCGCGGCGAACGAGCCGCGCGTCGTGCGCGACCTCGCCGTCCTCGGAAGGATCGTCCATTTCGGTGTACAGCCTGACCACGACTAGACACCGCCAACGCCATCCCGGTTCGCAAGCCGCCCCGGATCACGGTCCGCGCCAGGTGGGGCAGCGTCCGATGACACGTCAAGTGCCCGACGGGTCGCCCGATGAAAGTGTGACCAACCGACCTCGACAAGCTTTGACGCAGCCGGGACCCGCCGTTCAGTGACGGGTTCGACAACACAGCCGGTCGCTGAAGGGTCAAACTAAAACAGCCTCTGACCTGCGGTGTTAGCAGGTCAGAGGCTGGAGGCGACGCCGGGAATTGAACCCGGGTACAGGGCTTTGCAGATTGCTCGCCAGGACCGCGAAAGACCTGGTAGATAGCTATTTTTTGCCCTTGCTGGACACAGCCTGGACACCGCATCGGGGTACCACAGGTCACCAGGGAGTTGCACGGCAGCCTCCACCGACCGTCGCCACGGCGTAGGTGCGGTCCGATCTGTGCGGACGCCATTGGACGTAACATCTACGTCGATGACCGAGCAGGCACGAACGGTGCTCCGAGAAGCGCTTGCGCTGGCGGACGACGAGCGAGCCGACCTCGCCGCCGAGCTCCTCGCCAGCCTGGATGCTCGCTTCGACGATCCGCTGGCCATTGAGGGAGCCTGGGCGCGAGAGATCGAACTTCGCGCTCGCCGCGCGCCGAGCAGTGCCGCCGTGGACTGGCCGACGCTGCGTCGGCGGGTAGCGAGCCAGATCGAAGGATGAACCCTCGGGTTCGCTTCGAGCCCGATGCCGCTGCCGAGTTCGACGAGGCAGCGACGTGGTTGGAGCAGCGGAGCGCCGGGCTCGGAATGAGGTTCATCGACGCAGTCGATCGTGCCGTCGCCGCCATCACGAGTTGGCCGAACGCTGGCTCGCCGGTGCCCGGCGTGGATGCCGACGTTGCCGCGAGGCGAGTCCCGGTCGGCAGGTTCCCATACCAGCTGATCTACCTGGTTGATGGTGATCTGATTCGTGTGCTTGCGATCGCCCACGACCGGCGACGTCCGGGATACTGGCGAGCGAGCGAGACGTGAACGCGATTGGTCGACCGGTTTCTCCCGGTGCAACGGAGAGCACGATCACAGCGTGGGGTACTTCGACGAAGGAATCGTGGGTCAGCCGCGTCGTCACCCGGCGGCGGTCCTTGACTGCCGTCAACGGGACAGGCGACGCCGAACTCGAGCAACGGAAGTGCGACGTCGCTACGCCGTAGCCGACCGACCACCGACCGGACGCTGTGGCACTGGTGCGGTGATCCCATCGTGGTCACAGCTCGATGCCGATCGACGAGTCGTGGCGGGCGGCGGGCTGAGATGGTCGGGGTCCGAGGTTGAGGCGGTTGTCGCCGGCCCAGCGCCGAATGATGTCGGTGAGGGCAGGAGCGTTCTGACTGCCGCTGACGTCGAGGTTGGTGATGCAGTCGAACAGGTCTGCGGTATCAACCGGTCGTCCGCTGGCCCAGGTACGCCAGGCGCTGAGGCCGTCGGCAAGAGCGCGAACGGTCTCGTGGCGCTGCTCGTAGCGGTTCATCGAAGTGAGCTGGTCGAAGCTACGAAGCGCTCGTTCTGCCCGCTCGAGCATGTCACCCGTTCGCCGACGTTCATCGAGGAACGGCGTGGCGGCAGTCTGGATGTGGGCGCGCGCGTCGCTGATTCGGGTGTGCTCCTCGACGGCCCGACCGAGTTCGGCTTGGGGTCGGCGTCGTCGGAAGATGCCGGCCTGTGCGACGGCACGGCGGACCGTACGGAGTCGATCGTCGGCGTGCTCAACTGCCACTTTGGCGGTGCGTAGCTGAACGTCATACGGGGCGGCGGCTCGGCTGGCAGCGTCGTGGTTGCTGCGTGCGCGGTCGAGGTTGGCGGTCATCCGATTGCGCTGTTGATGTTGCTGGTCGAGCGCCGCTCGGAGCTGGTTCCGCGTCGTGACGGCATCCCGTTGCAGTTGGTCGAGCCAGGTGGGGATCGCGCACCGAGGCTGACGTCGCGCCCGAGGCGTCGGGGGTCGGGTCTGTTGGCTGAGGATGTGGCGCTGGCGGGTGGCGGGGGTGTCGGCGCGGTCGCTGGTGAGGATGCGTTCGAGGGTGTCGCGGGCTTCATCGCGATCGTTCGTGTCGGTTATGACGTAGACGTGGTTGTAGTCGCGGCCGCGGGTCATGCCGACGTACAGGCCGCGGCCTGTGGTCGCTGCTGTGGCGAGGGTGATGCTGGCGGTGTGGGTGTCGGATTGGTTGCCGGGTTCGGTGGCGGCGTAGCCAAGGCGGACGTGTTGGGCGACGTAGTCGGCTGGGAGGATGGCGGTGTCGTGTCCGTCGATTTGGGACACGGTCATCTCTCCGTCGTCGCTGATGTCGGTGATCGTCCACAGTTGACGGTTGCGGATGATGTCGCCGCCGGCGGTGTGGATGCGGCGGTCGTTGCGTCGGGTGGCGATCACGTCGCCGACGCACACCGGCCCGTTCGCCGCGTGCGTTGATCGCGAGTCGTCGAGCTGGCCAAGGTGGAGGCGGGCGGTATGGATGGTGAGGTTGATCAGATCGACGTGGTCGTTGGTGGTGGTTGTGATCGCCAATGTCCCGCCGTGGGCGTGGTGGTAGCGCCAGGCGGCGACGATGGTGTCGAGGTGTTCGTCGATCGTCCCGGCGTGGATTCGGTTGTGCGCCTGGTAGGTGTCGAGGGCGGTCGGGTGGCCGTGTCGCAACTTGAGGGACGCGGCGGCTTCCCAGTCGTTAGTGAAACGGTAGATTCGTTCGAGTTCGATGTGGCGGGTCGCTCCGACGAGTTCGGCGAACATCCCGCCTCGACCGACTGCCTGGAGCTGGTGGGGGTCACCGATCAGGGCGAGGCGCCACCGTTGCTGCTCGGCAAGGTGGATGAGGCGGTGCAAGTTGGGGGTGGACAGCATTCCGGCTTCGTCGATGATCAGCGTGGTGCCGGGATGGAACCGCCATTCGGGCGTCGGCCCGTCCGGGCGGTCCCAGTCGTGGAGCAGTTTGGCGAC
>JBBQTN010000266.1:0-6969 GCA_038213195.1 Acidimicrobiales bacterium | reverse complement strand
GCCGAGCAGGCCGTTCGAGTCGTGCAGGAAGGCGACGTCGCCGATGAGGAGCGCGGTCGGGCGCCCCGAGGCGACGGCCACGCCGACGGCCGTCGAGACGACGCCGTCGATGCCGTTGGCGCCGCGGTTGGCGTGCACGGTGATGCCCCGCGCACAGCCGCCGTACCACTCGACGTCGCGGATCGGCATGGACGAAGCGACGACGAGGTGGCTTCCCGGGCGCAGCGCGCCGGACGTGACGAGCCGCGCCACGGCGGGCTCGCTCAGCTCCCCGCCCAGCTCAGCCGCGATCACGGACTGTGCCGATCGTTCCGCCGCCGTCCACGCCGCGAGCCACTCGGGCGCGGCGGGCGCGGGTCGGCTGGCGACCAGCGCATCGCACGCGGCGCCGACGGGCCCGCTGATGCGGTGGGCGACCAGCTGGTCGGGGTCGAACACCCGCGTCGACCCGTCGAGCTGCGCCTGCACGGCTGCTGTGCGCGCCAGCCACTGAGCAAGGACCTTCGACGCGGGCGGTTCCCCGAGGCGTACGACGATCTCCGGCGGGTGCTCCGACGTGAACGGGGCGCTGCGGACGATCGCGTCGAACGCCCCGACGGCGTGCGCGGATGCCCGGCACCCCGAGCGCGGATCGGCGAGCACGGGCCAGCCGAGCGCCTCGGCGAGCCGATCCACCGCATCGCAATCGTCGACGCCGCGTCCGGCGACGATCAGGCCGCGACGTCCGCTGATCGCCGAGGCGAGCCCGCGCACGTCGCCGGCAGCCAGCGCCGGGAGCGTCCACTCGCCCTCGATCGCAAGCGGCAGGTCGGACGGGTTGCCGACCAGCGGCTCCCGGAACGGCATGTTGAGGTGCACGGGACCGGGGTCGACACCCGTCCCTGCCTGCCAGGCGCGCAGCGCCAACGAGCGCCACGAACCGGCTGCCTCGCGCGTGGCCATGCCCGGGTCGTGGAACCATCGCGGCGCCGCGCCATACAGCCGGGTCTGGTCGATCGTCTGCGGCGCGCCGACGTCGCGCAACTCGGGCGGGCGGTCGGCGGTGACCACGATCATCGGCACGTTCGCCAACCCGGCCTCCACGACCGCCGCGTGGAAGTGGGTGGCCGCCGTGCCGCTCGTGCACAGCAGCACCGCGGGACGTCCCGTCGCCGATCCGATGCCGAGCGCGACGAACGACGCGCTGCGCTCGTCGTGCAGCACGTGCACGGCGATCTCCGCCCTTGCGGCGAGGGCGAGGGCCATCGGTGTGCTGCGCGAGCCGGGCGCGACGACGGCGCTCACCAACCCCAGGCCTACCCACGAGTCGACCAACGTCGCGCAGAACGTCGCCTGGACGTCGTGCGGCTCCGCGTTCGCCCAGTCGGTCCGCACCTCGCCACGATAGGCCCGCGTGTCGGGCGGGTCGGGCGGGTCGGCGGGTCGGCGGGTCGGCGGGTCGACGGCGGCGAGCCACGTCGGGCCTCGTATCGTTGGGACATGGCCTCACCGGCGATCACCGACGTCACTCCCCTGCCGCAGCTCACCGTCGAGATCTGGTCCGACGTCGTCTGTCCGTGGTGCTACATCGGCAAGCGCAGGTTCGAGGACGCCATCGAGCTCGTGCGTGGCGAGGTCGATGTCGACATCGTCTTCCGGCCCTACCAGCTCGACCCCACCGCGTCGGCGTCGAAGCCGATGGCTGCGTCGGAGGCCTACGCGCGCAAGTTCGGCGGCGCGGAGCAGGCCGAGCAGATCATCCGCAAGATCACCGACGTCGCCGCCGAGGACGGCATCGAGTTCCACATGGACCGGGCCGTGCGCGCCAACACGCTGGACGCGCACCGTCTGCTGTGGCTCGCCGCCGGCACCGGCCACCAGGTCGCGCTGAAGCAACGGCTGCTCGAGGCGTACTTCACCGACGGGCTGAACGTCGGCGACCACGCGGTCCTCGCCGATTGCGCCGCCGACGTCGGCATGGACCGCGATCGTGTGGTCGACTTCCTCGCAGGCGACGACGGCGTGCTCGAGGTGCGCGAGGAGTTGGATGTCGCCCGGGAGCTGGGGATCACCGCGGTCCCGACGTTCGTGTTCAACGGTTCGTGGGGCGTGCCCGGGGCGCAGGACGCGGAGACGTTCGCGATCGTGCTGCGCAGGCTGGCCGCGCGCCAGGTCGCGGCACGTTCCGCGGCCGCGTCCGACACAGCGGCCGCGGCGGAGGATGCAGGATCGGCCGGCGGGTGCGCCGACGGATCGTGCGATGTCTGACTGGCGCCCGCTCGCCGGTCCGCTCGCTGCGTCCGCTCTCGGTGAGGGCGAGCGCGTCGTGTTCTGCCACGGCTTCACCCAGACGTCGGCGTCGTGGAAGCCGATCGGTGCGCGGGTCGCTGAGCTCGGCTACGAGGCCGTGGTCGTCGACCTGCCCGGGCACGGCGGCTCGGGTCGTCAGCGCACCGACCTGCCCCGCACCGCCGAGCTGCTGACGGCGATGCTCGGACCCGCGTCCTACGTCGGCTACAGCCTCGGTGGACGGCTGTGCCTGCACGCCGCGCTGCGCTCCTCCGGTGTCGTCCGGCGGCTGGCGTTGATCGGTGCCAACCCGGGGATCATCGACGACGGGGAACGGGCCCGCCGCGTCGATGGCGACGAGGCGCTGGCGACGCGCGTGCTGGCAAGCGTCCCCGCGTTCGTCACGGAGTGGATGGCGCAGCCACTGTTCGGCAGCCGGCCACCCGCTCCCGATGACGTCGCCGAGCGGCAGACGAACACAGCCGCCGGTCTCGCAAGCAGCCTGCGTCTCGCCGGCACCGGCGCCCAGGCCCCGCTGTGGCACCTCCTCCCCGAGCTGGCCATGCCGGTGCTGGTGATGGCCGGGGAGCGCGACCGGAAGTTCATCGACATCGGACGCCAGATCGCGACGTCGGTGCGTGAGGGCACGTTCGCCTCGATCGCGGATGCCGACCACGCTGCCCACCTCCACCAACCCACCCAGGTCCTCGCGCGGCTGCAAGAGTGGCTCGAGAGCGCCACGGCTGTGACCACCAGTGGCGGCACGGTCAGGCGCTGAGCGCGATGCCGATCGCCGTCAGCAGACCCGCGACCAGCTGCACCCTGCCCGTCCCGCCGAGCACCGGGATCAGGACGCGACCCGTCGCCCCGCCGCGGATCGTCCGCACAGGCGGGACCGCGACGATCAGCCCGACGAGGCCGAGCAGCGCCCACGGTCGCTGGATGCCCGCCGCGAGCACCATCACGAACGCACCGGCGACGAGCCCGACGTAACCCCACCGCGTCGCGCCGTCGCCGAGGCGCACCGCGAGCGTGCGCTTGCCGGCGAGGCGGTCGGTCGGGATGTCGCGCAGGTTGTTGACCACGAGCAGCGCGCAGGCGAGACAGCCTGCCAGGCAGCCGGCGATCCAGGCGAGCGACGGCACGGAGCGGCAGACGACGTACGTGGTGCCGACCGCCGCGACCAACCCGAAGAACACGAACCCGCCCAGCTCACCGAAGCCGAGGTACCCGTACGGCTTCGGGCCGCCGGTGTAGAACCACGCCGCGGCGATCGCTGCCGCGCCGACCAGCAGCAGCCACCACGACGTCGCCGCCGCGAGTACCAGACCCGCGACGGCCGCGAGCCCGAACGCAGCGAACGCCGCTGTCCGCACCGCCTTCGGGCTGGCCAAGCCGCCGGCGACCATCCGCTGTGGCCCGACGCGGACCTCGTCGGTGCCGCGCACGCCGTCGCTGTAGTCATTGGCGTAGTTCACCCCGACCTGCAGCGCGAGGCTGACGACCAGCGCCAGCACCGCACGCCACCACACCGGCTGGTCTCGGCCGACGGCGACCGCGGCGCCGAGCGCGACGGGCACGACGGCCGCAGGCAACGTGCGCATCCTCGCCCCGACGACCCAGCGGTTGGGTCGACGCGGCACGGTGGCGGGGCCAGGGGCGGTCACGACCGTGCACTGTGCCACACGATCCGCCACCGCGGCGGACGTCTGCGCACGACCAGGCGTGCGATGCGACCCGGCGGCGCGACCTCGGGACGCGACGACGCGACGATCTGACCCGCAACTCGCCGATGGCACCAGCCGACCCCGGCGGACGGCCACCAGCCGACCCCGGCGGACGGCCACCGCACGACGCCGGGTATCGTCGCCGCGGTGGGCCGGCTCGTGGCGATCGATCTGCCCGGTGGTCCTGCGTTCGTCGACGCGTTGGAGCGGGTCTGGGAGGCGGGAGACGCCGCGCTGCCACTCGATCGCCGCGCCCCGCCGGCGGCCACCGCCCGCCTCCTGCGCGAGCTGCGCCCGGCCGGGATCGTCGGATCCGACGGCTGGCACGCGCTCGACGGCGCAGACCCGACGCACGACGGTGACGCGCTCGTCGTGGCGACGAGCGGTTCGACCGGCGCGCCCAAGGGTGTCGTGCTCACGCATGCCGCCTTGCTCGCCAGCGCGGTCGCGACGACGGCACGGCTGGGCCTCTCCACGTCGGACGTGTGGCTGGCGTGCCTGCCGTTGTCCCACGTCGGCGGGCTGGCGGTGGTCACCCGCGCCCTGCTCACCGGCACGGGGCTGATCGTCCAGGACGGGTTCGCCGTCGGTGCCGTGCGCACCGCCGCGGCACAGGGAGCTACGGCGGTGTCATTGGTCGCGACCGCCCTGGCGCGCATCGATCCGGGCCTGTTCCGGGTGATCGTCCTCGGCGGCTCGCGGCCGCCCGCCGACCGACCCGCGCACGTCGTGACCACCTACGGACTGACCGAGACCGGCAGCGGGGTGGTCTATGACGGCAGGCCGCTCGACGGGGTGGAGGTGAGGATCGCAGAAGACGGCGAGATCCACCTCCGCTGCCCGATGGCGATGCGTTGCTACCGCGGACGTGCGCCGCACCGCGATCCGATCGACGCGGACGGTTGGTTGGCCACAGGTGACGTCGGCGCGTGGCGCGACGACGGCCGGCTGCACGACGCCGGGCGTCGCGGCGATCAGATCGTCACCGGAGGCGAGAACGTCTGGCCGGAGCCGGTCGAGGCCGTGCTGCGCGACCACCCGTCGATCGCCGAGGTGGTCATCGGCGGTGTCGACGATGCCGAGTGGGGTCAGCGCGTCGTCGCCTGGGTGGTGCCGTCGGGGATCGGTCCGCCGACACTGTCGGATCTGCGTGCCTGCGTCCGCGAGTCGCTGCCGGCGTTCATGGCGCCAAAGGAGCTGCGACTCGTCGGGGCGATCCCGCGCACGGCGCTCGGCAAGCCCGAACGACATCGGTTGACCTCCCGCGGCTGACAGCGGTTGCACAGCGCGCAGCTGGGCACCGTGCGGTCACAGCGCGCCCTCGTGGCGCCACGTGGCCGAACCGATACGGTCAGCGGTCATGAGCACGGACGGGAGGCGTCGCCATCGCCGACAGCCCCCGACTCGGTCGCGAGCCACCTCCGTGACCTCACGCCGCGTCGCGACGGGCAACGCCGGCAAGCTGCCCACGGCCTACTGGCGACTGTGGACCGCGAGCACCCTCTCCAACCTCGGTGACGGCGTGTTCATGGTCGCGCTGCCCTTGATGGCGGCGCGGCTGACCCACAACGCGGTGTCGATCTCGCTCGTCGGCGCGTTCGCGGGGTTGCCGTGGCTGTTGCTCTCGCTGCCGATCGGAGCGATCATCGACCGCTCGGACCGTCGCCGGCTGCTCATCCGCGCCGACACGGTGCGCGCGATCCTCGTCGGCGTCGGCGCGCTGGTGATCGCCGCCGGTGCAGCGCGGATCTGGATGCTGTGGATCCTCGCCCTCGGCCTCGGGGTCGCCGAGGTGTTCTTCGACAACGCCTCGCAGGCGATCTTGCCGGCGATCGTCGCGCCGGAGATGCTGGAGAAGGCCAACGGCCGGCGCTACTCCGCCGAGATCACCGCCAACGTCTTCCTCGGCACACCCATCGGCAGTCTGCTGTTCGCCGCGGTGATCTGGCTGCCGTTCGCCCTGGATTCGGTCAGCTTCCTGCTCGCCGTGCTGCTCGTGCTGACGTTGCGTGGATCGTTCCGACCGCCAGCGCGCCACGGTGCGCCGACATCGTTGCGCAGCGACGTCCGCGTCGGGGTCCGCTGGCTGTGGAGCAACCCGATGCTGCGTGGCCTGGCGATGGCGCTCGGCCTGTCGAACTTCGGCTTCCAGATGTCGCAGGCCGTGTTCGTCCTGTTCGCCAAGGAGCGGCTGCACATCACCGACCGTGAGTTCGGGTTCGTCCTGGCGATCATCGGGCTCGGCTCGATCGCCGGCGGGCTGCTCGGTGAACGGATCGTCGCGCGGGTCGGCCGCCTGCCCGCGCTGTACGGCTCCGTGACGGTGTGGGCCGTCGCCCTCGTCGCGTTCGGCGCCTACCCGGTGGCGTGGTTCGTCACCGCGATGTCGGCGATCCTGTCGCTGGCCGTCACCGTGTGGAACGTGGTCACCGTGTCGTTGCGCCAGCAGATCGTGCCCGACGAGCTGTTCGGCAGGGTCAACAGCGTGTACCGGTGGTTCGGCTGGGGGACGATCCCGCTCGGCGCCGCCGCCGGCGGGCTCGTCGCCGCCCACTTCGGCTTGCGCGCCCCGTACTTCGTCGGCGCTGCGGTCGTCGCCGTGGCCCTGGTTGTCGTGATGCGCACGGTCACCCCAGGCTCGCTCGCCGTGGCCCGCTCGACCGTGCCGGCCGTGGTCGGTCCGATGATCGATGAACCCACCGCTGCGGACGCTCCCACCATCCAGGCCGGGCGATGAGGTGAGCGACGAGCCCGCCTGCTGCGCACATCACGCACGACACGACCGGCTGCCTGCCGAGGCAGCCGACCGGGCGCCGTCCGGCCACGCCGACAGCTAGCAGGGTGCGGAAATTCGGCTGAGGTGCTCGCGATCCGGGCGCCGATGTAAAAGACTGTGGGTCATGCGCGGCAACCCGGATCCACAGTTGGCGATGCTCACTTCGGTGTCGACCGAGGACCTGATCCCGTCGGATCA
>JBBQTN010000265.1:0-6976 GCA_038213195.1 Acidimicrobiales bacterium | reverse complement strand
CCGGGGCAGACCGCTCGAGCCCGCCGGCCGTCGACCCGGGCGACCCGCGTGACCGTCGCCGGCGTCACGCTCGTGTCGCTCGTGCTGAACACATGGCGGCTGTCGCTCAACGGGCTCGGCGACCAGTACTACGCCGCCGCGATCCGTTCGATGTCCACGAGCTGGCACAACTGGTTCTTCGTCGCGCTCGATCGTGGTGGGTTCATCACCGTCGACAAGCCGCCGGTGCCGTTGTGGATCGACGCCCTGTCGGCGCGGGTGTTCGGGGTGTCGTCGTGGAGCCTGCTGCTGCCCTCGGCGCTCGCCGGCGCCGCCGCCGTCGCGCTGCTGTGGGTGGTGGTCAGGCGGCACTTCGGGTTGGCGGCAGCGACGATCAGCGCGCTGGTGCTCGCCGTCTCGCCGGTGAACGTCGCCGTCAACCGGCTCAACCTGCCAGAGCCGTGGCTCGTGCTGTTCCTGCTCGGGGCGGTGTGGGCGGTGCAGCATGCGCTCACGTCGGCGCGCTCGATCCGTTGGTTGCTGCTCGCAGGCACGTTCGTCGGCCTCGCGTTCAACACGAAGATGCTCGCCGCATATCTCGTCGTCCCGGCGCTCGGGATGGCCGTGCTGCTCGGCTCGCGCACTTGGGGCCAGCGCTTCGGGCGCGGCGCGGTGTTCGGGGTCACCGCGCTGGCCACGTCGCTGCCGTGGATCCTGATCGTCGACGCTGTCCCCGCCGGGTCGCGGCCGTATGTCGGTGGCAGCACCGACAACACCGTGATGAACCTGATCTTCGGATACAACGGGCTGGGCAGGGTGGAGGGCAACGGGGGGTACATCCCTGGTGGCCCGACGAGCGGTCCAGGCGGGGTGTTCGGCGGACGGCCGGGGGCGCTGCGGTTGCTCGGCGACGCCCTCGGCGGCCAGATCACATGGCTCGCCCCGTTGGCCATCGCCGGACTGGTGGCTGCGCTGTGGTTGCACCGCAAGCGGTGGGTGCGGTTCGCGCTGGTGATCATGTGGACGCTGTGGATCGCTGTGGTCGGCTACGTGTTCAGCTATGCCCAGGGCACGTTCCACGCCTACTACACGGCATTGCTCGGTCCGGCGGTGGCTGCGCTCGTCGGCATCGGCACCGCGTCGTTGGTCCCGCTGGTGCGCCGCGACGCGCGGTGGTGGTACCTCCTGATCGCCGCCGTCGCGGCGACCGTCGCCTTACAGCTCGGGCTCAGCGGACGGCAGCCGTCGTTCTACGGATGGACGCGTTGGGTCGTGGTCCCTGCGGTGCTCGTCGCCGGGCTGGTGCTGGTGGTCGGGCTCGCCCGACGCGCCTCACGTGGCGCGATCGTCGCCGCCGGCGCGCTCGGGTTCGGCGCGCTGCTGCTGACGCCCGTGGCGTGGGCGGGCAGCGAGACGGCCAACGCGGTGCTCAACGCGACGCTGCCGCAGGCAGGTCCACGGCAGGGGATCTCCGGTGAGACGTTCGGCTCCAAGTCGTCGAACGGTGACGCCGAACTGGCGGCGTGGCTCCTCGCCCACGCCGGAACCGACAAGTGGCAGCTGGTCACGGAGAGCGCGCAGGACTCCTCCGGGTTGATGGCCGATCAAGGCCTCTCGATCATCTCGCTCGGCGGTTTCATGGGCACGGACCCGGCCGCGACGACCAGGTCGATCGGTGAGATGATCGCCGCCGGCGAGGTCCGCTACTTCCTCGTCGCGGGCTTCGCGTTCGGGCCACGGCGCGGCGTCGGACCGCAGCCGATCTTGGCGCAGGCGCGCACGTCGTGTCCTGCCGTCGCCGATCCGGCCCTGCCGGCGCGCTACCGCGGTGACATCTACGACTGCGCAGGCAAGTCGGCGGCGTTCCTCGTCGGGAGCACCAACCCGTCGATCAGCTGACCGCCGCGCCGCCGTCGGCCCGTCAGCTGGCCCGGCGCTGGTGGTGCAGGGCGACCTCGCCCGTCGTCGGCAGGACGATCTTCTCGCGGTTGCGCTCCTGGCGGACCGCCTTCACCGCGACCTGCACCGCGCCGGACGCCGGGACCGACAGCAGCGCGCCGACCCAGCCGAAGATCTCCACGCCCAGCAGCACGCTGAGCAGCACCACGAGCGGGTTGACCTTCACCCGCCGAGCCATGACCGCGGGGTACAGCACGCTGTTCTCGATCTGCTGGTACACGACGAAGAAGATCACCGACACGATCCCCGCAGTCGTGCCATGCAGGAACGCCGCACCCACGGCCACCGTTGCGCCGATGATGGCCCCGACGAGCGGGATCAGGTCGGCGAAGGCCACCCAGATGGCGAGCACGAACGGGGCCGGCACCCCCAGCACGACAAGGCAGACGAACGCCGTGCTCCCGGCGATCAAGCTGACTAGCAGGTTGCCGACCATGTATCCGCTGATCGCGGCGGCGGCATCGACGGCCACTCGCTTGACCGATTCGCGCCGGCGCTCCGGCAGCACACCGAGCGCCGCGTTGCCGAGCTCGTCGGACTGGCTGAGCATCAAGAACGTCAGCACGATGATGGTGATGAACGCGATCAGGCCCCTGAGCAGTGCCGTTGCGATGTCGAAGGAGGACTTGCTGAGGTTGGCGGCGGCCTGGCGCAGCTGGTCCTCGTGGTTCTGCACGTAGTTGTTGAGGTGCAGCTTCGTCACCAGCTTGCCGACTGCGCCGCGCCCTGCGGCGGCGTCGCGGATGGTCCCGGGGAGGTCGGAGAGGATCGACACCAGCTGGCTGCGCACCGGCAGCAGGAACAGGCACAGCAGCCCGGCGACGACGGCCAGCGAGGAGAACACGACGATGCCGGTGGCGAGCGCTCGACGTCCGCCGACCTTCGATTGCACCCGGCGAACCGCCGGTGCCAGCACGATCGCGAAGAACGCGGCGATAGCGATCCAGGCGATGACGGTCACCGTGATCAGGACGACCTGGACGACGATGTACGTCGCCAGCACCACCCCGACGGTGGCGACGATCGTGCGCCACGGCACCCCGGCCCAGGTTCGCCCGGTGTCGACGCCCGCGGCACGTACCGCGTCGGCCGGCGTCTCGCCGAGGATCACGCCGCGATCCGTCCCGGATGATCCGGGCAGCTCGTGCATGCGACCTTGCTACCAGGTTCAGCGGTCGTCCACGCCGTGAACTTCCGAACCGGTCACCCCGCAGGGTGTGGCGCGCGGCACCGTGGGGTAGACCTTGCGCATGTTCGGCCCGCGCTCCCTCACCCGTGCCTTGATGGCCGCCCCGTTCGTCGTCGGCGGGATCAACGCCCTACGCGCCCCGGCAGCCGTCGCTCCTGCTGCCCAGGTCGTCGGCTCACCGATCGCCGAGCAGGTCGGCGTCTCCACCGACCCGGTGCGGCTCGTGCGCATCAACGCCGGGGTGCAGATCGGTGCCGGCGTGCTGCTCGCGCTCGGCGTCCTGCCACGGCTCGCCTCACTGGCGCTGGCCGGCTCGCTGGTGCCGACCACGATCGCCGGCCACCGCTTCTGGGAGCAGTCCGGCGACGAGCGCACGGCCCAGATGATGCACTTCGTCAAGAACGCAGGGATGCTCGGCGGCCTGCTCGCCAACGCCCTCGACACCGGCGGACGGCCGTCGGTGTTCTGGAGCGGCCGCCACGCCGCGAAGCAGGCCAGCGCGTCGATCGCCGACGGGGCGCAGTCGGTCGCCGACACCGTCGTCCATGCGTACCACGCGCTCCCCGGGGTGAGCTGAGCCTCGTCCACCACGACGGCCGGCGCTGGCGCAACCGGTCGGTCGGCGACGCCCGAGTACCGTGCGGGGGATGTGCACCGCCGGCCCGCCGCTGCGGCTGAACGGGTGATCCGGCGCCGGCTCGGTGTCGGCGCGTCGGTGATCGACGGGTCGTTGGTCGCCGGAGACGTGATCGTCGCCGACGGGGTGATCGTCGAGGTCGGCGTTGCGGGCTCACGCCCGCTGGGCGCGATCGCCGTGCCGGGGTTCGTCGACGTGCAGATCAACGGCTTCGGCGGGATCGACTTCTCGAACACCGACCTCGCCGGCTGCAGGTCGGCGTCACGCGACATCGCGCGCGCGGGAACCACCGCCGTGCTGGCGACGATGCCGACAACGCGCGCGGACCGCTACATCCCGGCACTCGCCGTGCTGCGTGATGCGTGCACGACCCGGCTGCCGGGAGCGCGATTCCTGGGCGTGCACCTCGAGGGACCCTTCCTGTCACCTGCCCGTGCCGGTGCGCACAACCCGGCCTGGCTGCGGCTGCCCGACGACGAAGTCGCCGCGTCGTGGCTGTCCACGGCGCCGATCGCGATGATGACGCTCGCCCCTGAGCTGCCCGGCGCGCTGGCGCTGACCCGGTTGCTTCGCACGCGTGGTGTGCTCGTCGCCCTCGGCCACACCGATGCGACGAAGCACGCCGCCCACGCGGGGTTCGACGCAGGGGCGACGATGGTGACCCACCTGTGGAACGCGCAGCGCCAACCGACATCGCGCGAGCCGGCGGTCTGCGGGGTCGGCCTCGTCAGGCGCGATGTCCACGTCGGGGTCATCTGTGACCTGGTGCACGTCGACGCCGACACGGTGCTGCTGTCGCACTCGGCCGCCGGCGAGCGCTTCGTGGCCGTCACCGACGCCGTGTGGCTCGCCGGGCTGCCAGATGGTACGTACTCGATGGGCGGGCGGCCGCTCACCAAGGCGGCCGGCGCGATCAGGCTCGCCGACGGCACGCTCGTCGGGGGTGCCGGCACGCTGGACGAGGCCCTCCGCCACCTCGTCGGGCTCGGCGTGCCGCTGCTCGCCGCGCTGGCGACGATCACGTCGGCGCCGCGAGCGGTGCTCGGCGCGCACGCGGCCGGGTGCGGGCGGATCTGCGTCGGCGACCGCGCCGACGTCGTCGTGCTCGACGAGGAACTGCGCGTGCGGACCGTGCTCGTCGGCGGCGAAGCGCTCGGCTGACCTGCGGCCCGGACGACCCGGCCAAGATGGTGGAGGCCGTCGTGGTCGCCCCGACGCCCGCGGCGCCCGACTGAGACCGACAAGGGAGCCAGGGATGACTCGAGTACTGATCGCCTCCGACGAATCGGACCAGGCGGTCCGGGCCGCCGAGACGGCGCACAGGTTGTTCGGCGACGGGGCCGACTACTTCGTGGTCAACGTCGGTGCGGAGCCGCTTCCATACGTCGACACGGGCGGATGGGGGATCGCCGCCCCGCTCTCGCTGCCGATCACGATGGACAGCGGGACGTTGACCGGCAGGGGTACCGACGAGGAACGCGAGGACCATGCCCACCAGCGCGCCGAGGACGTCGCCGGCGAGGCCTCACTGAAGGATGCGGAAGCGATCGGCGACATCGGTGACCCGGCGACGGCCATCCTCCACGCCGCACACGCCCGGCAGATCGATGTGATCGTGGTCGGTTCCCATCGTCACCACTGGTTCGACGGGCTGTTCAACGGCTCCGTCTCGCGCGACCTGATCCGGGAGTCCGACATCCCGGTGCTGATCGTCACCTGATGCCGCACGGTCGCCGGTCAGGGACCTGCGACCGGCTGTCCGCTCGGCGGGGGGAGATCGACGTTGAGGACGGCGGCATAGCTGCCGATGGCGCGCAGGCGCGAACCCGGCAATGAGTCGCCCGTGTCGAGCAGGATCGTGTCGATCTCGCCCGTCTCCGTGAGCAGCAGATCGTCGATGTGCCCGAACCCGTCGCCGTTCATGTCCAGCACCCGCGAGCCGCGCGGGTCGAGCGTGTACGCAGCGACGTTGCCCGAGCCACCTTCTGCTTGCTCGTCGTAGGTGAGGACATCACCTTCGAAGCTGCGCACAGCACCGGCGGGGACGACGGAGTCGGAGAGCTGCACGCAGACGATCTGGTTTCCGTCGATGCCCACACCCTTGACGGTGCCCGTGGTCTCGGCGGTGCCGAGCGCGATCGCCTTCTGGCCGATCAGTTCAGAGAGGCGGATCACGCGCGGTCCCCTTCGAGGTTGGCGAGCTCGCCGGCGAGACCGGTGAGGTCGGTGCGGATCCGTTGCTCGTAGCCGTCCGGCACGATCAGCGAGCTGCCCGAGACGGCGGTCTTCTTGCCGATCGGCACCAGGCCATCGCCGACCGAACCGCCGGCGATCACGAAGCCGACCACCCGCGGCGACCGTCCGCCGACGATGATCACGTCCTTCACCGCGCCGAGGGTGCGCCCCGATTCGGTGACGACCTGATCGTTGAGGACGTTCGACGATTTGTCGGTGGTGATGTCGTCGGGCGCGTCGGCGGGGTGGGTCAGCGCCTCCTCGCCCTCGATCATCACCGCGTCGGTGCCGACGGAGGCGACGGAATCGATCGGGAGCACCTGCTTCAGCCGCCGGCCCAGGAACCCGCGGTTGCGCAACGTGAAACCGGTGATCTCGCCCTTGCCCGGATCGAACACGACGTCCTTCACCTCGGCGACGTCGTTGCCGGTGGAGCCGTCGACGACGGGACGGCCGATCAGGTCGGCGCCACGCATCAGGGCGGCGGTCATCGCCGGCCGCGCTTGCGTCCGGTCGTCTGCGGCGCCGTCATGAACACGCCCCCGCTGCGTCGCTTGCGCATCCACACCACGATCAGCACGGCGAGGACGACCACCACGATCAACACGATCAGCGCGACGGCGAGGCCGCCCAACGCGATCATCGTGGGATCCCGGCACGGCCGAGTTGTGCCCCGGCCAACGCATCCGCTCCGGCGCATTGCATTGAACGAACCATCACACCTCCCCGACAAGTTGAATCAACGTACCCGCGCGCTGCGTCGGTGAGACGCCGCTGCGCGTCGAGATCCGCACTGTCGTCGAAGAGCGCGCAGGATCAGCCGGCGGGCGGGGCCCGCGTGACCTGGTTCCTGCCGTTCGCCTTGGATGCGTACAGCGCGGTGTCGGCGTCGTGCATCAGCTGCTGACCCTCGCCGGTGCCCGATGCGCAGCCGATGCTGACGGTGACCGAGCGGACGTGGTCGCCCATGTCGAACG
>JBBQTN010000264.1:0-6979 GCA_038213195.1 Acidimicrobiales bacterium | reverse complement strand
GGTGGGCGGAGTCGCGGGGCTGGAGCCTCGCCAGCTGCCGGGTGTTCTTCGTCGCCGGCGCCGTGCTCAACGTGCCGTGGCTGGCGCTCGGGACCGTCTACCTCCTCGCCGGCGAGGACGTGGGCCACCGCGTGCGCGCCTGGTTGATCGGCCTCAGCGGGCTCAGCGTGGGGATCGTGCTGTTCGCGCCCACCAGGACCGGCGTGTCGGGACGAGAGTTGCCGACCGGCACGATCGTGTTCGGGATCGCCCCGCGGGTGCTCGCCGGCGTCGGCTCCGGCGTTTCGGCCCTGGTGATCATCGCCGGCGCCGTGTGGAGTGCGGTGCGCGTGCTGCGCCACCGGGCTCCAGCGCTCGGCGCGGTGCGGCGCACGCCGATCGCGCCGCGCCGGCTCGTCGCCGGCAACCTGCTGATCGCCGCGGGCACGCTCGTGCTGTCCGCCAGTGGCACTCTCGCCGGCCGTCTCGGCAAGGACCGTGCGTTCGCGCTGACCCTGCTGCTCGGGGTCGTCGTGCTGTTCGCCGGCTTCCTCGTCGCCTCCGTCCCCGCACGTGCGCCTGCGCTGCGCGCAGTCACACTCACCGACGCTGACCCAGCGGCAATGCCGGCAGGCTGACCGGTCGAGCCGGCGCGACCCTCGACCCTGCGACTTCGTGAATCGTCCGTGACGAAACCTCGGCCCGGCCGCCCGACCGCAACTTCGTGAATCGTCCGTGACGTAACCCCGGCGACCCGTCGCGACGAGTCGGCTCAGCTGAGCGCGACCCGGCACAGCTTGCCGTTGACGTTGCGCGGCAGGACGTCGACGAACAGGATCTTCGACGGGCACTTGTACCGGGCGAGGTGGTCCTGGCACCAGTCGATCAGTGTGTCCTCGTCGACGCTCTTCCCGGGGGCGAGGACCACGAACGCCTTGACCGCCTCGCCGGAGTGCGGGTGGGGCACGCCGACGACGCCGACCTCACCGACGGCAGGGTGTTCGGCGAGCACCTCTTCGACCTCGGCCGGGTAGACGTTGAAGCCGCTGACGATGATCAGGTCCTTGGCACGGTCGACGAGGTAGAGGTAGCCGTCGTCGTCGGCGAGGGCGATGTCGCCGGTGCGCAGCCAACCCTCCTTGGTGATCACCCGCGCCGTCTGCTCGGGGTCGTCGAGGTAGCCCTGGAAGACGTTCGGGCCCTTCACCCAGATCTCGCCGGTGTCGCCGACGAGCACGTCGTCGCCCGCTTCATCGACGATCCGTACCTGGACGCCCTGCACGGCCTTGCCGACGGAGCCCGGCCGGATCTCCTGGCCGGCGGAGCTGGTGACCACCGGCGATGCCTCGGTCAACCCGTAGCCCTCTGCGAGGTCGATGCCGAAGCGGTCGTGGAGACGGCGGATCGAGTCCTCGGGCATCCGCGCCGCACCGGTGAGCGCCAGCCGGACCGTCGCGAAGCTGTCAGCGGGCGCATCGTCGAACTGGCTGAACGACAGCCACAGGGGAGGTGCGCCGAAGATCACCGAGATGCCACGATCGCGGATCGTGTCGAGCGCCGTCGACGGATCGAAGCGCTGGACGAGCACGACGGTCGCGCCGCGCAGCAGGCCCATCCCGAGCACGACGTTGAGGCCGAAGATGTGGAACAGCGGCAGCACGCCGAAGATCACGTCCTCCGGATAGATCTCGCCGGCGGGCGACCGGCTCTGGTTGAGGTTGCCGAGCAGGTTGCCATGGCTGAGCATCGCCGCCCGCGGCGACCCGGCGGTGCCACTCGTGAACATCAGCGCGGCGAGCGTGTCGACGTCGACGTCGACGACGCCGTGCGGCTCGGCCGCGACCAGCTGCTCGAACGTGACGTCGCCGAACGTCGCCCCCTGGGTGCCCGGTTCCGTGGCGACGACGTGCTCGACGGTGGGCACCCGCGCCCGGTCGACGGCGGTCCACGCGTTCGCGGCGACCGGGTCGACCATGACCACCTTGGCGCCGACGGTGACGATCTCGCGCTCGATCTCCGGCGCAGGACTCGTCGGGTTGAGCGGCACGATCACTGCGCCGAGGCCGACGACCGCGAGATACGCCTCCACGAAGAACCGTCCGTTCCCGCACAGCAGCGCGACCCGGTCGCCAGCGCCCACGCCGAGGGCGGCGAGCCCGCCGCGCACGCGGGAGACCTGGTCGCGCAACGTGGCGTACGTCGTCGGTCGGTTGCGGCTGACGATCGCGACGTGGTCGTCGGGATGGCCGTCGATGATGGACGCGATGTTCACGTGGAGCACCCCCTGGCGTGCGAGATTACCCAGCGGGACCGACCGTGAGCTCCATCCGTCCGGAACGCGGCCCAGCGCTCACAGCCGGAGCAGCGCGATGATCCCGGCAACGAGGATCGCCACGAGCAGCAGGCCGAGCGTGAGGGTGGTCGCCGGGCGCACCGAGGCAAGCTACCTCGCCGGGCGCGACGCGCGCAGTGCGATGGGAGTGGACGCGCCGGGCAGCCCAGCGGCACCGTCTGCTCCCTCGAGTCGGCGCAGGACGACCTGGTCCGACGGGCCGAGGCCGAGCTCGGCTGCGGCCGAACGCCGGTCGAGCACCAGTGCGAGCATCCCGCACGAATCGGGCACGACGCCGATGACCCCGGGAGCAAGACCGGAGTAGGTCGTGCCGACGGTGGCGATCCGGACGTCCTCGCCGACGAGCACGCGCAGCTTGTCGCCCCAACCGTCGATCTCGTCGGGGCCGAGGTTGAGCTGGCAGTTGCCGAAGCGGTCGACCCACAGCACGTCGGCGAGGATCGCCTCGTCCTCGAAGCGTGGCAGCGGGACGATCCCCGGCAGCAGCGCGTCGGGATCGATCGCGTCGCCGAGCTCGTAGAGGTCGACACCGTTGCACAGGTGTGCGGTGGCCGGAGCGAAGATGTCCCTGCCTGCGAAGGTGGCACCGGGAGCGGCGAACTGGAAGTCCAGGTTCGTCAACACGACCGTGCGGCCGGCGCCTCCCGCCATCGCAACAGCAGGGGCGAGCAGCCCGTTGTCCGGTCCGACGAGCACACCCTCGCCGTCCGCAACCTCGATCGCGACCGCCTTGCGGTCACTCCCGACACCGGGATCGACCACGGCGAGCACCACCCCCGACGGCAGGTAGGAGATCGATCGCGCCAACGCGAGGCTGCCGGCGCGCACATCGAACATCTCGATCTGGTGCGTCAGATCGGTGACGGTGACGTGCGCGGCGAGGTCACGGATGACCGACTTGACGACGCCGACGCACTCGTCGACCAAGCCCCAGTCGCTGAGGAACGAGACCGAGTCGTAGCGTCTGCCCATGCGTCGCTCGACGCTATCGGGTCGAGACGGCCGCCGGCCCGCCGACCGCGCCCGAGGTCAAAACGGAGAGGGCCGGTGCCAACCCCCCGATGGCACCGGCCTTCTTCGGCGCTGCCCACATGGGCGCGACACCTTTTCTGACGGACGGAGTCGAACCCGGGCGGGTGGGGTGCTGCAGCCGGGGGGCAACGTCATTCGTCGACTTCATGAACATTAGGCGCGCGCGACCGGATGAGAAAAGAGTCACGTGGCACTTTTTTCGGAGAAGTGGCCTCCGCCCAGGTGACGACTGCGCTCCGTGGCCGAGATGACCGCGTCGAGGAGGGCTGCGCGCACCGCGTGCTCCTCGAGCGCGCGCAGACCCGCAGCGGTCGTCCCGCCCGGTGAGGTCACGCTGGCGCGCAGGCCGGCCGGATCCCCTCGGTCGGCGAGGAGTGCGGCGGATCCGACGAGCAGTTGCGTGACGAGTTGCTCGGAGACGTTGCGACTCAGTCCGGCCAGCACCCCTGCGTCGATCAGCGCCTCGGCGACGAGGAACACGTACGCCGGTCCGCTCCCGGAGAGCCCGGTCACCGCGTCGAGTTGCGACTCGGGCACACGCACGACGATGCCCACCGCGGCGAGGATCCCCTCCGCCCACGCCAGGTCGGCGTCGCCGGCCGACGTGCCACCGGAGATCGCCGCGGCACCCTTGCCGACGAGCGCCGGTGTGTTCGGCATCGCCCGCACGACCGGGATGCCGGGACCCGCCGCGCCCTCCAACGTCGCCAGGTCCACTCCCGCCGCGATCGACAGGATCCGCTGCGCACCGGCGGCGACCGCGTCGCCGACTGCCGCCGGCACGTCGTGCGGCTTCACCGCGATCAGCGCGGCCTGAGCGGTTGCCGGTGACGCCGTGACCTCCACGCCGGGGAACATCGTGCGCAGCTCCTGCGCACGCAGCGCGACGACCTCGACGATCACCAACTCGTCGGGACGCGCCCAGCCTGCGGAGAGCAGCCCACCGACGAGCGCCGCACCCATGTTCCCGCCGCCGACCACCGCCAGCAGATGCGCACCCATCCCGCCAACGTAGTGCCGTGACCGCAAGCGTTCACTCGGTTCCGCCGGCCGGCGCCGCCGCTCGCTGCGTTCCGGCTCCTCACATCGGGCAGGGCCAATACGTCGTCGCCGCACCGTACGTGTGACGACGCTGCCTCGCGGCCTCGTCACGAGCGTCCACCGTCACGGCACGAGATCCGTCGAGCAGCGGCCACCCGCTGTGCCGCCGCGGCCCGCGCCGATTCGGCGAACAGCGACCGGGTGGGCGACACCGACCTTCCCCGAAGTTGCCACCCACCCGGTCACCGACACTGTCGACGCGGAGACCGCCGATGCGGCAACGGCCGACGCGTCGCGGGCGATCCTTCGGCTCAGCGCCCGGCGAACCGCGACGCGAACCCGAGTCGGATCAGGCCGGGGAAGCACTGCTCGACGTAGGCGTAGATCGAACCGACGACGCGGTCCAGCTCTGCCTCGCCGAGGGCGACCAGCGGCAGCTCGCCGCGCAGGAACAACGCGTCCTCGATGCCGATCGCGAAGTGCGCGCCGACCAACCGCTCGTTGCGCCGCAACGCCATCTCGTACACGGCGGCGGCGTTCTCCTCCGGCGCCGGCATCACGTACGCCTCGTAGCGCAACGTGCGCTGCCCGAGCGTGATCCAGATGGTGATGTGGTCCTTCTCCTCGCCGGCCATCCGCACGTACCAGCGCGCCTCGTCGCCCTCGCCGCGATCGATCGCCTCGACCACCGGGTTGTCGCGGGCGAAGCTGGCCAGCCACTCGTCGACCTGCCGCTCGAACAGCGCCACCGCGGACGGATCGTGGAGATCGCTCACCCTGAGGCCGCCTTCGGCGGTATGTCCACCCGACGCTGGCACTCGATCTGCTCAGGAATGAGCAGATCCCGTACCAGCGTGGCGGTCCTGCGCTCACTCATCCGGGGACCGCCTGCGGCGGTGTGCGGATCAGCAACTCGGCGCTGCGCGCCGCAGCGACCTGCCTGATGATTCGCTCGCTGCGCTCACTCATCTCCCCATCCTCGACGATCGGCGCCTGGTTCGTCATGCGCAGGCGACCAGCTCGCGGACGGCGAGGTCGCCGTAGACCCGCCGCAGCCGAGCCGCAGCGAACGCCCACGTGTAGCGCTGGGCGCGCTCGGCGGTACGCCGGCCCAACGCTGCGGCGTGCGCGGGATGGTCGATGATCTCCGCGACGTAACGGGCGAACTCGGTCGCCGAACGGTTGGGCACGAGGTAGCCCGTCTCGCCGTGGTCGACGAGGGTCAGCAGGCCACCGACGCCGCTGGCGACCACCGGGATGCCGCAGGCCGAGGCTTCCAACGCGACGAGGCCGAAGCTCTCGCTGCGGCTCGGCACGACGACCACGTCGGCGGCGCGGTAGTACGTGCTGAGGATGTGGTGCGGCTGCGGCTCGACGAAGCGCACCTGGTCGCGTACGCCGAGCGCGTCGATCAGCTCGCCGAGCCGTTCCATCTCGGTGTCGCCGTCCTCACCGCTGGCGCCGCCGACGACCAGCAGCAGGGCGTCGTGGCGGCGCAGTTCGGCGAGGGCTCGCACCGCGACGTCGGGGCCCTTCAACGGCTGGATGCGGCCCACGAACAGCAGGATCGGGGCGTCGAACGGCAGGTCGAGCGCGGAGCGCGCGCCGCGGCGCTCGCCGGGCGCGAAGAAGGCGTGCTCGACGCCGGGGGCGACGATCTCGATCCGGCCGCGCGGGTCGCCGTACAGCCGGCGGAACTGGCGCTCCTCCTCGCTGCAGCTGACGCAGATCGCGTCGGCGCAGCTGATGATCTCCTGCTCGGCGCGCTCGCGCCACTCCGGTTCGAGGTCGCCCCCCTCCGCCTTGACCCTGGCCAGGGTGTGGAACGTGCTCACGAACGGGATGTCCAGCTCGTGCTTGACGCGGTGGGCGACCATCCCGCTCAGCCAGTAGTTGGCATGGACGACGTCGACCGGTTCCTCGTCGCGGAGTCGCTCGACGACCCGCGCCCCGAACTCGTCGAGCACGTCCGGGAGCTGTTCTTTGGCCAGGTCGTAGGGGCCCGCACGCACGTTGACCACGCGATGACCGGGCTCGACGAGCACCTCGTCGGGCAGGCCGGCACGGGCCGCGCGGGTGTAGGTCGTGCACTGCACACCGGCTTGGGCGAGGGCGGAGACGAGCTCCCGCACATACACGTTCATCCCGCCGCTGTCGCCCGAACCGGGTTGGCTGAGCGGCGACGTGTGGAGCGAGAGGACAGCGACCCGTTGCACAGCGAATCGAAACACTATCGAACCGGTCGGAAATCGCAGCCTCGAACGGTCCGGCCCACCGGCCGGGTGGCGGGGCCTACTGCTTCGCGGCGACGAAGCTCTCGTACACGTTGAGCAGCGCCTGACGCTGCTCGGGGCGCAGCTTGGCATCGTTGGCGATCGCGTCGCGCACCCCGCCGCGGGGCGTCGTCTCCGGGTCGAGCAGGCCGGCCCGCTCGTACAACGTCTCCGCGCTGATCTTCAAGGCCGTGGCGATCTGGTTGAGGATCTCGGCGGACGGATGACGCAGGCCACGCTCGATCTGGGACAGGTACGGGTTGCTCACCCCGGCGACCTCGGCGAGCCGGCGCACGCTCAT
>JBBQTN010000263.1:0-7021 GCA_038213195.1 Acidimicrobiales bacterium | reverse complement strand
CCTGGTGCAGAGCAGGGTCTGGTCAATCGACGCATGGCTCGCCCTCGACACAGGCGACCACGCGAAGGCGATCGAGGCGGCCGAGCGCAGCATGGCCGGCGCGGCCCCCGACGACCGCAATGGCCTCACGCTCCAGTCGATGCGATGCATCGCCGAAGCTTTGTACGCAATGGGCGATCTCTACCGCGCCGAGGAGGTCGCCACGGAGGTCGTACGTCTCGCGGCACAGACGCACCCGTTCGACTCGCTCTTGGCCCGGACGACTCTCGGCTGGTGCCTCGTCGAGCGCGGCTGGCGCGCGGAGGCAGTCGCCCACGCCCGACGCCTCGCAGAAGACATCAACCGGCAGCAGCCCGAGCCCTCCGAGATCGCGGTAGAAGCCGAGCTGATCGCCATTGCCGCCGACCCGCGCATCGAACCCATAGCGCCCTCGTTCGACAACGAGCACCGATTCACGTGGTGGATGCGACTTCAACAGCGGATCCGGCTGGCTGCCCGCCTGCCGATCGACGAGCACTGGGAGCACGTGATGCACACCGCTGCCGACGTCATCGTGCTGGCCGATCTCGTACCCCTCGGCTACCCGCGGATTTGCGCCACCAACCTGCTCGGCGACGCCGCCCTCGCTGGTGGTGATCTTCGCTACGCGGCCCGAGCCTTCGAACAGGCCTTGCGCGACGCCGCTCGGAGCAACTACCGACTACGGGGCGCAGACGCATTCGACGGTGTGGCCGCGGTCGCCGATCGCATGGGACATCACGGACTCGCCGGCTCGGCTGCGGCTTCGGCGGCAGCGATTCGCGAACGCTGCGGTGCGGCGCCGTGGTCAAGACCGTCGCTACCCGAAACCGTCGACCGGCACGACTCGATCCCAGCGGGCTGGCTGCGTGACGGCTTGCCAACTCCGGCTGCGATCGATGCGATCGCCCGCGCGCTGCGGCAGCCCAGCCATCCAGGCCCGCTCGCCAACCACCCGCGCGCCGAAGTACAAATCGCTCTACTCGTTCGCCGCGGGATGTCGAACAACGAGATCGCCGGCGAGCTCGTGATCTCTCGCCGCACCGTCGAGAGCCACCTCGGCCGGATCTTCCGCAAGCTCGGCATCCGCACCCGCACACAACTGGCAACCATCTCACTCGATCGCGAACCCTGAGACAGGCAACGACGCGCCCGGACTCGACCTGGCTTGACGGAGTGCAACCCGATTGCAGCCCGAGCACCGCGTCACCGCGGCCAATGACGCTCGCTGGTGGCTGACGCGCATCGCCCATTGATGCTGGTCAGGGTCGATCCTGGGCAGCTGCGGTCGCTGGCGGACAGCCTGGTCGTGGCGCTCATAACCCGAAGGTCGCAGGTTCAAATCCTGCCCCCGCCACTAAACGACCAGGTCAGAGGCCATTTCTGACCTGGTCTTGTCGCGTCTGCGCAACCTCTGCGACCCGCCGCACCAGACGCGCGTCGAGGGGCGATGTGAACCCGTCGTCGAGCCACGAGCCGACGACGCGTGACAGCTCGCCATTGTCCGGGGCTCACCGGCGGATAGCTAGCCATAACACGGCTCCATGACGAAGGCGCCCGTCCACGTCACGACCTTCGGGTTCTTGACTCGAAGTGCTTTCGCCACGTCCAGCCCTCAGCGTCGCAGCGCACCCGGAGCAGGACCGGGATCGTCACCGACCGGCATCCTGCGCTCAGCTGTGTGTCCGCTTCCCCGCTCTAGATTCTGCACGTGGCCGAAATCGACCGAACTGACGTCCGGCTCGCTGAACTGGTGGCGGCATTGTCGCTGGCGGTCGATCTCGGACTGGGTCAGCCAATGGAGCACGTGCTCCGACAAACTCGCCTGGCACTTGCGCTGGGTGACGCTGCAGGGTTCTCGCCCGAGGATCGTGCCGCCACCTACTACGTCTCGTTGCTCGCGTGGATCGGCTGCATCGCGGACTCTCATGAGCTTGCGGCGGTATTCGGTGATGACATCGCGCCGCGGGCGGCCAGCTACGAGGTCGACCTTGTCGGGCTCCCGATGTTTCGTTATCTGATCGCAAACGCGGGTGCCGGTCGTTCCGTCCCCGGCAGAATCGGCGTCATCGCCCAGATCATGCTCACGGGTGGCGCGGCGATCAAGACCTCGATGAATGCCCATTGCGAGGCGACCGGAGACCTCGCGGCGCAGCTCCAACTCGGCAACGATGTTCGAAATCCCTTGCGTCAAGCGTTCGAGCGATGGGACGACAAAGGTACCCCGGGCGAAGTCAAGGGCAACCAACTCCTGCCGCCGATCCGGGCGGTGCAACTGGCCGATCACCTCGAGGCCCTCTACCGAACGGGCGGAATGGAGGTGGCCATCGAAACCGCCGAGAAAGGCGCGGGATCGAGATTCGATCCAGTCCTCGTGGCACTGCTCCGCAAGTATCCGACGACGATCTTCAAGTGTTTCGAAGATGAATCGAGCTGGGACTCGGTGATCGCAGCAGAACCCACGCTGGTGCCCCCGCTCACTGGCCATGAGCTGGATAGCGTCTTCACCGCGTTCGCTGACTACATCGACCTGAAGTCGCCGTACACACTCGGCCACTCTCGCGGGGTTGCTGGTCTCGCCGAGTGGGCGGCCACTCATCTCGGCCTCGGCACTCGAGACGTGGTTGTGCTGCGGCGGGCCGCGCTCATGCACGATGTCGGCTCGATCGGGGTTTCGAGCGCGGTCTGGGACAAGCCAGGCGCCCTTTCCCATGCCGAGCGCGAACGGATGAGAACGCATCCGTACCTGACGGAACGGATCTTGGCTCGACCTGCGATGCTTGCCGAGATCGGACTCTTAGCGGCCATGCACCACGAGCGGCTCGACGGGTCGGGTTACCCGCGCGGCGCCTCGGGCACCGCAATCCCGATGTCCGCTCGCATCCTCGCCGCTGCGGACGTGTATCACGCGATGAGCGAGCCGCGGCCGTGGCGCGCTGCTGTGGACACAAACGACGCCGTGGCGACTCTGCGCGACGAGGTCCGTGCTTCCCGTCTCGACGGCGACGCCGTCGACGCTGTGCTCACCGCTGCTGGCCACCGCGTTCGTCGCCGGACCGAGCTACCGCGCGGCCTGACACGCCGGGAGGTCGAGGTGCTGCGCCTGTTCGTGCGGGGACGGACCAAGCGTCAGATCGCTTCATACCTCACGCTGTCGCCCAAGACGGTGAACGCGCACCTCGAGCACATCTACACGAAGCTCGGTGTGTCGACGCGAGCGGCCGCGGCGTTGTTTGCCATGCGCCACGGACTCATCGACATGACGGAGTTGGCAGAAAGTTCGGGCGAGCACCCGATGCTTCATTCGTGTCGCGAGCATAGAACGGGTACATGCCTACATTCCAGACCTCCGACTGCGAGCTGTACTACGAAGACGATGGTGAAGGACCCCCGATCGTGTTTATCCACGGCTTGTGGCTCACCTCGCGCTTCTTCCGGAAGCAGATCGAGCACTTCGCCCGCTCGCATCGAGTCATCGTCCCTGATCTGCGGGGCCATGGCCGATCCGAGAAGGTGCTGGCCGGTCACACCGTCCCGCAACAGACCCGTGACCTCAGGCAGCTCATCGACGGGCTCGGCCTCACCGACGTCATCCTGGTCGGGTGGTCCTCGGGCGCGTTCTGTGTATGGGAGTGGATCAATCAGCACGGCTGCGACAACTTGCGGGCCGTCGTGATCATCGACGAATCACCGGCCGACTTCAATTGGCCCGACTGGACGCTCGGCGCCCACAGCCTGCAGACGCTGATGGCGATGATGGAAACGGTCCAGCGCGACCATAGAGGCCTTGTGACCAACTTCTTCGTCAACATGCTCTTCAAACAGCCGCCCCCGCCCGAGGACGCCGCGTGGATGATCGATGAGATCACCATGATTCCACCCGCAATTGCAGGAGTGGTCGCGTTCGACGAACTGACGCGGGACTACCGAGACACCCTCGGGAACGTCGATGTCCCGACACTCGTCTGCTTTGGAGAGCACGACCAATTTCTGCCGCAGGAGAACGGGCCTTACCTGGTTGACGCGATGCCGTCCGCTCGACTCGTCACGTTCGCGAACAGTGGCCACGCCCCGTTCTACGAGGAGCCGGATCGCTTCAACAGCGAACTCGCTGCCTTCGTGCGATCCCTGTCCCGGCCTGGTCCAATCGGGACGCCGGGATAACCTGACGTCCCCTATTGGTTGAGGGAGTACGGTGGACGAAGTACGAGTGCGAAGGACACGTGGCGGTGGTCGCTTCAACGCTCATTCCTCGACTATCGGGACTCTCCGCGGCACGCGTGATAGGTCGATGAGGCACGCCGGCGGTATCAGCTCGGTCGACTGACTGTCTCAGAGGCGGTTGAAGTCGTGATCGTTGTGCAACCAACTCTGCAGCCGAGGTGGCGCGTTCTGCAGGTCAACGCTGAGCGGCTGCTCGCGATGACGCGTGAGTGACCGCGGTGCGCCATTTTGTGCCGAGGGTCTCTGCTCGGGCTTCGATTCGTCGAGCCGGTAACCCGAAGGTCGAGTGGAGTCTCCGCAGGACGTGCGAAGCGAGGTGGGCGTACGGTGAAGTGCACAGACGTCAGTGGTGCGGGCGATCGACCGTGTCCTGGGACGATCGGTCGGCGTACACGCCGCGGGTGAACGCCGTCAGTCGAGAGATTGCCTGGTGATGCGGGCGAGTTCGGCCAGGAGTTCGTTTTGGAAGGCGAGGTCGCCGGTCGCACGCGCCGGAGTTTGCGTGTGGCGGTGGTGCCAGTACTTGCCGGTGACGTTCGCAGCCGGGTCGTCGCTGGTGGCGAGCCAGACCTGGGTTTGATGGCCGAGTGTCAGGTCATCCGTGGCTGAATGGCCGCCCATTCGTGTCGGTACCCAGCCCGGGTCGACCGCATTGCTGCGTATGTGCGGCCAGCGACGGCCGATCGGGGTTGACAGCGTACTCGGACAGCTTGCTGTCCGAGTAGGCCTGGACGCCGTTCCACCGGCGGCGGGTCCAGACGTACTCGTCGAGCGTCGGGTTGCCGTCGGTGTGCGTGCCGCTGCTGAGGTAGATGAGACGTGACGGCCGCCTGATGAGTGCGGTCAGCAGGTACGGCGCGACGACGTTCACGGCGAACACACGGGGGAGACCATGAGGTGTCAGAGTTCGCTCCGGGTCGGCGTAGACACCGGCGTTGTGGATGACGGCATCGAAATCGCCGAGTGCGTTCACTTGCGTTGCAATCGAGCGAGTGTCGTCTTGCGGCGCTAGATCGCCGATCACGATCCCGTCGGACCGGGCGGCGATTCCGTCCAGTTGGCGTGCGCGCTCGTTGTTGCGTGCGTGCAGGACGACATCGTGACCGTCGTCGATGAGCGCCCATGCGGCCGCAAGGCCGAGGCCCGTTGTCGATCCGGTGACGACGACTCGCGCCATCAAGTGACCTCCGCTGCGAGTTAGCCGTCGGCGCGTGGCCGGGAGCCGACGTTGTGGCGGCGTCTTCGTTGGTGGCTGCCCAGGAGCCAGCTGCGACGTCATCCGGGAACGGATCGTTGATCGGGTTGGGCGTGGCGATGCTGCGGTGACTCGGCTTCTGCCAGCCCGAACTGGTGTGGTGCGGTGTGAGAGGGTGTCGCGGTGGAGTTGCCAACGGGAACCGTGACGTTCCTGTTCACTGATATCGAGGGCAGCACCCGCTTGTGGGAGACGGCTCCACAGGAAATGAGCATGGCGCTCGCTCGTCACGACGAGATCCTTCGTACCGCGGTCGAACAGCACGAGGGTTACGTGTTTTCCACGGGCGGCGACGGCGTGGCGGCCGCATTCGGTCGAAGCGGGAACGCTGTCGCGGCAGCGCTCGCCGCACAACTGTCGTTGGCCGCTGACGAGCGAACTGATGGCGTGTCCTTGAAGGTACGGATGGGTCTGCACACGGGCGAGGCTGACGAGCGCGCCGGGGACTATTTCGGTCCGGCTCTCAACACCGCGGCGCGTCTGATGGCTTCGGGTCACGGGGGGCAGGTGTTGTTGTCGGACAGCACGGCTGCGTTGGTACGGCGTTCATTGCCTCAGGGTTGCCTCTTGCGGGGCTTGGGCCCGCATCATCTGAAGGATCTCCCGTCCGTCAGCGAAGTGCTGCAGCTTGTCCATCCCGATCTGGTCGCCGAGTTCCCTGCGCTCCGGTCGCTCGAGCCCGGGCTTGTTCTCGTCGGGCGGGACCGTGAGTTGTTCGAGCTGGGTTCGGGACTCGACCGGGCCGCTGGCGGTCATGGCAGCATGTGGCTGTTGGCGGGGTCGCCGGGCGTGGGAAAGTCCCGGTTGCTGCTGGAGTTCGCCCGACGGGCGCGTGGGCGCGGCTTTCGGGTAGCGACCGGACGTTGCCTGGAACAGGAGGGCTCACCGGCGTTGTGGCCCTGGCGTCAGGTATTGGCCGGGCTGTTGGCCGGCTGCGACCCGGTGGAAGTCGTCTCTTTGCTCGGACCGGCGGCGTCCGATCTCGCTGATCTCCTGCCGGAGGGCACCGGTGTTCGGCACCTCTCCGATGATCGAAGCAACTCGACTTCGTTTCGTCTGATGGAGGCGATGTCCGGAACGCTGCGTCGGGTGGCGGGCAAGCAGCCGACGGTGGTCGTCCTCGACGACGTGCATTGGGCGGACGCCTCGTCGTTGGCTGCGCTGCAGTTCGTCGCCGGTTTCTTGGAGGACACCCATTTGATGATCCTTGCAACGCTTTGTCCGCCGGGACCGGGAGAGTCGACGAGGGACGGGAGGCTGCAAGAATTCCTTGGCAGGCTCCTCCGGGAGCCGGTCACGACGTGGCTGGCCGTCGACGGCCTCGACGAGCAATCGGTGCGGACTCTGGCGGAGCGCTATGTGGGAACGGCCGCCGCCGCGTCGGTCGGTTCACGGATCCACCGTGAGACGGACGGAAACGCCTTCCTGGTGACGGAGTTGTTGCGGTCAGCGGGCGTTGTGGCGGATCCGGCTGATCCGTTGATGGTGCCGACGACGGTACGGACCGTGGTGGAGACTCGTCTT
>JBBQTN010000262.1:0-7029 GCA_038213195.1 Acidimicrobiales bacterium | reverse complement strand
GTGCCACAGGACGCACTCCTCGAGGAGGCACACGTGTTGGCCCGCAAGCTGGCCAGCGGGCCGCCGCTGGCCCAGCAGGCGGTGAAGCGGGCGATGCACAAGGGCTTCCAGATGGAGTGGCAGACGCTCGGCGAGTACCAGCAGTCGCTCGGCGATGTGCTGTGGGAGACGGCCGACCACATGGAGGGCGTGCACTCGTTCACCGAGAAGCGTGAGCCGAGGTTCACCGGGAAGTAGCCACCGGCGGAGCCAGCGGGCGCCGATGGTTGCTGACTACCATCTTTTTCCATCCGGCGTGGGCCGGTGACAACTGGGGGCTGGAGATGACCGACAGCGCTGAGCGCACCGTGGAGCCGGGTACCGTCGCGTCTGCGGCGGCGGCGGCCGCGGCGGCCGAACCGATCGTCGCCGACCCGATCCGAACAGACACGGTCGTCCCCGCTGCCGATTCGCACAACGAGTTCGTCACCGTCGTCGGGCGACAGCTGCAGTACAAGTACGTCGTCGCCATCGTCTACGTCACGGCGCTGTTCCTGGACATCCTCGACACGACGATCGTCAACGTCGCCATCCCGAAGCTGGGCGAGGTGTTCCACTCCGGCAAGGCGGAGTGGGTCGTGCTCGGGTACACGGTCAGCCTCGCGGTGTGGATCCCGGCCTCCGGTTGGCTCGGCGATCGGTTCGGTACCAAGAAGGTGTTCCTGTTCGCCCTCACGGCGTTCACAGCGGGTTCGCTGCTGTGCTCGCTGTCGCAGTCGATGGGACAGCTGATCTTCTTCCGCGTGCTGCAGGGCGTCGGCGGCGGGATGCTCACCCCTGTCGGCATCGCGATGCTGTACCGGGCCTTCCCGCCGTCGGAGCGGGCCAAGGCGGCGATGATCGTGATGACCCCGGCGCTGTGCGCACCGGCGGCGGGCCCGGTGCTCGGTGGCCTGCTCGTCACCCATGCCAGCTGGCACTGGATCTTCCTGATCAACGTCCCGATCGGGATCGCCGCGTTCTTCTTCGGCTGGAAGAACCTGCGTGACCACAAGGAGCACGGTGTCGGCCGGTTCGACGTGCCCGGGTTCCTGCTGTCCGCCGCCGCACTGGCGCTCGTCGTGTTCGCCCTCAGCGACGGGCCGTCGGCGGGATGGGGGTCGAAACCGGTGCTGGCCACGGCGGTCATCGGCGTGCTCTGCGCGGTCGGGATGGTCTACACCGAGCTGCACGTCGAGCGGCCGATGCTCGACCTGCGCCTGCTCATCAACAACCGGCTGTTCCGCCAGTGCAACATCGTCGGGCTGATCTCGATGGCCAGCTTCCTCGGGCTGACGTTCGTGATGCCGCTCTACCTCCAGCTGCTGCGCGGCCAGAACGCCCTCACCAGTGGGCTGACGACGTTCCCCCAGGCGTTCGGGATCATGATCTCGTCGCTGGTCGCCGGGCGGATCTACCGCAAGATCGGGCCACGTCGGCTGATGTCGGGTGGCCTGTTCGCCGCCGGCTTGACGATCGCCACGTTCACCCGCATCGGCCTCGACACCAGCCTCTGGACCATCCGCGTCCTGATGTTCCTGCGCGGTCTGTGCATGGGATACGCGTTCATACCGATGCAGGCTGCGAGCTATGCGACGATCGTGCCCTCCGACACCGGGCGGGCCAGCGCGATCTTTTCGACGCAGCGCCAGATCGGCGTGTCGCTCGGCGTGGCGATCCTGGCCAGCATCCTCACCGCGCACATGGCGCTCGACCGTCTCCCCCGAGCCGACGAGGTCAGCCGCGCCCTGACCGGCTTCCACTGGGCGTTCGGGGCGGCGGTCGGGTTCGCCTTCCTCGCCGCGTTCGCCGCGCTGTTCATCCACGACAGCGAGGCGGAAGGGACGATGCACCCGCGCGGCACATGACCCGCCGCGCCTGAGCCGGTCGCCGGCTCAGCTTCGCCTTGAGCTTCCCCAACTGTCCCTCTCGGGATTGGCGCCCGCTCCATTACGCGCCCGGGACAAGCCCGGGTGGGCGCGGGTTGTGCCGGGCGTTGGCACGTTTCGCGCCCACCTCGGGTGGGTGGGCGCGGGTTGTGCCGGGCGTTGGCACGTTTCGCGCCCACCTCCGGCTCGCTGCCCCGGTTCGCCCGCGCTCGCGGTGAGGCGGCTGCGGTCAGCCGAGCAGGCCGTCGCCGTGGACGTGATCGCAGTGCTGCGTCTGTCCGGGCGCGACCTGCCCCGCGCTGATCCCCTCGAGCGCGGCGAACGGACCGCACGCGTTGGGCACGATCCACACGTGGATCATCGGCGACGCCGGGAACTTGCGCAGCCCGGCCGTGCACGAGCCGTCGGCGCGGGTCAGCCCCGCGACCTGCGGCGCCACGAGATCGGTGGTGAAGCAGAGGTTGTCGTGGATGTGCCATTGCATCAGCGCGCCGCCGATGTCGGGCACGTCCGTGAGCGCGACCGTGTCGGGCAGCAGGTACATCGCGCTGACGAGCTTCTTCGAGCCGTCGGCCTGGCGCTGGAAGACGAGGCTCTCCGGATGATCGGGGTCGAGCCAGACCTTGTCGTTGATCCAATCCCAATTGATGAAGTGCTCGTAGCCGGTCGCGGCGTCGCCGATGCTGTGGAAACCGGCTGCCTCGGCCGTCTTGTAGTCGCTCCACTGCGGGAGGCGCACGACGTTGATCGCGACCAGGTTCTCCGCAGCGGCCTGCTGCTTGGGCGTGACCCCGGCGACGCCGGACAGATCGATCGGCTTGTCTGGGTCGTAGGCCAGCGACGGCACGGCAGCGGCGGTTGCGGTCGCCGTTGTTCCGGCGGGCGCCGTCGTGCCGGGCGCCGTGCCGGCGGGGACGGTGCTGCCTGCGGGCGTCGCGGCGCCGTGGTCATGGGTCGTGACAGCGGCGCACGTGTCGGTCCGTTGGGCCTCGGGCACGGCGGCGTTGCCCTCACCGACGCCCTCGAGCGCCGAGAACACGCCGCATGCCCTGGGAGAGATCCACACGTGCACCATCGGCGTGTCGCCGCCGGCCTTGACACCACGCGAGCAGTTGCCGTTCGCGTCGGTGAGGCCGACCACCTTCGGCTTTCCGTCAGCCCCGATGCCCCAGCAGAGGTTGTTGTGCTCGTGCCACGTCATCAGGGCGCCGGCGTAGCTCGTCAGCGACGGGTCATCGAGCGGACGGCTGCTGACGATGTACATCGCCCCCACGAGGGTGTGCTGGCCGCCGCTGACGTCGTAGACGAGGCTCTCCGGAGCAGCTGGGTCGAGCATGTCGCCGTCTTGGATCAGGCTCGACTTGATGTAGTGCTCCGAGCCCGTCGCCGCGTCACCGATCGAGGAGTAGCCGTCGGCGACGGCGGTCGTGGGATCGGTGTACTTCGGCAGGTCGGCGAGGGTGCCTTTGATCAGCGCGGCGGCCCGAGCCTCCTCGTCCTGCGTCACGCCGGCCACGCCGCTGACGTCGATCGGCTGGCTGGGGTCCCACGGGCGCGGCCAGGACCGCAACGCCGTGCCGTCGGTTGCGGTCGCGGAGATGGTGCTGTCGGCCGTCGCAGCAGGGGCCGCAGCCGCGCTGGCGTCATGGACATGCGGTTGGCTCTCGTCGACGGTCGTCGCGGTGTCGCCCGACCCGGCACTCGTGTCAGCGGTCGCCCCGGCGTCGTGGACGTGGGTGCCGCCCCCGGCTGCCGCCGCGGCGGCTGTCGCGGCGGCGTCGCCGTGGTCGTGGTTGGCTGACGCCGCAGCGCCGGCCGTCGACCCGGCAGGGGTGCCCTGCGACTGGACGTGCGTGCCGCCGACCAGCATCGCCGGGACGGCGAGGGCGACGATCGCGAGCGCGGGCAGTGCCGACAGCGCCACGCCGGTCGTGCGCCGCGTGGTGAGGTGCTGCCACCCGATCAGTGCGGCCGCGGCCGCGGCGCCGAACGCCACAGCGCCCAGCGATGCGCCGGCGGTATCGGCGAACTGCGGCGACTCACGCACGTGCAGGCCGTCGATCCAGCCGATCCCCCTGATCCGCGTCAGCAGCCAGCCACCGACGGCCACGGCGTTCGCCACCGCGATCGCCCAGCACGCGATCCGGCTGGGCCGGAACAGGCCGAGCACGCCGGCCGCCAGTTGCGCTGCAGCGACGACGATGAAGATCCGGGCCAGCGCGGGATGGTCGGCGTGCACGCCCGCCGTCGAAGCGAGCACTGCGCCCGCGCCGAGCGATGCCGCGGCGGCAATGGCCATGCCCGGCAGCCGCAGCTGCTCGACCTGCTCGATGTCCCCAGTGCGTCTCGGGATCGCGGACGCCATGGGCGGAGTGTACGGCGGATCCACCGGTCGGCGCTGGGCGTTCGGCCATGTCTGCGCACCGCACGGCTGGATGCTTCGTGACGCCACGATCGCCTCGCTGCGCCGCCGCGTGGCGACGCTCAGCGGAGCCGCTCAGATCCCGGCGGATCTAATGCGGGCGTCCGCCCTCCGGCGGGTTGCACAGCGGGTCGCCGCCCGGCGCCGAGCACCGCCGACCGGGGCCTTCGGCCGAGCTGCCGGCCGGGCGCGTCGGGCGAACGCCGGCGCGCGCCGGGGCCAGGTCGACCCGGTGGGTCAGCCGAACGCCGGTGGCCGCTTCTCGCGCAACGCGGCGATGCCCTCGCGGTACTCGGCGGTACCGGTCGCCTCGCCGATGAGCCGCAGGGAATCGCGGATCGACGCGGCAGGATCGTGGCGGAGGAGGTCGTCGGCGATCTGGCGCTTGGTCATCGCGATCGCGCTCGGGCCCGCTGTGTCCGTGAGCAGACGGGCGTACGCGAGCGCGGCGTCCAGTGTCGCGGCGCCATCCGGCAGCACCGCGTTCCACAGCCCCCACGACTCGGTCTCGGCACCCGTGACGGCTCGCCCGGACAGCAGCAGATCGTTGGCGCGGGTGACCCCGATGAGCCGCGGCAGCACCCAGCTCATCCCGTACTCAGCGGGGAGCCCGATCTTCGGCGCCGCCGTCGTGATCTTCGCGCCGGCGGCGATGAACCGCAGATCGGCGAACAGTGCGACGGCGAGGCCGACGCCGGCCGCAGCGCCGTTGACAGCGGCGATCACCGGTACGCGCATCGCCCACTGGAACGCGAAGTCGGCGGCGAGTGCGGGCGCGAGGTCCTCCACCACGGCCGTGCGCTCGGCGGGCAACCCGGCGTCGTACGCGCCGCGGGCTGCGTGCCCGGCCAGCGCATCACTGTCGCCGCCGACGCAGAACGCCGGCGGCGTGCCGGTGACGACCAGCGCCCTGATCGATCGATCACGCTCGACCTCGCCGAGCAGCCACCGGTACTCGGCGTGCATCCTCCCGGTCCACGCGTTGTGCCGGTGCGGGCGGTGCAGTGCGATCGTGGCGACGGGCCCGTCGACAGCGAATCGTGTCGCCTTCAGTTCCATGTCCGCCATCCTCGCATCGACGGCTTCGTGATCCGTCGTGGGCGCAGGCGACCGGTCAGCGGCGCGAATGCGGGCGCAGCGCGGTGAGCACGTCGGCGGCGTACTCCTCCCGGCAGACGAGGAAGTCCGGCAGCCACGGATCGCGCTCGTTGTAGACCATCGGCGAGCCGTCGATCCGGCTGACGTGCAGCCCCGCGGCCAGTGCGACGGCGGCCGGCGCGGCCGAGTCCCACTGGTACATCCCGCCGTCGTGCACGTAGATGTCCGCCTCGCCGACGACGACCGCCATCGCCTTCGCACCCGCAGAACCGAGCCGCACCGCGTCGGCGCCGAGCGCGTTGGCGACGAGCACCGCCGAGTACGGGTTGCGCGTCCGCGATGTGACCAGTCGCGGGCGGTCCCGCGTCATCGGCGGCAGGACCGGCGCCGGGTCGGTGGAGAACACCAGGTCCAGCACGGGCAGGCTGACCGCGGCGGCGGTCAGGCTGCCGCGCTCCCACAGCGCGATGTGCACCGCCCAGTCGGCTCGGTTGCGCTCGCCGAACTCGTTGGTGCCGTCGAGCGGGTCGACGATCCACACCCGGTCAGCGGCGTACCTGCGCGAGTCCTCGACCCCCTCCTCGGACAGGACGATGTCGTCGGGACGGGCCTCGTGGAACGCCTGCATCAAGAAGCGGTGGCTGGTGATGTCGCCGGTGTCCATGATCTGCCACGGGTACGCGCCCTCTGCGCTCAACGCTTCGCGAACGCTGACCAGGATCTGGCCCGCCTCGACAGCGAGCCGGGTGGCGAGCGCCGCGTCGGTCTCGTCGCGCGGTGCCGGGGCCTGCGCGCTGTCGACGTCCACGCCGACAGTCTGGCGGACGAGCCGACCAGCCATGCACATGCGGTCGGCGCCGCGCGTGCGGCCGATCCGCGATGAGACGCGTCCCCCCGGCGCGCATCGCCGTCGAGCACGCGGGGACCGCCGGTTCAGCGGCCGAGGCGCATCGCCGCCCGCACGAGGGCGCGCACCGCGTTCTCGTCGGCGCCGTCGGCGACGAGCGCGCCGATGTGCGTCTCCAGCTGTTCCGCCTCGGCCTCGGCGAACGCATCGATCTTCGTGTGCTCGGTGACCGCGCTGATCGCGATGAGCACGACCGCGGCGAGCACCGTGGCGCCCCCGAACGTCAGCACCAGACCGTTGTTGTTGTTGACGATCGAGGTGACGATGATCCCGGCCAGGCCGCCGACGAACACGGCCGCGCACAGCCGGGCGATCCAAGTCTTGGCCATGAACGGATTCTGCCCGATCGACGCCACGACCACGTGAACGCCCGGCAGTCCGCCGTCGTCAGCGGGCGAGTGGTTTGTACTTGATCCGGTGCGGCTGCTCTGCGCCGATGCCGAGCTCCTTGCGCCGCCACGACTCGTACTCGGTGAAGTTGCCCTCGAACCAGCGGACCTGGCTGTCGCCTTCGAACGCCAGCACGTGGGTGGCGATGCGGTCGAGGAACCAGCGGTCGTGGCTGATCACGACCGCGCACCCGGGGAAGTTCTCGAGCGCAGCCTCGAGGGCGCGGAGCGTGTCGACGTCGAGGTCGTTGGTCGGCTCGTCGAGCAGCAGCACGTTGCCGCCATCCTTGAGCACCTTGGCGAGGT
>JBBQTN010000261.1:0-7082 GCA_038213195.1 Acidimicrobiales bacterium | reverse complement strand
TGCGTTCGCGATCGACGTCGTCATCGGGCCATGGTGGATGTAATTCGTGGGCGCCGTCTTCACGGCACTCGGCTTCATCCAACTCGCACCGACTCGACAGCACCTCGCGCACGACCAGAGGACCCTCGCAGAGCACGGCTGTGAACGATCGCTGATCGCTGCGCTTCGCCGTTCCGACGAGCACGGGTGATCGAGGCGCTCACAATCGCGTGGGCTTCGCCACGCTCGGTGCCCTTCAACGTGGGGACGCTGGTGCGGTCAGCCCACCTCGCCCCATCCCCGACCCTGCGCCACCGATCAACTCGAGGGCGTCACCTATCCTCGCTGCCGGCCCACTCGCGATATTGCGAGCTACTACCTCTTACGGTCGCGCCGTTGCCGTCGCCACTCAGCGTCGTCTGATGCCACGTCGCGAGCGAGGACCAGACAACACGATCCTCCGACTACGAGCGGCACGATGGCGCCGACGATGCTCCAAATCGTGTGTGCCGTGACCAGGAGCACGACGACGCCGATGACCGTCGCAGGTGCGATCTTGAACAGCGCCGAACCCGAGGACACGGCTACACCGCCCGCCGGCCCTACCGGATCGGCAGTGTTCCGCTTCTCGAGCGTCCGCTGGTTGCGGCGGTCCAACGAGTCGAACAGTCCCACCGCCCGGATCGTACCCAGGTCCGGCTGCGACGCCACGGCGACGGCCGCGTCAACAGTGAGTCGCCGTCCCCAAACGCGCCACGACGACCGGCGCAGTCGCGGCCCCGATCGCCGGGATGTGGACACAGGGAAACATGGACCTCGAACGGACTCCTGTCACCGAGGGTTCGTGGGTCGATCTGCGCGTGACGGTGCTCCTCGGAGCGCACGGTCGCCGAGCTCAGCGCCTGCTTGGCGGAGCCGGGTTCGCGCTGACTCGCATCGTGCCGACGATCGGACCGAGCGTCATCGAAGGCGGACCAGTCGACCACAGTGAGCACGGGGTGCCGAGCGCAGTTCATTGTGGTCGGTGGTGGCAGACTCTCGGCCGCGGTGGTGCCGCGGATCAGTTTTGCGCGTAGTGGTGAGGTCCACCTGGCGTACCAGGTCGTCGGGAACGGTCCGATCGATCTGATCTACATCCCTTCGGCGTTCGGGCATCTCGAGACGTATTGGGAGGAACCGGCGGTCGAGCGGGTCTTCCGGCGTCTTGGGTCGTTCTCGCGATTGGTGATCTACGACAAGCGGGGCACCGGGATGTCGGACCGCCTCGTCGGGTCCGCCGACGATGGAGGAACGCGCCGACGATCTGCTTGCGATCATGGACGCGGTTGGTCGGTGCGGGCGGCGATCTTCGGTATGTCCGAGGGCGGCGCGATCGGGTCGCTGTTCGCCGCGGCGCACCCAGATCTCGTCTCCCACCTGATCATCATGGGATCAGGTGCGTATGACTTCCCCACGCCGGAGCAGACAGCCGAGAAGGTGCGCATCGTCGAAGAGCGGTGGGGCAACGGTGAGATCGTTGCCGTCGGGTGTCCGAGCGTTGCCCACGATCAGCGGATCCGCGCCTGGACGGGGCGATTGCAACGCCGCTCGGGCACGCCCCGGGAAATGGCGGAGTTGGTCCGGCTGAACGCAAGGTATGACGTCCGTGGCGCGTTGCCGGACGTGTCCGCGCCGACGCTGGTACTGCACCGCTCGGGCGACCTGCTGTTCAGCGTCGAGGCCGGCCGGTACTACGCGGAGCACATCCCCACAGCGAGGTTCGTGCTGCTCGAAGGAACCGATCACATCCCGTACTTCGAGGAACCAGAGCGCATCGTCGACCTCATCGAGGAGTTCGTCACCGGTTCCGTCGCCCGACCACGTCGACGGCTCGCCACGTCACGGCGAGCCGGCGGACCGTTCGATCTGACCGGGCGGGAGCAGGACGTGCTGCGATTGGTCGCGGAGGGCCTGACGGATCGCGAAATCGCTGACGAGCTGTTCGTCAGCACGCACACCGTCTCGCATCACCTGCGCGGCGTCTTCGCCAAGACCGGGACGCGGAACCGCACTGCTGCGACCGCCGCTGCCCGCGAGCGCAACCTGCTGTGACAGAGCGTGCGAACTACAAGAACGTGCGATGCGCTCCGAGGTGTCCAGGAGGATGCTCGCTGCGGCGGTCATTCGATCGCGTCGAGCGAAGGGGTACACCGTGACAATCGTCTTCATCTCCGAGACAACAGACCCGATCGAGAAGTACGACGAGGTCATCAGTCGTCTCGAAGCACGTGGTCTCGGGCATCCGGCAGGGAGATTGAGCCATGTCGCAGCGCGCAAGGACGACGGATACATGGTGGTCGACGTGTGGGAGTCGCAGGAACACCTCGACCTGTTCGCGCAGACGCTGGTACCACTTATCTTGGAGACGGGCGGGACGACGCCGCACCTGCAAGTACATCCAATCCACAACGCCGTGAAGCCGACGTAGCTCCTCGCCAGGACCCCGCGACCGCTCCGGATGACGCGCCTACTGGTCAAGCGCGCCGAACTTGCGAAACGCTGGTCAACACCTGCGTCTACCTCAACCCTCGCAGTCGCCAGACGCCAAGCGTCACCGCCCAGTCCTGGGTGCACGCCCGTCATGCCGAGCTCGCCGCCGCGCTCGCCGACGCCTCGCCACCGGGCGCCGGTGACGCCGGAGGCACAAGGTCCCGGTGCTGCCGGTTCCAGGGGGCGTGGAACGGCGGGTCGCGGTTCGTCCGCCGGCGACGCGGCGCTTGCGTCGCTTCCCCGTCGCGCCGAAATGCTCCAACGACGCGGCTGGTGCTTCAGCGACGGACCGGATCCGACGGTCTAGATCAAGAGGGCTTGAGCCCAACTCTTACGCCTTCAGGTTGGCCGGCTCCGGACAGCTGTCTCGGTGGTACCAGGCATTGACTCTGACTCGCGTGTGCCGAACGGGCGGCGCGTCCGGATCACGCCTACGAGCTCGACGACTGGAACGTCATAGAACGCCCGGTAGCCGTGGCATAGTGCGAGGCGTCGGAAGGAGGTCGAGGTTGTGGGACTAGAGGGTGGGCCGATCCGATGGGGAATCTCGATTCCCCAGTACGTCGTCGACGGCGCGTTCGAGCCGGCCGCTCTGCGCGCCTACCTCGGGCGCGCCGAGGCGCTCGGTTTCGAGAGCGCGTGGACCCTCGAGCAGGTGATGGGCACCCGGCCGCATCTCGGTGCGATCGAGATCATGAGTTACGCGGCGGCGTGCACCGAACGGCTGCGGCTCGGTTGCGCGGTGTTCGTCAGTTCGCTGCACAGTCCCGTTCATCTGGCCAAGAGCGTCGCCACGCTCGATCAGCTGAGCAGGGGTCGAGTCGAGGTCGGTCTCGGCACTGGCGGTCGATTCCGGATGTTCTCGGCGTTCGGGGTCGATCCCGAAACGTTCGTCGGCCGGTTCAACGAGGGGCTGCGGCTGATGCGCGCACTGTGGACCGAGCCGACGGTCGACTTCGAAGGCCGCTTCTGGCAACTCAAGGGAGCGGGCATGGAACCCAAGCCGTTCCAGAAGCCGAACCCGCCGATTTGGTTCGGTGCGAGTCATCCGGCGGCCCTGCGACGCGCCGTTCGTGACGCCGACGGGTTCTTCGGCGCCGGGTTGTCCACCACGGCGCAGTTCACCCAGCAGGTCGTGATTGTGCGAGCAGCGTTGAGGGAAGCCGACCGAGACACGAGTGGCTTTCCGATCGCTAAGCGGGTCTACATCGCGGTCGACGACGACGCCGATCGGGCACGGGAGCGTGTCCGTGCGACGTTGCGCGCGTTCTACGGCGACGCGATGCCGGACCTGACACCGGTCGCCGTCGTCGGGGCGCCCGATGTCTGCGCACGGGGGCTGCGCGAGATCATCGACGCTGGCGCCGAACGGATCCTGCTCAACCCGATGTTCGACGAGGCGGAACAGATGGAACGCCTGGTCGCCGAGGTCGTGCCTCAACTCTCGTGATGGCGTGGCCCGCCGAGGTCAGGTGGGCACCGGGCGCCCCGTCGACCCAGTGCGAGTCGGCGGTATCCGCAAATCTTGTCACGCTGGCGACCGCACAGGTGTCCTCGATCGCCGGTGTGCGGCGCATGCCCGAGTGTTGGACGGTGAGATGGGTTCAGTTGGTGAAGAGGCGTGTGGTGACGAGTGCGGTGGCGCAGAGGGTGGGGCGGGTTGCGGTGAGGCTGTGGAGTTCGACGGTGGAGACGGTGATGGCGCCGGTTCGCAGCACGCGGGCGTGCGCGGTGAGGGTGTCGCCGCGGGCTTCGGTGAGGAGCTTGAGGGTGTAGTCGAGTGTGACGGCGGGCGTGCGGTCGGCGCGTGTGCTCATCGCCGCGCTGGCGCCGGTGAAGTCGGCGAGCGCGCCGATCGGGCTGGCTTGGAAGGCGCCGGGTGCGTGGGAGTGCTCGGGTCGCCAGGCGAGTTGAGTGGTGCAGACGCCGTCGGCGAGGTGGGTGTAGGTGAAGCCGAGCGCGGCGGCGACGGGCATGGCGAGGACCCAGTCGGCGATGTCGTGTCGAACGATCGCAGTTGTCATGGGTTGATCGCGAAGACTGCGCTGGCGGTGAACACGAGGCGGTTGGCGTGCGCGAACTCGCATGTACCGAACGCGAGTCGGCGCCCGTTGCGGCGGATCGTGGCTCGACCTTGGATCCAGTCGCCGGTGCGGGCGGCGCCGAGGAAGTCGCTGGTCAAGGTCACGGTGACGGGACGCCCGCCGCCGGTGTTCGCCCGATCGATGGTGTGTCCCATGATCGTGTCGGCGAGGGCGACGAGCACGCCAGCGTGGCAGAACCCTCGGGAGTTGGTGTGCCGGTCGTCGAGTTCGAGCCCGATCACAGCTGGGTCGTCACGGTGTTGGTAGACGGGACCGACGAGGTCGAGGTAGTTGCTGGTGCGTTCGTACGGGGTGAACGTCTCTGGTGCGGTCATGTCGACAGCGCTGCCCACGCACCATCGGCGAAGTCGCGGACGACGTCACCGGGTCGTCGCGTGGCCCGTCCGTGCAGCCAGTGTCGGCTGTACTCCTGGGCCGGTCCGAGCCACAGCGCATGCGTGACTTGGAACGGCCGGTCCACGATGGCGCCGTCGGTGATGTGCCGCTTCAGCCATCGGGTCGTGACTCGCACGTAGTCCCGGGCGCCGGGGTCATGAACCGTTGATGCTGCGACGAGTACGTCGTCGGGAGTGTCGCTGTAGAGGATCCGAGCCGTTGCAGCGTTGTCGTCGACCCATTGCAGCTGCCAGCAGACGGCGTCACGTACACCCTGCTGGGCGATCTCCGCGCGCTCGATGGCCTCGAGCAGCCCCGACTGGCATTGCTGCATGCCGGCGCTGAACAGGTGGGCTGCAAGGGACACCTTGTCGGAGAACGCGTGATACAGGCTGCCGTTGGAGACACCGGCCGCAAGGCGGATCTGCTCCATCGACGTTCGCGCATAGCCACGTGTGCTGAACAGCTCTGTCGCAGCCGCCACCACTCGCTCGCTCGTCGACGTTCGTGTCGTGCGGTCCGCCATGGAGCAAAACTCTAGAGCTTCACTCCATTGCTTGCAAGAGCGGCGACAGCGAAAGGTCAGCGGGCCACGTTCTTGCCATTTCGATGGTCTGGTTGCAGAAACGGCGGACCAGCGGGCGGCGTTCGCTGGCTTTGGTCACAATGCTGGTGCGTGCCGGGCCGATGTCGGTGATTGGGACGTAGGCGATGCCGGGCCAGGGGTAGTACCTGCGGAACGAGCTGATCGTGGTCGCCACGCCGAGGCCCGCGGCGACCGCGTTGAGGAAGTCTTCGGCTCGGCGGCATTGACTATCGACGTGGCGAGGTCGTTCTTCGTTGCGGTCGTGGATGAGATGGAGGAAGCGTCGGTACTGCTCGGGCGTGCCGTCGGCGGCGGACAAGAAGATGTCTCGGTCGAGGTCGGCGAGCGTGACGTCTGGGAGGTGGGCACGGTCATCGCGTTGCGGCAGGATCGCATAGCGTCGTTCCTCGCCGAGCGGGAACTCGTCGAGTCGGGGGTCCCCGAGCATTGGACGCACGAACGCGACGTCGACGCGTTGGTCGACGACGGCGGAGATGGTGTCGGGGAAGTCGATGCCGTGGATGGTGATGGTGACACGGGGCTCGTGTTGCCGGAACGCCCGGATGGTTGCGGCGGTGATTGGTCCGGCCCCGTGGCTGAGGACGCCGACCCGAAGCGTTGCTCGTGATCGAGTGGCGAGTGATGAGAGGCGACGGGAGGCGGCGTCGGCGGCTCGGACTGCCTCTTCGGCGATGTCGAGCATCGCCTCACCGGCGGTGGTGATGGCGAAGGGGTGCCGCTCGAACAGCGGGGTGCCGGCGAGTTGCTCGAGCCGGCGGATGTGTTGGGACAGCGCCGGGGCTGACAGGTTGAGTCGCTTCGCTGCTCGGGCGAAGTGGCGTTCCTGTGCGACCGCGAGAAACGATCGCAGGAGTTCGACGTCCACACCAGATTGTAGGTCGCGACAGCTCCATGCCGCTGGTCTCGTTGTTCATTTGCTGCAACACCGTGTCGCTTTCCGGAACTCGGCACTGGGGCCTTCGGTGAAGCGTGCAAGCTGGACGGATGAGCCCCACTGTCCTCGGCGCTGGTCGGCGCAGGCAGGTTCGTCGACGACGCCGAACTCTGTCGATACCCATCGGATGCCCGAGTGCCGGACGATCGACAGGACTCGACAGGACGGTTGCCTGGTCTCGCGTCGTCATGCGCGTCGCGGCGTTCGCGACGACCCAACGCCGTTCCCATCGCAGGAAGACAACCTGACCGTGGCGGATGCCCATCACCGCTCGGTCGCACTGTTCTGCCGAACCTATGACTTGCGCGTGCCGGTGTTGCTCGCTCCAATGGCTGGCGCTTGTCCGCCAGCGCTCTCGGCTGGCGTGATCGACGCTGGCGGCTTCGGCGCATGCGGGGCGCTACTCATGCATCCCGCGGCGATCACCGCCTGGGCAGACGAAGTGAGGGCGGCGAGCAGCGACCGCTTCCAAATCAACCTATGGGTCCCCGACCCACCGCCACCACGAGACCCCGTCGCCGAACTGGCGACTCGACAGTTCCTCGAGCGGTGG
>JBBQTN010000260.1:0-7117 GCA_038213195.1 Acidimicrobiales bacterium | reverse complement strand
GCGGGGGTGGAGGTGAATTCGGCGGCGGCGGAGTTGTCGGCGTCGTCGGAGGAGTTGGCGGCGACGACGACGCAGCAGTCGGCGGCGGTGACGCAGGCGTCGGCGACGACGGAGGAGTTGGCGCGGGCGTCGGCGGCGATTGCGGACACGGTGGATGATGTGGCGGCGCAGACGTCTGCGACGCGTGACAACCTCGAGCAGGCGGAGGCGGATATTCAGGTGTCGTCGGAGCGGACGTTGGCGTTGGCGGGGCGGGTGCATGACATTGGTGGGTTGTTGACGTTGATCAATGAGATTGCTGATCAGACGAACTTGTTGGCGTTGAACGCGGCGATCGAGGCGGCGCGGGCGGGTGAGCATGGTCGTGGGTTCGCGGTGGTGGCTGATGAGGTGCGTCGTTTGGCGGAGCGGTCGAAGGGTTCTGCGGGGGATATCTCGTTGATCGTTGATGCGGTGCGGGAGGAGACGAACGCGACGGTGATGGCGATGGAGAAGGGCGCGAAGCAGATGCAGGCGGGGTTGTTGTTGTTGGAGCGTGTGACGGATGCGGCGGGTCAGGTGCGATTGACGACGCAGCAGCAGCGTTCGGCGACGAGTCAGGTGGTCGACACGATGGAGCAGTTGACCGATGCGAGTCGGCAGGTGTCGGCGACGGCGCAGCAGATCGCGGTGGCTGCGGGGAGCCTCGCCGACCTCGCCGGCAACCTCGAGACCACCGCCGCCGACAGCCGCGCCAACGGGTCGCACGCCAACGGGTCGCACGCCAACGGGTCGCACGGCAACGGGTCACGATGACGTCGCTCAGGGCTCTGCTGATCCCTGTCGGCGACGACGTGTACGCGCTCGACGCCGCAGTGGTGCGCGAGGTGGTCAGCGAGCCGCAGATCACGGCTCTGCCGACTGCGCCGGCGACCATCCTCGGCGTGTTCAACCTGCGCGGCGAGGTCGTGCCGGTGTTCGACACGGCCGCTCTGCTCGGCGTCGGGCGGATCCCCGCCGTGCGCTTCGTGCTCGTCGCGACGACATCAGCGGGGCTCGCCGGACTCGTGCTGAGCGGCCTGCCGAAGGTAGCCCTGCTGGAAGACCACGCCGGCCCGTCCGAGCTGCGCGCCACCCTCGGGATGTACGTGTTCAGCGACGGCGTCGCGGTGCTGCTCGACATCGAGGCGCTCCTCGCCCAGCCGTCCGCGACCGCCTCGCTCGACCTGCACGGCGCGGTGCGCTGATGGCCTCGCGGAGCATGGCCGACATCCGTGAGCTGTTCGCGGCCGAGGCAGAGCAGCGGCTCGCCCGGCTCGGGCAGCTGGTCCTCGACCTCGAACAACGGCCGCACGACGAGGAGCTCGTCGGCGAGATCTTCCGTGAGGTGCACACCCTCAAGGGCGCCGCCGCCGTCGTCGGGTTCGAATCCGTCGGGCGATATGCGCACGAGCTGGAGAGCCGCCTCGAACAGCTCCGGTCCGGTGCCGTCGCGACCACGGCGCCCATCGTGGATGCACTGCTCGTCGCCACCGACCGCCTCGGCATGCTGATCGGCGCCGCGGTCGCAGGTGACGACGAGCACAGCGCAGCGGCTGCAGCTGCGCTCGCCCTGCTCACCGGCGCGTTCGAGTCGAGTGGCGAGGACCGCCCCGAGCCGGCGCAGGTCAACGGCGACGAAGGACCGGTCACCGTCGTCGCGGCGCCGGCTCCCGAACCTGTTGCAGCACACGCCAACGGTGCTGTTCCTGCGAACGCCGCACCCGCGCCGGCGCGCGACGATCGCCGGGGCGAGGTCGCGCCGGCACCTGATGTGGCACGGCCGTCAACCGTCCCGCAGCAGCAACGCTCCGCCGGCGGCCGCGACAGCGGTGGCACCGTGATGGTCCCGTTGAGCCGGCTCGATGACCTCGTTCGGATGGTGGGAGAGGCCGCGACGGGGCTGCTGCGCGTCGGCCGCGTGCTCACGGAGCGTCTCGGTGTCGAGCCGGACGTCGTCACCGAGTTCAGCGAGCTGTCGCGGATCCTCAACGACCTCCAGGAACGCACGATGCGGACGCTGATGGTCCCCGTCGGCACGATCACCGATCAGCTGCAACGCGCGGTCCGCGACGTCGCCCGCACGCTCGGCAAGGATGTGCGCTGGGAGGTCCGTGGCGAGGACACCGAGCTCGACCGCAACGTGCTGCACCGGCTGTCGGACTCGCTGCTGCACCTCGTGCGCAACGCTGTCGACCACGGCATCGAGACCCCGGCGGCGCGCGCCGCTGCCGGCAAGCCGGCGCAGGCCGTGGTGCGCCTGCACGCGATGCAGCTGGGTTCTGAGGTGATCATCGCGATCACCGACGACGGAGCTGGGATCGACGTCGACCGGGTCCGCCAGCGCGCGGCGCGCCTCGGCGTCGACGCGACCGACCTCAGCGACGACGAGGCTCTGCAGCTCGTCTTCCACTCGGGCCTCTCCACCTCGACGTTCGTGTCCGACATCTCCGGTCGGGGGATCGGGCTCGACGTCGTGCGCGCCAATGCCGACGCGGCACGCGGTCGGGTCGAGGTGCGGACCACACCGGGCGCCGGCAGCGAGTTCCGGATCATCGTGCCGATCACGCTGGCGGTCCTCCAATGCCTGCTGGTGGAGACGGGAGGCCAGCGCTTCGCGCTGCCGCTGCACCGCATCGCGGTCGCGCAGCTGACCGACTCCGCCGCGGAGGTGCACGTCGAGGGGCGTCGGGCGATCCTGCTCGACGGCAAGCCGGTTCCGGTCGCGAACCTGTCCGACGTGCTCGACATGGGTGCGGAGGTTCCGGCCCGCGGCACGATGGTCGTCGTCAACGGCAACGCAGGACGGTACGCGTTCTGCGTCGACGCGCTCGTCGGACAGCGCGACGTCGTCGTCAAGGCGCTGAGCAGCCTGGTGCCGCGCCTCGACTTCGTCGCCGGGACGAGCGTCGAACCCGATGGCTCGATCGTGCTCGTGCTGGATCCGCTGGCGTTGATCGAACGCGCCCGGCGCAACGGCATGCGCAACATCGGCGAGCCGGTGGCGATCGAGGCGCAGGTGCGGCGCAGCGGTCGGGTGCTCGTCGTCGACGACGCGCTGACGGTCAGGGAGTTGCAGCGGGCGATCCTCGAACGTGCCGGCTTCGACGTGCGCGTCGCCACCGACGGCGTCGAAGCGCTCGAGCTGTTGGAGCAGGAGATCCCCGATCTCGTGCTCACCGACGTGGAGATGCCGCGGATGGACGGGTTCACCCTGACTGCGCAGATTCGCGGCCGCCCGACGATGTGCGACGTCCCGATCCTGATCCTCACGTCGCTGACCAGCGACACCGACCGCCAGCGGGGGATGGACGCAGGGGCGGATGGCTACATCGTCAAGAGCGCGTTCGACGAGCAGAGCCTGTTGGCCGCCGTCGATCGGATGATCGGGGCGCCGGCGTGAGTGACCCACGAACCGATGGGCGCCAGTCGCCGACCAGGGTGGTCGTCGTCGAGGACTCCAACGTCCAGCGCGCCCACCTCGTCGGTGTCCTCGAGGCGGATGGCGACATCGTCGTCGTCGGCGAGGCGATCGGCGGCTCCGAGGCGATCGCGACGGTCGCCCGTCTGCTGCCGCATGTCGTCACCCTCGACCTGCAGATACCGGGCGGCGGCGGACAGTACGCGCTCGAGCACATCATGGCCGCGACACCGACGGCGGTGATCGTGCTGTCAGGCACCGTGCACAACGCGCAGTCGGCACCGGCGATCGACGCGCTCGTCGCCGGCGCGATGCTCGCGGTGCCGAAGCCACTCGTGTGGACCGCCGCGCTCGAGCACGAACTGCGGCGCAACGTGCGGATGCTGCGCAAGGTGCCGGTCATCCGCCATCCGAAGGCCCGCCTGCGGCCGGCGCTGCCGGGCGCCGAGCCCCGTGGGCCCGCCACGACATCAACGTCAACGTCAACGGCGACGACGACGGCAACGGCGGCGGCGACGGCGACGGCGATGACAACGGCAATGACGGTCGTTGCCATTGGGGCCTCGACCGGCGGGCCGCCGGCGCTGGCGAACGTCCTCTCCGGGCTGGCCGGTCTCGACGCCTCGGTGCTGATCGTGCAACACCTCCACCCGGACTTCGTCGACGGGCTCGTCGACTGGATGGCCCGCGTCTCGCCGCTGCCGGTCGTGCTCGCGACCCACGGACAGAGCCTGCGCCGCGGGTGCGTGCACATCGCCCCGGGAGGCCGTCACCTCAGGCTGGCGTCCGGGCTACGGCTCGAGTTGAGTGAGCAGCCGGCGACCATCCACCGCCCGTCCGCGAACCAGCTGTTCTCCTCGGTCGCCAGGTACGGCGGCGCGCAGGCCGTCGGTGTCCTGCTGACGGGGATGGGCGACGACGGCGCCACGGGCCTCGCCGAGATGCACCGCGGCCGTGCGCACACCATCGCCCAGGACGAGGCGACCTGCGCCGTCTACGGAATGCCGCGCGCCGCCGAGCGTCTCGGCGCGGTCGACCAGCTCCTCCCGCTCCCCGCGATCGCGGACGCGATCCGGCGCGCCGTCAGCCGACGGCCGGTCCGGGCATGAACACGATCAGCGAGGAGCTCACCGTCGAGGCCTCCGCGATCCTCGAAGCGCACATCGGGCTGAAGCCCGACTCGTCGTTCCGGTCGCGCCTGGCGCGTGCGTTGCGCGATGTCGCCGCGGCACGGCAGCTCGACGGCGCGCAGCTGCTCGCCGCGATCTGCGCAGAGGGTCCCGCCCGCGACGACCTCCTCGAACGGATCACCGTCCAGGAGACCGCGTTCTTCAGGCACCCCGACCACTTCGGGGCGGTGCTCGACACGCTGCTCGCACCGATCGCGGGGCCGGTGCACGTCTGGAGCGCCGCGGCGGCGAACGGTCAGGAGCCGTACAGCATCGCGATGAGCCTGCGCGAGCGCGGGCTCGCCGGATCTGTGCTCGCCACCGACGTCTCCCGTGCCGCCGTGCGCAGGATCAGCGCGGCCGTGTACGACGACCGCGAGGTGCGCGGGGTCTCCCGAGAGCGCCTGCACCGGCACTTCCTGCCTGCGGGGGGAGGGTGCTACCGCGTGCGCGAGGTGGTGCGCGACCAGGTCGTCGCCCGCCACCACAACCTGCTCGGGCCGATCCCCGACGAAGTCGAGCGGTGCCAGATCGTGTTCTGCCGCAACGTCCTCATCTACTTCAGCGCCGCGCACGCGACGCAGTTCCTCGAACGGCTGGCCGACACGATGGCCGCCGGCGCCCACCTCGTCGTCGGCTCAGCAGAGACCATCTGGCACATCAACAGCCGCTTCGAACCGGTGCAGCTGGGTTCGAGCTACGTGTACCGACTCCGCTCCCGTCGACCCGCCCCGGACGCGTCGCAGCTCGGCGCGATGACGCGGACGAGCGCCGCGCCACCGCAGATCGGCGGTGCACGATCGCAGTCGGCCCGTCCGGCTCCACCTGTGCGGGTCGTCGGCCGCGCCGCGGCCCCGTCGGCTCCCGCGGCCGTGCCCGCCGGGCGCGAGCAGGCCGACACCGGCGAGCACGCGAGCACGGCGGTCGTCGCATCCCGGCGCTGGGCCTACAGCGAGCCCGACGACCCGCTCGCCCACTTCCACCTCGCCAGCGCGCTGGACGAGTCGGGGCATCCGGTCGCCGCGCGTCGGGCGTTCCGCTCGGCACTCGCCGCCCTCGACAGCCGCGAGGCGTGGCCACTCGACAGCCGCGAGGCGCGGCCACTCGACGCGGCGCTCGAGGGGTACGACGCCGCTGAGCTGCGCCGGCTGCTCGTCGCCAAGTGCCGTCCTCGAGATGGCGATCGTGCAGACCTCCGCGCCGCACAGAGAAAGGAGACACCTCGATGACGACCATGGTGTGGTTCCACACGGGGCGCGGTTCGTTCGCCGTTCCCGTCGACTCGACGACAGGCGTGCGGACCGCTGCGGGGATCATCGACCTCCCCGGATCGCGTGACGACGTCGTCGGGATCCTGCCCGGCGACCCACCGATCACGGTGCTGTCGACGCTCGGCACGGGGCGCGACCACGTGCTCGTGCTGGCGGTCCGCGAGCGGCCGTTCGGTCTGCTGGTCGAGCAGGTGATGGGTGTTCTCGACATCGACGAAGCTGATATCGGTCCCGCGCCGCAGGGGCAGGAGGCGGACTACATCGCCGGCACCCTGCGCAGCCTCGATGAGCTGATCCTGATCGCGGATCCCGGCGTGCTGGCCGGCCGCCTGTGACCGCCGTGCTGGGCGCCGCCGGCCGCATCGTCGTCGCCGAGGACTCGCTGGTGATCCGCGCGGTCCTGCGCGATCAGCTCGAGGAGGAGGGCTACGACGTCGTCGAGGCGGTCGACGGGCCCTCGGCGCTCGTGCAGTGCGCGGCGTCCCATCCCGACGCGATCCTGCTCGACATCGAGATGCCGGGCCTCGACGGCTACGAGGTCCTGCTCCGCCTGAAGAAGGACGAGCACCTCCGCGACATCCCGGTGGTCTTCCTCACCGGCAGGACCAGCACCCACGACATGGTCGCCGGCCTCCGCGCCGGCGCGCACGACTACCTCAAGAAGCCGTTCGAGCCCGCAGAGCTGATCGCCAGGATCGGCGGCGCGGTACGGATCAAACGGCTCCAGGACGAGCTCCGCGAGCGGAACGCACAGCTCGACAACCTCAGCCGCATCGATGCCCTGACCGGTTGCTACAACCGTCGCCACGTCGACGAGCAGCTCCAGCAGCAGGCCAGCAGCGCCCGGCGGCATGAGCAGCCTGTGGCGGTGCTGATGTTCGACATCGACCACTTCAAGAAGGTCAACGACAGCGAGGGGCACCCGGGGGGCGACCTCGTGCTGCAGGAGTTCGTCCGCCGGCTGCAGGCCACCATCAGGGTCGAAGATGTGGTCGGGAGGTGGGGCGGCGAGGAGTTCATCGTCATCGCCCCGAACACCGATCTCGAGGGGGGAGTGCTGCTCGCCGAGCGGGCTCGCCGGGCGGTGGCCGACGTGCCGTTCGACATGGGCGACCACGTCCGCTCGGTCACCGTCAGCATCGGCTGCGCATCGGGCACCGGCGAGGGTCAGCAGCTGATGCACGACGCCGACACCGCGCTGTACGCATCCAAGGCGAACGGCAGGAACCAGGTCACGC
>JBBQTN010000259.1:0-7159 GCA_038213195.1 Acidimicrobiales bacterium | reverse complement strand
CGAAACACAAGGGTGGCGGGCGACGATTTACTTGCGTTCCACCCGTCGGTATGGTCACCTCGGAGATGGCGGGGCGGTTTTGGTGGCAGGCTCCCGGGGGGTGAGCCTGCGACCGCCGCGCCGTCCTGGCATGCGTGTCGGGTGGAGGTGCCAAGGCGGACGAGCCGGTCACCTCGCGCCAAGTCGCCAGGCACGGTCGAGTCGGTCGCGACGTGGGTTGCTTGCCGGACTGCGTTGGGTTGTCCGGTCTGGCCTGCGGCGAATGCTTGTGCGTTCTCTGAGACACGAGCCGGGCGCAACGAGTCGTTCGACAGCAACATGGCTCAGGTGCGAGCGAGGATCGCCGAGCTGTATCCGGCCCGCGACGAGCGCTCGTGACGGAGCGCCGCCCGGACTGTGACGCTGGTGCGCTGATGGCGGTGGACGACATGTTCACCGAGGTTGAGTCGTAGCCGAACTGGTGGTCGAGGAATCCGCTCAGATCGGCAGTTCGGCGCTGCTCAGTCACCGGCACGGCGACCGTCTCGCGAGCCGGTTCGCTCGCGTTCATATGAGTGGTACGTTCGCAACGTCGCCAAGTCGGTGACGTCGAAGGGATCGGTCATGGCCAAGTACTTGTTCAGCGGGAACTACAAAGGAGACGGCATTAAGGGGCTGATGAACGAGGGCGGTTCCAAGCGCCGGAAGGCGGCTGACGAAGCGTTCGAGTCCGTGGGCGGGAAGATCGATTGCATGTACTACGCATTCGGGGAAACCGATCTTTACGGGATCTGCGATCTTCCGGACGTCGCCAGCGCGACCGCCCTTTCGTTGATGATCAACTCGAGCGGTGCGCTCACGATCAGCTTCACACCATTGTTGACAGTCGAGGATGTCGACGCTGCAATGACCAAATCACCGTCGTACCGTCCGCCGGGCGGCTGAGGCAAAAACCGGACTCGACCCTTGCGCGCAGCACTCACGGCACCGGCGGTTCATGGTGCGTGCGGTGAGGACGGCGTGCCAGACCCCTCCCGAACAGATTGTTCCCGCCGTTCGACCCCGATCGCACCGTCCATGTCGTTTCTTGCGATCCCCGCACCGCCGGTCGTCGTGACGGCACCGACCGCGGATCCCGACACCCGCCGGGTAGGGGCCGCACGTAAACGCGGGTACTGGTACATGATCAGGTTCGCCGAACCAGTTCCGGCTTGGGATTGGCGGTCGATGAGATGTGCGGTTACGATTCGTAGCAGCGGATGTCGTTTTGCGGACGGCAATGATCACGTCCTCGTTGCTACCCGGTCGCGTCGACATTGGCGGTGACCCAAAACCAGCGGCGAGAATGGATGACCAATGTGTCGACGGGGTGGTGGCGCGTCCAACATCAGATCGGTGACCGATCGATCTGCGGGATCCCGGTCATGGGGCCAGCGACGTTTGGGTGAGCAGGACGGCGATCTTGACGACCAACGCGGAGCGCTGTATGCCCGTTGACGCGGCGCCCCTACCCCAGGCGTGTGGGGTAGGGCACCTACACAGGACGGTCCAGCGGGAACCATCGGCTGTGCTGACCTGATCGTCGCAGCTCCCGCCCCGCCAACAAGGGCGACCAGCACGATTCACCCGTCCGAGGAGTGTCCCGGGTCGACCCTGACGTCGCCATCAGTGGACGATGTCGCAGAGGTTGTTGCGGGTTTCGCGGACCTTGCCCAAGTTGGTGGGGAGTTGGGCGAGGATCCCGGCGATCTGCTGGCGTTCGCGGGCCATCTCGGCGCGGGCGGCGATCAGCCGCTCGACCCTCACCGTAGGGGTCCGTCAACCAGGGGCCACTCCGTACAGCAGGCTCGTGGGTCCGCCCGCTCCAGGCATGACGGAGGGGCTGGCGCCGAGTTCGTTGCGGTACGTTCCAGCCGACTGACTGGGGACCTCAAGAGTGCTCGACTGAACGGGATCGTCGTTGGTCCCGGCGGCAACTGGGCACTGCTCGGCGATGATGGCTTCGCTCGACTCGACGTTCGGGCGTGGTATGCAACGTGACGGAGCGCTCCGCGCGGCCACAACGCTGAGGTGCAATGACGTGGCCAGAAGCGATCGAACGACTCGCACGCATCGAGCGCGGATCCGGACGCGAAGTATCCAAAGAGCAGCAACACCGCCGCCACAGAGTGCTAACTCGGGTCACTGCTGATGGAGAACGTCACCTGTTGACGTCGACGCCGAACTCACCACAGCCGGCGGCTGTACGGGATGACGCTCATGGAGCGAACGGCGGCTACTCGGCTCGGAGAGTGGTTGCGAGGTGGGATCTGGCGACCCTGGCAGCGGGCCACACGGCTAACGCTGCGGCAAGGGCGACGGCTGCGATTGCGGTCAGTGTTGTGAACAGGAGGGGTGTGAGTGGGGCAGAGGCCAACCCGACCTGGTGGCCGATCTGCCGCCAGGCGAGCTGGCCGAGGATGACGCCTGTTGGCACACCGATCAGGCCCGATGCGACACCGATAGCTGTTGCTCTGCAGATCACTGAGCGTCGAACTTGGTTGGTTGTGAACCCGAGGGCGCGCATGGTGCCCAGTTGCAGGCGATGACGCCGGGTGTCGGTGTGTAGTCCGTGGCCGAGCGCACCGGCGGCGAGCAGGGAGACGATCGCGGCGATCACCCATGGTGTGTTCGAGATCTCGACGAGGCCCTGGACGTCTGCGGGTGGGCTTGGTTGGACGACGAATCCGTTGGCTTCCACGAGAGACGCGACGACGTCCGCCGCTGGCGCCGACGGGTCTACGTTGACCACGAGGTATCCGCCCGGGCTTGGGTCGAGTGAATTTCTTGCGTTCTCGGTGAGCAGGATTCCGTTTCCTGGGCCGAAGGTCGCCTGGCCGTCAGTGACAAGCGCCTCGCCGACAATCTTGAATGGGCCGATCGTCGTCGTCTTCGTCGGCACGACGTCGCCACGGGCGAGGGTGGGCAGCTGATCGATGGTGTCACCGACGTGTTTTCTGAGTGCGGCGAGGGTTTTGGGGGCGACGGCGACCTCGTCGTCCGCCGCGGGTGGCCTTCCGTGGATGATCACTGCGGGCAGGTTTCCCTTCGCGGGGCTGAAGCTGACTGCAAAGAACGCGGGGACGGACGGCAGCTCGATGGGCCCAGCTGTCTTGACGAACGCAGCTGCGCTGATCGCCGGGTCGTTCCGCGTGACCTGGGCGATTTGATTGCCACGGCTCGGGTCACCGAAGACTGGCGCGGCGTAATCCCATGGCATCCCGTACCGGGCCGGCTCGGAGGTGACCCGGTGCAGGCTGGCGACCATGGTGACGGCCGCCACGCAGGCCGCGACCGCGCTTGCCGTGGTCAGGATCACCGAGCGAACCGAGCTGCGCCTGTCGAGGCCACTGTCAAGCCGCATTCCGACCCACGCGACAACCGGAACCGACGAGGATGGAAACCGTCCGCGCAGCCGATGCATCGAACCCTTTGCGCGGCTGCTGCGCACGGCCGGCAGCGCCCCGACCACCACCGCCCCGATCACCACCGCGCCCGCCACACAGAACGCTCCCAAAGCCAGAACGAGGGTGTCGAGCTGTAGCCCGGTGGTGAGATCGGCGCGGTCTGCCAAGCCGGTCGGCCCGTAAGGTGAGGCCACACCGGCGATCAACACCGCGATGAGCGCGGCGCCCATGGCGATTGGCGATGCACGCACCCCCGCGACGACCGCCGATGCTCCACCCGGAAGGCCGAGGGCTCGAAGCGTCTCTCGATCACTCATTTCGCCGGCGATCTGCCTGGACATTGCCTGCCCGACGAACATCATGGCGGCGACGAACAACACGACGGTGATCGCTAACAGAGATCGCGACTGCAGTCGTACCGCCTTGCGCAAGGCGTCGATTGCGGCGAGGTTCTGATGTGCGGTGATCTCCACTCCCCAGCCAGGTAATCGCGCGGTGACATCCCTGCGCACGTCCTCGAGCGACGCCCCTCGTGCCAGACGGAAGTCGAACTGGCTGTTCTCCGGAACACGCCCTGTCTCCGTCGCACGAAACCAGGCCGCCGACGGAAAGACCCCGACGATGGTCACGTTGCTGCCACCGGGTGGCGACGGAGGTTGGGGTTTCAAATCGTCCTCGGTACGCACGATGCCGGTCACCCGAAGCATGACGAACGTGCACGGCGTCGCAGCGTCCGGCGACGCGCCAGCCCCACAAGCACCGGCCTGGATCCGGATGCTGTCTCCGGGGCCGACTCGGAACGCTGAAGCGGCATGCTCGGAAAGCAGTGTCTCGCCAGGATCACCGGCAGACGCGAGGCGACCGGCAACGAGATCGAACTCACCGATGCGACCGTGCTGATCGATCGACGTGCTCGTGCTCCCGTACCAGACTGCACTCGCTTGCCTCAATGAGCCGAACGTGACGAAATTCGTGGCCACGAATGCCGAGCCGACGACATAGCGCGATTCGGCCAGAGCGCCATACGCCGCCGCCAACACATCGACGTCGTCACATGGCGTGGTGTCAACGCCCGGATCCGCGCCGGGAGGGCAAGCATGCATCGTCCCGTCCGCCGGAGCGAGAGCGGCAACCCGGTGCTCGACAACCGTCCCCGCACGACGCGAGTACTCCCACGCCGTCATCACCACCCCGCCGGCGAACCCCGCGAACACCGCCAGGAGCACCGTCGCCCGCCAACGGCCACGCAAAATCGACCAAACCCACAACCACGCTGCGCCGCTCACAGCGATGAGCTTCCAACGCAAAGCGTGCCGCCCGCCGACGACGACCTCACCCAAAAGCTTCTCCCGAGAGCGCCCCAGGACCGCTCATCAACATTCCCCACATCACACCCCAAGGCACACGCCCCCACCCACCACACAATCAGAACATCACACGCGACGGCCGACCAGGGTGCCACCCAGCATCACCACGGGATGCTGACACACCCGACGACACCAAGAGCCTCCACCAGACCCGGGGTGCTTCACCCCGGCACTCGTTCGGTCACGAGATCCGACGGGGCACGGCGCGCAGCGCGCGAGCTAACGGGTCGGCGGCGAGACCAACGTCGTCGGCGAGCTCGGCGATCGAGCGCGGCCCGTCCCGAAGGGCGTCACCGATCCCGGCATCGAGCAAGTCCGCAGCGTCAGCGGCGTCCAGTAGTCGAGCAACCCCAACGCAGCATCATGCGGATCAGCAGCCACCAACCCTCCCACACCGAACCAGCCCCACGGCGACAATGACATCACAAACCGAGCCCTACACGACCGGCAGGGAGACACTCACGCGAACCCTGGTTGGTGACGGCGCCCACCCGATGATCGGCGCCTTGATACGGGATGGTGGTGATCGATCGGCGGTTCTACTCGATCGCTATAGACGTATTCTGTGTACCGGTCATAAGGCCCAGGCCGGACAGTGGACGACCCAACGAGAAGGAGGGGCGGCGTTGGTCATCAGCGGCAACGGGAGGGATCAGCCGGCGGTGTATGCGCTTGGTCACTCGGCTCCGGAGTTGGAGCGACTGAGCACTCAGGCGCGTCTCGTCGACCCGATCACAAGGAGGTTCTTTGTCGCCGCCGGGATTGGGCCGGGAATAATCGTCCTCGATGTTGGAAGCGGTGCTGGCGATGTCGCGATGCTGGTCAGCGAGCTAGTCGGAGCCTCCGGCGAGGTAGTCGGGACAGACATCTCCACGGCTGCGTTGGCCTCCGCGCGAGCACGTGTCGAGCGGCGCGGATTGTCCAACGTCTCCTTCCTCGATGGCGATCCGGCAGGGATGGCGTTCACCGAACGCTTCGACGCGGTCGTGGGCCGTTACATCCTGCAATTCATCGATGACCCAGTTGGGGCGGTGGTGAGACTGGCCGGGCACGTTCGGCCCGGCGGGCTCGTACCTTCCACGAGTTGGACTGGGACGGGGCGCGGTCGTCGCCGGAATCACCGACGTATCGGCGGTGCTGTCGATGGGTGAGCCAGACAATTGCGTTGCGGGGCGCTGACACAAGCATGGGTGCGAAACTGCACACCACGTTCGTCGCTGCTGGCCTCCAGCCTCCGACGATGCGACTCGAGGCCACCATCGGCGCCGGAGAGGCAAGCTGGGATTGCATCCACCTGGTCACCCGACCTCGCTCAGACGCTTGCGGCATCCATCGAGCGTCTCGGTGTGGTAACGGCCGCGGAGCTGAGTGTCGAGACGCTCGCCGAGCGCATCCACGAGGAGATCGTCACGGCCAGCACCGTCATCCTCGGCCGTTCCGAGATCGGAGCCTGATCGCTCGTGCGAGGCCCGCCCACCCAAGCCGCAACACTCCTCGACCACTGACAAAGCCAGTCGACACGGATGCTCTTGGCCAGGCCAGCGGGCGCGATATCGACGTCCTCCGCACCTGCGGCCACCCCGTGCTGCACGCAGAGTCGTAAGTCAGCACGCACCCACAACGTTCGCCGCGGGCCAGCGGCCGTGCGCGCCGAAGGTGCCGATCTGGAACGCGTAACGGAGATCGCTGGCTGTAGGCGACGGATAGTGACCAATCCGCGTTGCCCGAACGGACGTTTCCACGCGCCGCGCTACGTCCACGTCCGCGGCGAGATCCAGCTCACCAATGGGCCACGTCTTACCCTCGATCCGCACTGGCAGGTCGAGCACTGCCACCTCCACCTGGATCGAGAAGCCGGCTCCCCACCCGACGTCATCGCCGCGTCGCCACGAGTCCTGAACCAATCGTCGAGTCGGCACGACGTCCGGCTACGGGTCGCCGGCCACTGTTCGCTTCATTCGGACGCCTGGTCGGCTGCGGGTGCCGATGAGGTGGCTGGTTGGGTCCAGGGCCAGCGGCCGTCGATCTCGACTTCGAGGGCGAAGCTGAGCACAATGCGGATGACGACGATGATCCCGAGGACCAAGACGCCGCTGATGGTTGGCTCGACGACGATCGTGCGCACGATGTCGCCGATGATCAAGATCTCCAAGCCGAGCAGGATGACTCGACCAAGGTTGCGACGGAGCGTCTGGTAGGCGCCGGCACGTCGCTGCTGGTCGGCGGTAGGGGGCACGGCGGCGACCAACGCGACGGCACCGCCGATGACCATCACCGCGGCGCCGACTGCCTCCACGACCTTGACGATGTTCGAGATGGTCTCGTCGTAGGTCATGCGCCATCGTCGTTCACGGGAGCCGGCAACCG
>JBBQTN010000258.1:0-7220 GCA_038213195.1 Acidimicrobiales bacterium | reverse complement strand
CGCCTTCCTCGACAACCTGTAACTATGCCGCGCCGCAACCAGCCGCCAGCCAGGCTCGCCACCGGTCAGCGCTCACCCCCTCGGCATAGTCGCGGTGTCGGCATAGATCGATCTATGCGGACATCCGCATAGCTCGACGAGGTCGGATATTTGCCGTTACCCGCGGAGGCCGCGGCGGCGTTGTTCCAGGTTGTGTCACAGAGGTATCTGAAAGGCAGCATTGCGTTGACCACCAATTTGGGTATCGCGTCGTGGGGAAAAGTGTTCAACGACGACCCGATGGTCGCCGGCGCCATGCTCGACCGGTTACTCCACAGAAGTGTGGTGATCAACATCAACGGTGACAGCTACCGGATGCGATCCCACCGCGCCCGCGCCGAAGCCACCCGCAAGGCGGTCAACGGATCATGAACCCAACCGGAACCAACCGGCCTGAAGCCCCGTCGCGTCACGATGCCGTCACGATCACCTGCCCGGTCTGCCAACACCCCTACACCCCCAGCGGGCGCCGCAAGTTCTGCTCCGACGCCTGCCGCGCCGCCGCCTACCGGCGCCGCCGCGACACCACACCAGCCCCAACCGTCGTGCCCCGAGGCCAACCACGCCGGCCGATCACCGTCTACGAATGCGACACCTGCGACACACGCGCCCTCGGCGAACAACGCTGCCCGGACTGCTCCACGTTCATGCGCAAGATCGGCATCGGAGGTCACTGCCCCGCGTGCGACCAGCCAATCGCCGTCGCGGAGCTCCTCGACCAACACCCCACCACGACCTGAACTATCCTCCATCCCGCCGGCACACCACCCACCCCGCGGGTGAGGAGTTTCGGTGATCGACACTGGGGACTTTCAGCGCTCCGCAGCACCGGCGTTGCGGGATACGTCCGCGGTGGCTGGAGCCCGCGCAATTTGGGGCAGCAGCCTCGTCAGGTGATCTTTGGCTGGTCGCTCAGGGCGTAGTCGGCGTTTGCAGCGTTTCCGTCGTCGGCACCGTCGGACGGCCAGGTAGCCAGGCATTGTCAGGTCCCTGGCTGAAGCTCCACCACTGTTTCACCACGATTGACGGACTCTTGGTGGTGTCCATATTCCTCGAGCACCTTGAGCCAGCTGCTCATCGTGGCGTCGAACGCCTCGGCGTGAGCTTTGCTCTCCCAGACGTTGATCGCGGTGAATGTGTTTCCTTTGTCATCGGCAACGAGGTAGAAGCCACCGAATCCCGGCGCGGCCTGCAACTTGGGGAAGTACTCGCTGCGTGCCCGCTCGGTGGTCTCCTCGAGTCGCTCGAGGTTGATGGTTCGGCGTTCGGTGATCGTGTACACGACGTCCCTCCTCCGCGAACCGACAGAGGGCTCGGGGTGGTGTCAGTAGAGCACACCGGTCTGGTCACCGCCAGCGGCCCGTCGTGAACAATGTGGTAGTCCACGGGACGACCTCGTTCTGGTGAAGGCGTGGTGCACCGAGAACCCTAGTCGGAGTCGTACTACCGCGATCTGCTTCAACCGGCGTCGGGGGGCAGCTCATCTCCGAGCGACCGTCGTCGAGATAAGCGCTGCCTTGTCGATCGCAGGCCGTAGTCGCAGCCGCGTGACCGAGGCGGCGGATCGGACCCTCGACCCCTCAAACCCCACCACCCGAGGGGACGCACACGATACGGGCGCGGCAAGAGAGTCTCGAAGTGTCCCCGAACGCGCGGGCATATCGACATGGGACATCGCCCCGAAGTGCCGCTCCGACGCGTTCTTCCGCGACCACCCTCGGTGACGGGATCAGCTCAAGGTCGTCGGTGTTGTTCCGTGTCCACCGGCCGGCGTTATGCCGCGGTGTCGCATCGACGAGGGGCTGCGCGGTAGGGGACGCGACGAGATCGACCGGCCGCCGACGGCGAACCGGCGTTATCGGCGATCGTTCGCGTGAATGAAGCGCGGCCTTATCGGATGCTTCAGGATGCAGGCTGGTATCGACGGCGAAGGCGCGCTGGGCGACGAGCGCGAGCGGGTAGGCGAGCCGCCACGGTCGCGTGGAGCGCGGGTGAGTGAGCGAAGCGTGCACCGACCTCGCCGTCTCCGAACATCCAGCGGCCTCGCGTTCATCCACATCCGGCGGGTCGACAACGATCCAATCGTCGATCACTGAGCCTGCAGGGCGACATGAGCCTACGCGACCAACTCACCGCCTGACCCCAGAGGCAAGAGCCGCCTCCGCCCGTCACGATTCCCCGGTGTCCAGTGCGCTGCCCTCCAGGTCGTTGCGTCGGCTTGAGAGGGGGATGGTGCATCCGGTCCCACGGCCGCTCACACATTCAGTGGTGCGGCTGTTGGTCGTTGCGGTTCACGATGGCCATGATGTCGCGCCGCGACAATGCGGGGCCGTCGGTCACGAGCCGGCGCCGGTCGTCGACGTCGAGCGCGGCGAGGGCGGTGTCGATTCGGTCGCGGATCCATGTCATCACTGGCCATTGCAGGACGCTGTTGCTGGTGCGGGTTGCGTAGTGGTGGATGAGTGCGGCGTCGGGCAGGTTGCCGGCCTCCGCGTAGCCGAGCGCGAGCGCTTCGAGGGCGAACGGGCCGAACTCACCCCCCGAGCGGTCAGCGAGCCGTGACGCCTCGGCCAGTTCGTGGAGGGCGCCGGGACGTCCGGCACCGAAGAGAGCGAATCCGCGGGTGCACCGAAACCACGCTTCCAAATCCAACGCGGGCGATGAGATCGGATAAGCGTCAAAGACGGCCAACCCCGCGTCGAAGTCCGGCTCCGAGGTGAAGCACAGGCGGACCTGTGCCGCGGCAATGACTATTGCGGCGAGCGCGCCGGGGTGGCCCAGGCGTGCAGCCCGCTCGAGCGCTTCGGCCAGAACGAGTTCGCTGTCGTCGTGGCGGCCCATGGCAGCCAGAACGTTGGTACGCACTGCGAGGGTCCATACCGTCGCGAGCTGGAGGTCTTGTCGCCGGTCGAAGAGCGACAGGTAGCGGTCGGTCACGGCGAGGGATTCGTCGAGTTCACCACGGTACAAATGGATCAGGCTGCGCGCGAACATCGCCCATGGGCTGGGTTGGAGCCCGTGGCGTTCGGCGAGCGATTCGGCGTCGTGGCTGGCGGTCAGACAGAGCGCGTATTCGCCCATGGACAACAGCAGATGGGCGGCGTGACCTAACGCGTCGACCATCCGTTGGGGGTCGGTGATGCCGCCTTCATCGATGGCCTGTCGACACCATCCGTAACCCTCTGACGGGTGGACGGAGGTTCCGAACAACGCGAGGTCGGCGGCGAGATCGGCCAGGTCGCCCCATCGCTGTTGGGCGGCCAGCCACGACGCGACGGCGCTGAAGTTGTCCGACTCCAGCAACAAGAGGGCATAGGCGGCGGCGAAGCGGTGGTCGTGCAGTCCCGGTGCGGTGTCTGCGGCGAGTTGGAGGTAGTGAGCGGCGTATGCCTCGCGGACCGGATCGGTCTCGCCGGCGTCAGCGAGACGGTCGGCGCCGTACTGGCGCAATGTTTCGAGGAGGGAGTAGCGGTCGGAGTCGGGATCGTGCTGGATCAGCGAGCGCGCCACCAGGCCCACCACCAAGTCGACGACGTCCAGTCCGGACTGGTCGGTGTCGGCGCAGACGGCTTCCGCCGCGGCCAAGTCGAAGGTGGCGGGGAACACGGCCAGGCGTCGGAACACCCGCTGTTCGGGTTCCGAGAGCAACGCATGCGACCATGACACTGTCGCGAGCAGGGTGCGGTGTCGTTCCTGGGCTCGGCGGCCACCGCCGCTGAGGAGCCGGAACCGATCGTTGAGGCGTCGAGCGATGTCGGCCGGGGACATTCCACCGACGCGGGCTGCGGCCAACTCGATGGCGAGGGGAATCCCGTCGAGGCGCCGGCAGATATCGACGACCGCGTCGACGTTTGTGTCCGACAGCGCGAACCCGTCCGAGCCGGCTGCGGCTCGGTCGACGAATAGCTGCACCGCTGCGCAGTGTCGCGCCGCGGCCGCGTTGGCGCCGGGCGTTGGCACGTCGAGGGAGCGGACCCGGCGCACGACCTCGCCGTCGACACCCAGTGGTTCACGCGAGGTGGCGATCAGGTGCACCTCCGGCGCCCGGGCGAGGACCACTTCGGCGAAACCGGCCGCGCTGTCGAGGAGGTGCTCGCAATTGTCGAGGACCACCACCAGTCGGCGTTGGGCCAGGTAGCCGACCAGCGCGTCGCCGGTCGTCACCAGGCTGGGCGCGCGCAGCGAGGCGGCCACCGCCGCCACCACATCGTCGCCCGTTGCTACCGCCGCCAGCTCAACCAGCCAGGCACCGTCGGCGAACATCGGCAGCACCTCGGCAGCCACCTGCAGCGCGAGGCGGGTCTTGCCCACTCCGCCGGTGCCGGTGAGGGTGACCAGTCGACCCGAGCGGACCGCGTCGGCGACGGCGGCGACGTCGACGTCACGTCCCACGAACGAGCTGAGCTGCGACGGGAGGTTCCCGGCAAACGAGTCGACTGAACGCAACGGCGGGAACCGGCGATCAAGATCCGGGTGCAGGACCTGGAACAGGGGCACCGGCTCGGCCAGGTCGCGCAGCCGGTGCGCGCCCAACTCGAGCAGGCCGACCCGGTCGGGCAGCTTGTCGCCCACCACGGCCGCGGTCGATGCCGAGACGATCAGCTGGCCGCCGTGGGCGGCGGCCATGATCCGGGCACAACGGTTCAGGGGCTGGTTCAGATACTGCCCGTCGACGACCACTGCCTCGTCGGTATGCACACCCATCCGCACCCGCAGTCGACCCATCGGACCCCACGCCTCGGCGCTCAACGCCCGTTGCGCGTCCAACGCCGCGCCGAGCGCGCCCAGCGCAGACGGGAACGCGGCGGCCATCCCGTCGCCCAACTCGGCGACCACGACTCCGCCGTGACCTCCAATGGCGCCCCGCACCATCGCGTCGTGGCGGGCCAACGCAGCCCGCATCGCCTCAGGCATCACCTCCCACAAACGAGTCGAACCCTCGATATCGGTAAACAAGAACGTGACGACCCCGGCCGGCAGAACGGGCCACCCGGAGACACTCATCTCACACCATCCCCTTCACTGCGTCCACGACCATGCCAACCCCTCCCGGCGACCCCTGGTCGAGTCACCGCGTCGGCGTCCAGTTCACTCATGGCCGGTCCCTCCTCCGCCTGGCATCACCCATCGCGACCGCTCGGCGTCAGCCGGTCCACGTCAAACATGCCGCAAGATTCGCCGAGCCCGAGACAACCACCGGCGTCCTCTACAGACCGAGTTGCGGGACCCTGCACGACCGGTCACCACACTCCACACGCGCAGACCTGCCTGCGGTCGATCGGGTTGGCCAAAGACGTTCGTGATGACTGCCTGACATGTTGGTTGCGTTGCCGGTGGAATGGTCGGACGTTGAGTCGAGCACGGTGGCTCAGCTGAAGTTGATAACCCCGCGGATGTTCTTGCCGTCGCGCATGTCCTGGTAGCCGTCGTTGATCTGATCGAGGGGGTATTCCTTGGTGATCAACTCGTCAAGTTTCAGGCGCCCGTTGCGGTACATCATCAACAACTCGGGGATCGCGGAGCGTGGGCTGCCAGACCCGAACAGCGAGCCACGCAGTTGCTTGTCCGAACCGGTGAGCCCGATCAGGCTCAAATCAACCGTCTGCTGTGACATCGACGCCACCGCGGTGGCAACAATCGTGCCGCCCTTGCCGACGAGGTCGGCGGCGGGTTGGATCATCTCGCCCACGAGCAGGCCGGGGGTGAGGATCACCGAGTTGGCCATCCGACCCCACGTCAGGTCGTTGACCAGCCCCATCGCCTCATCCATCGAGGCAGCCGAGTGGGTCGCGCCGAACTCCATCGCCTTCTCCCGCTTGAACTCCACCGGGTCGATCGCGACGATGTTCGTCGCCCCAGCCGCCCGGGCACCCTGTACCGCGTTCATCCCGACACCACCGATGCCGACGACCACCACGGTGTCACCCGGGCGAACGTCGGCCCGATTCACCGACGACCCGAACCCTGTCGCGACCGAACAACTGACGAGACACACCGCCGCCAACGGCAGGTCCGCGTCGACTTTGACAAGCGAATCCTCAGCGACGACGAGCGTCTCCGCGAACGTTCCGAGCTTGGCCATCGTGGTGATCGGTGTGCCGTCCAACGTGTGGTGACGGAACGTGCCGTCGGTGATCATCCCACCGACCAGGGTGCCCGCACCGAGGTCGCACAAGTTCGCTCTGCCCGTGGCGCAGTAGAAGCAGCGGCCGCACACCGGCACGAATGAACACGACACATGATCACCGGGTTTGACCGCCCTCACCCCGTCACCGACCGCCTCGACCACACCGGAACCCTCATGCCCACCAAGAACCGGGTACCACTCAGTCACCCCGAACATCGCCAGCGATTCGGGAGGCGGGACGAGATCACCGGTGAGCACATGCTCATCGGAATGACACAGCCCCGCGTACGCCGTGCGCACCTGAACCTCGCCAGCCTTGGGTTCGCCGATCTCGATGTCCTCGACACTCCAGACCTGCCCCGCACCATGGGCGATCGCTGCCTTCACTCTCATCTCGTCTCCTTTGTCGAGCGTCCTGACACCAACCCGGTAACTGCAGCCCTGATCGGCTCCAACTTGTGCGCCGTTGATGTGAGGCGACAGGCGCGGAGTCGCCGATCAGCGTTGCCCAACGCGGGCGACAGTCGCGTTCGGCCTCAACACGATTGATCCCCTCCCCCGATTGCCGCCGAACACCCCAACACGCAGCGCTGCGAGTAGACCACACGCGGGCAGCAAGGGCAACAACAACGTTTCATACCTCTTCAGCAACCCTCGGCGGGCGCACACCGCACAGCGATCTCGGCGTACCAGAACGTGCTGGTGACTGAGGATGCGTCCGCGGTCCCAGGCGCCTTCTCCTCGAAGAACTCGATGCGCGGGATTTCCTGTGGCACACGGCCTACTGCACGTTCTTCTCGGCCCTGGGCTACCACGCTGTCGGCGTTGACGCCGGACGAGTTGCGCGACGCCGGAGCCCGCCATCACTGCTACGAGCTGACGATCGGCGCCAGCCACCTCGATGCGTACCTGCGGACCAACGACGAACACCCTTCGCGCCGACCAACGGCGCCTCGTCGAGGTCCTGGAACGAGGAGAGCTACCGGTGCCGCGTTCGTAAAGCGCCGACCCCGACCGTTGGACAACCGCCACTTTCCGGCTCGTCGCCGAGTAC
>JBBQTN010000257.1:0-7228 GCA_038213195.1 Acidimicrobiales bacterium | reverse complement strand
CATCGGAGGCTCGGGCAATGCCGGCGCCCCATCAAGCTGAGACTGATGGAACACCGGCACGGGACTGAACCCGCGGACTCCGGCAGAGACGACACGCTCGTCGCCAGTCTTGTCGTCGATCACACGTTGGGTTGCGGTCATCGGCGCGTAGATCCACAGCGCCTTCTCACCCTTGGCGACTTGGCACGTGCCGCCAGCTTCAGCAGGCACACGAGTCCATGTCTTGTACGAGGCGGTGAGACCATCCGGCTCGACACCGCGGTCCACGAGCTGGCAGGCGATCAGCAGCCGGTTCTGCGGGCTGTAACGATGGAAGCGCGCCGACTCGGCAACGAACCGCATGAAGTCCTCACCCGAGACGAGTTGCTCGACCCGTTCAACGAGCGCCTCGTGCAACCGGGTGAGACGCTCGTCATCGGGCTTCATGCCGCCCTCGTCTCATCGGCTCTGGTTGGCAGCGGCGGGCCACCCTTGGCGAGCGATCGGAGTCGTCGCTCCTTCCACCACTTCCGTCCGTGCACGACTGCCGGTGGAATGTTGCCGTGGATCAGCAACGCCTGGCCGAGCGGCGCAAGCCGCGGCACGTGGTACGGCACGAGCGGCTCACGTTGCTCAGATCCCGACACAGACCGTCGGCCGCCGGCGCTGTCGCTTGACCAGGACCGGCGCTCGACTTCCTCGTCGCCGGCGATCTTCGACTGATAGCCGAGGGTCGATTCGTCGGATGCTGACGGGAAGAAGAGCTTGGTGGCGTGGTTCGTGATGACAGAGTTCGCGAGTCGCCCGTAGGCCTCTTCGATCTGTGCGAGTGACTGCCAGATCGTGACGAGTTGGATGCCGATGCCAGCGCAGGTGGACGCGACCTGTGGCAGCCATGCGAGCGGCATGTTGCCGGCCTCGTCGATCAGCATCAGCAACGGGGCTCCGAATCCTCGCCCAGCGACATCCCACTCGTACGCCTGCGCCTTCAGGTCGGAGAGGAAGCCACCGAGAACCGGTGCGAGGCGGTTGTAGTCATCGAGCGGCACGACCAGATACAGCGTGTTGGCCTTCCCCTTCGCAGCGCCCATCAGCCAGTCCAAGTCGACCCAGCTCGCGCCTTCCTCATCAGCCCCGATGTCGGTGACGGCTTGGACGTTCGGGTCCAGGTAGGGATCGGCGACGGTCTGAGCGGTCGCGTATACCGACGACACGAGCCGTTCGTCCTTCGACCAGATCGCGTTCAGATGCAACGCCGCGGCATCAGCGGCCACGCGCAAGTGCGCCTGGTCGGACTTTGCGACCGCTTCGAGGATCGTCAGCACCTCCGACACCTCTGCCGGGTCGGGCTGGTCCTGCTTGAACACCCAACGGGCGAGCTTGGCCATCGACGGGCCTTCCGGGTCGATGGCGGCGACGCCCACCAAACCGGTGAACAGGATCTTGCCCGAGGTCGCCCAGAAGTCTCCCCCACCCTCGATGCCAGCTTTGGGAGTCCAGGCGGCCAACGCCTCGCCCGCCTTCTTCGCACCCGACGGAGTGCCGGCGTTGCGCAACGGCGACCAACGGGCCAACTCGTCGGCACCGATTTCGACCCACTGCTCAGTCGGGTTCACCGGGCGTTTCGTCACGATCCCAGCGGGATCGAAGACGCGAACCTCACCGAGTTGACGTCGCCGGCGGACCGTCGCATCGAGCAGGTCGCGCTTCACTGACAGCAGCACCGCCGGCCCATCCCAATCGAGCACACCGGGGATCGCGCATTCCGCCGTCTTGCCCGAGCGTGACGGCCCCACGATCGCCACCGAAGAGATGTCGCCCGACGGAGCGCGCCACGGCAGACGTCGACCAGTGGGGGCGAACTTCCGGTTCTGCGTCGCCACCAGCCAGCGGCCGTAGCGGCCGACCACGAACCTGCCCGACTGCGGGCGTCGGATCAGCAACGGGCGAAGTTCTCGCCGTGTCGCAAACCTGGCCCGAACGTCGACACCGAGCCGCTTGCGACCAGAACCCGAACCGCGCACGAGTCGTACCGCCAGGAACGCGACGACGACAGCAACGACGGCCACGCCGACTGTCGCCGTCCAGTAGATGACCGGGCCGGGCAGTTGGACGGCAGATTCAGCGGACCACGCCGAGCGCGGATCGCCAGCGGCCGACGGCAGTCGGGGCACGACTCGAAGAGCCTCTCCGAGACTGGCATTGAATTCGCGTCCAGTTACCCGAGCAGCGAGAGCTGCGCCGGCCCAAACCACCGCCGCCGTCCCAACGCCGACCGCGAGCGCCGCCGCACCGAGCAGCTCGGCCGGGGACCAGTCCATCGAACTCGAGCCCTTCGATTGCATGTTCGTCATGTGCGCAGGGTCCGACATCGATGTTGCGTTTCACGCGACTACCCACCTCGCGCCACGCGACTGACCACGCGACTGCGCAGGTCAGCGGCACCCCTGACGCGACTGCCCACGCGATCGCGGTGCTGGTCGGCCGTCATTCCGACAGTCGCGCCGACAGTCGCGTGTCCAGCAACAGCCGGCCTTCACCGTGAGTCCCTCACCCGCCAACCGGAGGACCACCAATGACCGCCACGAACCAAGCCGATCGAAGCCTCATCCTCGCCGCCCGCCGCCTCACCACAACGCGATCGACGCAGCGTCTCATCATCCGCTGGGCAGACGACCCCCAGCTGCGCGGAAGGACGCCCGCCGAGATGCTCGACGTGCTCGCCCATCGCGGACACGACGACCACGATTGCATCGTGCGAGGACTCGCCACCCAAAGCCAGGGCCACGACGAGGACGCCACCGTCCTACTTCTCGTCGCCCTGCGACCCGGCCTGTGGAAGCTCGCACACACCTACCACCGAGCACGCCTCAGCGGAGCCTTCGACGATCTTGTCGTCAACGCCGTTCACGTGATCTCCCGAGTCGATCCGACGATGGACCTGCTGTACGACCGAATTCTCGGCCGCATCCGTGCGGCAACGCCCCGCGCGTCTCAATGGCCGAAGGAAGAACCCCTCGCCGAGCTTGACGACACCCCAATTGAGAGCGACAGCGACGTCATCGACCAGATCGAAGCATGCGACGCCCTACGCCGACTCGGTCAACTACGCCAGGCCGACACCGCGCACACCGCCGACTGGATCGACCTCATGGAGGTGCGCGTGCATGGCACCTTCGCCCGAGACATCGCACGCGGCAGAACCCCCAGCCAAGTGCGCGCCGACATCAGCCGATTCAGCCACCGCCTCGAGCGCCTCCTCGCGGCGTGAGCTTCCGGCCGATACGAACCCGAAACGCCTCCCATGCGGCCCCGCAGCAGATAGTCTTCGTGACAGAGATCGCCCTGCACGCCGGGGCATCCTGCGCAACGAGCGCCTCGCCCGTCCGGGCCTCCAACAGATGCCACTCGGCCTGTTCTTCGGAGAACCCCGATGCCCACTCACCCCGACTTCGCAATCCTCGATCGGCACGTGTTGCGAGTCGCCCACGGGTCCCTACTCGACAACCCCCTCGACCCCGAGCCCGGCTCGCAAGTCTGGGTCGCCACCATCTGGCCGGACCTCCAACAGCACGGCGGATGGGGCCGGCTCATCTGGGACCGCCACCCAAGCGGTCGAGGCTGGACCATCCACCTGATGACCCACCTTGGCGACGTCATCGAGTTCGGTGAGGACAACGCGACGGCCACTACCCGCTGGTACGGCTATGTGCAGGACGCTGACGAGACGAGCCTTCAGCTGGTTGGGCCCTTCACCGAGCCACGCCACGCATCGGATGACGCACACGCCTCCCTGATCCGCTGGCGCATCGAGCGAGTGGCGTCCTCCACATGCGAACCCGCTTTGGGCGACATCGTCTGACTCATGGGGAACGATCCGGCAGCTCGGGTCGTTCGTGACGGTTCTCCGGAAGCGCCGCATCCCGGTCGGCGTGCCAATCGCCGGAGTGGCATGCCAATCGCCGGAGTGGCATGCCCAATAGCATGCGTTTCGACGTGAACGACCATGACCTGAAGGAAACCATCCTCGGACTTCGGCGCTTCGGCACCGATACAGCAACGGTAGAGGCGAAGCGCGCGACCACGGAGGTCCCCAAGAGCTTGAGACCCACACTCTCGGCGTTCTCCAACACGAACGGCGGCGGAGTCGTGATCCTCGGCCTCGATGAGAAGACCGGATTCGCCGCAACCGGGGTGGCTGACCCAGCGAAGGTCGCCAGCGTGCTGGCCGATTGGTGTTCGACCATGTTCGAGCCACCAGTGCGTTCCACTGTCGGTATCCACACGTTCGAAGACGTCCAACTGGTCGTTGCAGAGGTGCCGGAGTTGCCGGTTGCATTGCGTCCCTGTTTCATCAAGTCCGTTGGCATGGATCGTGGCTCGTACAGGCGGACTGCCGATGGTGACTTTCAACTAAATACCCACGAGGTCTCCACGCTCATTTCGAACCGCTCGCAGCCACGAAATGACGAGGAGCCGGTCGTTGGCGCGAACATTCACGATCTTGACACCCCAGCTCTGTCGGCACTTCTGATCCGCCTCAGGTCGCGAAGCCCTCGATCGTTTCCTCCCGACATGGACGATCTTGAGGCACTGCAGAAACTGTTCATCCTCGTAGAGGTCAACGGTGCACTCGTTCCGTCAGTCGGCGGGCTACTCGCGCTTGCCAAGCACCCTCAGCTGTTCTTTCCACAGCTCAATGTGACGTTCGTTCACTACCCAACGGCTGACGGCCAGGATCTCCGGACCGGAGAGCGCTTCCTCGATAGCGGCAAGTTCGACGGCCCGATACCAACGATGGTCCAGGATGCGCTCAGTATGGTTCGGCGAAACATGGCGCGCCGCTCCCTCGTCCACGGTGCCGGACGTCGCGACTTGCCGGAGTACCCAGAGCTTGCACTGCGTGAGGCGATCGTCAACGCGCTCATCCATCGCGATCTCACGGACTCTGCACGAGGAACGCAAGTGCAGATCGAGATGTATCCCGACCGGATCGAGATCAGAAATCCCGGTGGTCTATACGGCCCTGTGGCCGTCGACCAGTTGGGCGTCCTGCCGGCCAGTTCATCGCGAAATGCGCGGCTCGTCTCGATCCTGGAGGATGTTGTGATTCCCGGGCAGCAGGAAGCTGTCTGCGAGAACCGTGGCAGCGGCATCAAGATCATGATCCAAGCCTTGCTCGCTGCTGGAATGTCGAAGCCCAAGTTTGATGACCGGGTGACGGGCTTCCAAGTGACTTTTCCCAACCATGCACTTCTCGACCGAGACACCGTGGAATGGATCGAGAGTCTCAACCAGACCGGCTTGACGGACAGCCAACATGTTGCGCTGGCATTGATGCGGCAGGGGACCACGATGACGAATGCCCTCTACCGGGACGGCGCCCGCATTGACAGCAGCCAAGCGCGAGCCGAGCTCAAGGATCTAGTCACAAGAGGGCTGGTCCTTGTGACCGGCACGAACCGTTGGGCCGCGTACAACCTTGTCGACCGACTCCTCACGAGCACAGGGCGCACCAGCCGACCGAGTCCCGCCGACCGAAGGGGACAGATCCTTCGAATCCTCGGACGCGATCAGTTGTCCAGAGCCGAGATTCAGCAGCAGACCGGGCTTTCTGCGCAGGCAGTTCGTAGCTGGCTGAAGATCTTGCAGGACGAACATCGCATTCGACTCAACGGCAAGCCACAGAGCAACAGCGCCCGTTATTACGCAATCCCACCTTTTGTCGACGAACCCGGAGAACAACTAGCTCTGGACCTCCACAACTGAAAAATCACATAGTCGAGGAGTAAGTCCCATCATGTAGATGGTCCTGCGCCCACTTCAGCGGTGGTGTCCAGGCTGGATCGTTCGGTCAATCGCTTCACGCGGGTCGCCGCATGGGACGTAGCGACCGCCTTCGGCTCGCGAGAGGAAGCGGTACGCGTGGCCTGAGTCATCGAGGTGGAGGTAGCGCCGCGTGTCGACGTGCTTGTAGGAATGGATTGTTCGTCCGTCGTGGAACTCTGCGGCGCCCATCCACATGAAGTCGTCCGCCGCGACGGGGTGTCCGGCCCGCGTGGCGAGATCGGCGAAGCGTTCGAGCGCCTTCCAATCGTGCTCTCGGTCGTGCTCGTACCGGTGAGCGATGGGCAGCGTTGCGTCGACGAACTGGTTGTCGTTCATCGCATGGTCCTGGCGAGATCGTGCTGACGAACGACTGGGCGCCGCGACGGTGAGTCGAGTTGGCGACTGATCCAGCGGTCGTCGCTGGCAAGCAGCGTGTTTACGTCGCATCCGTCGGGCACTTGCAGGACGCGGTTGGAGCAGCCGGCTGCCGTCAGCGACGCAGTCATGGCGTCACCGGCCGCCCGGCCGGCTGGGTCACCGTCGAAGGCGAGCACCACTTGGCGGCCGACTGCTCCTTTGGCGATGTCCCGGGCGACTCGGTCATCGACGTACGTCGCTCCGAGCACGCCGACGGCCGGCGTCCCCACACTGGCGGCGCTGAGTGCATCAATCAGGCCTTCGCACAGGATGAGGTGATTGCGATCCTTCAGGGTCGCCGGAGCAACCCAACCGATACGCGGGTTCGCGGCGATACGGCTGGCGGGATTGTCGTACTTTGGTCGACCCTCGACGTGTTCGATGTAGCGCGCCTGGACGTAGGTGACCCTTCCGTCGATGTCGAGGGTTGGCAGGACGGCGGCGATTCCTCCTCGTGGAAGACCGACTGCCCGGCGCATGGCTGCCGGCCCGAGGTCGGCGCCGACGTGGTTTGCCTTGAGTGCATCGGGCGCGAGTCCCCGTTCGTCGACGAGGTAGTTGAGGACCGTTCGGCCCGACGGTCGCCAGAGGATCCGCTCGCACCCGCCCACATACTCCAGCAGCGCCGCGTCGGGCTCGGTCCTGCCCTCGGCAATCGCAGGATTTCGCAGCGGAATCGGTCGGGTTTGAACGATGTCGGGGGCGCTCCCCGATCGCCGATCGAGTTCGCCAAGAACGTCTGCCATGGAACCGCCGCGGGCGACGAGAAGCGCGTCGATGGCGGTGCCACCGTGACCACCGGACCAACACTTCCATCGTTCTATGCCGCGACGGTCGACGAACATTGTGATCGAGGGGTGTTGGTCGTCGTGGCCGGCGTCGATGCAGTGCCATCGCGCGTTCGGACCCAGCCGTATCGCGGGCGCTGGCGAGAGCTCATCGAGCAACGCTGCAAGATCTATCCGGCGGAGGAGATCGTCGCGGTCCATCACAAAACCTCAAA
>JBBQTN010000256.1:0-7230 GCA_038213195.1 Acidimicrobiales bacterium | reverse complement strand
CCGCCTCGCGACGCACGGCTGCGTTGACGAGGTGGTGCTCCTCACCGATCGCGGTGGAGGTCCGCCAGCCACCGACGGCACGGTACGTGCTGCCGCGCAGCCCGAGGTTGGCCGCGTGCACGTGCCCCCGAGCCGACGCGTCGCGCTGGTAGTGCGCCGTGAACGCGGCGAGAAGGTGCACGGACGTGTCGGCGGGATCGAGCTTGACGACCCCGGCGACAACATCGGCGCCGCCGTCGGCGAGCGCCACCTGACGGGTGATCCAGTCGACGGGAACGGCGCAGTCCGCGTCGGTGTTGGCGATCCACACGCGCTGCATCGCCGCAGGTCCGAACTCGTCGCAGATGTGTGCGACGACGGCGCGGCGCGCGGCGGAGGGCCGCCGCCACACGCCCTCGACGGTGTGCACCGTCGTCGCCATCGCCACGAAGGCCCTGGCGATCGATGCCGTGGTGTCCGTGCAGTTGTCCGCGCCGACGACCGTCAGCACACGGCCGCCCCACCTGTGCGCCGCCCGATCGACGCTGTCGAGGCACGCGCCGAGGCGGTCCTGCTCGTTGCGCGCCGGGATCGCGACGACGACCACGTCGATGTCGTCGTGCCGCTGGCCGGCCCGCGCGGTGGCGCGCCGGCGCGCGGCAACTCCCTCGACAACTGCCACGTCCACTCCTCCTCAGGCGACGACGAACCGCTCGAACGTCGCGGCGACAAGTCCCCGCGGACGACGACGCCTAAACGGTGGGCCACGCCGATCGACGCGCCCAGGCGGCGCAGATGGCTGGCGGGCCACCCCGACGGGTACCTCCCGCCCACCACCGAACCCGCGACGCGGCAAGGAGTGACCGTGAACCACCGAGACGAGACCCGCATCAGAGAGAAGTCCTCCGCCGCAGACAGCCGTCGATGAGCAGCGCAGCCGTGGCCGACGAGGTGATAGCTCGAGGCGCACCGACGATCGAGCCCGCGAGGGACATCACCGCACGGCCGCAGATCGATCTGGCCCGCCCGGGAGCGACCGAGCAGGAGTGGCTGCGCGTGGTCGGCGCACTGCCGGCGATCGGTCTCGACGATCTGGCGGGTCCACGGGTGGTGGTCGTGGCACCGCACCCCGACGACGAGTCGCTCGGCATCGGCGGCACTGTCGCGATGCTCGGTGCAGCGGGCGCATCGGTGACCTTCGTGTGCGTCACCGATGGCGAGGCTGCGCCGGCACCGTTGGCGCACCTCGCCCGCGTCCGCCGGGCCGAGCTCGATCAGGCGGTCCGCCGGCTCGTCCCGTCGCCGCGCGTCGTGCGCTTCGGCCTGCCCGACGGACGGCTGGCTGCGTGCACGCTCGAGCTCGAGGCCCGGCTGTCTGCGGAGATCGGCAACGGTGACGTCGTCTTCGCCACGCTCGACGGTGACGGCCATCCCGATCACGATGCGGCCGGCGCGGCCGCACGGCGCGTTGCCGACGCAGCCGGTGCGCAGCTGTGGTGGTACCCGGTGTGGGCCTGGCACTGGCATGACCCGGCGACGTCGCCGATCACCACCACCGGGCGACGCATCGGCCTCGCGCCGGCGGCGATGGACGCCAAGCGCACCGCGATCGCCTGCCACCGCTCGCAACTGTTCGGGGTCGCCCCGGTGGTGCCGCGCGAGCACCTGCCGCGATTCGGGCGGGCGTCCGAGGTCGTGATCCCCGGATGAGGGTCGATCCGCAGACGTTCGAGCAGCCCTACGCGCAGCACGGCGATCCGTGGTCGTTCGAGACGTCCCCGTACGAGCGGGAGCGGTATCGCACCACGATCGAGATGATCGGCGGCCGCCATCGGCGCTGCTTCGAGCCGGGCTGCTCGATCGGCGTGCTGACCGAGCAGCTCGCCACCCTGTGCGACGAGGTCGTTGCGGTCGACCCCTCGCCGTCGGCGATCGCCACGGCCCGCCGGCGGCTCGCGGCGGCGGACAACGTCACGATCGAGGTCGGCGCGGTGCCGGAGTGGTGGCCGGGCGGATCGTTCGACCTGGTCGTGCTCTCCGAGCTGGGCTACTACTGGGACCGGATCGAGCTCGCCGCGCTGGTCGAGCGTGTGCACGGGGTGCTGCAGTCCCCCGGCGATCTGGTCGCGGTGCACTGGCTCGGTCACTCCGACGACCACCTGCTCCACGGGTCGGAGGTGCACGAGGTGCTCGCCGATGTGCTCGGCGCGCCTGACGACGAGCACCACCACGGGCTGTTCGTCTCGGCCGCATGGCACCGATGACCAAGGTCGCCGGGACGGCTGACGCTGGGTCGCTGGTCGCACGCACGCTCGAACGGTCGGCGGGGATCGCGTTGCCGGGCGGCGGCGGCACGCCGCGCCGCTTCCGCCAGCTGTGGGACGCCGCGGCCGAGGATCCGTCGCTCGGGCGGCTCGTCGAGGCCCACACCGACGCGCTGGCGATCCTGGCCGAAGCAGGGCGACCTGCGCCGGCCGACCGCACGTTGTTCGGGGTCTGGGCCGCCCGCGGACGCGAGCCGGCGGTGCTGACCGGCGGCGAGGGGATCTGGCACCTGCGCGGCGTGATCCCGTGGTGCAGTGGCGCCGGACTCGTCAGCCACGCGCTGGTGACGGCGGACGTCGACGGCGGCCCCGCGCTCGTCCTGGTCGCCATGGACCACCCCGGCGTGCGGTTGTTCGCCCCCGACTGGGCCTCACCCGCGTTCGTCGCTACCGACACGCGCACCGTCGAGTTCGACCTCGACGTCGGCGACGACGCGCTCGTCGGGGCCGCCGGTTGGTACCTCGACCGGCCCGGCTTCTGGCACGGAGCTGTCGGCGTCGCCGCGTGCTGGGCGGGTTGCGCCGCCGGGCTGGTCGACCGGCTGCACGCCGGGTGGCGCACCGATCCGCATGCGACGGCACACCTCGGCGCGGTGGACGCGTCGCTGTGGCAGCTCGACGTCGTGCTCGCAGGCGCTGCGGAGGAGATCGACGCCGCGCCGCACGACGCCGTCGCGGCACATCGCCGGGCGCTGCGGGCCAGGCACATCGTCGACGTCGGCGTGGCCGAGATCACGACCCGGGTGGAGCGCGCACTCGGGCCAGCGCCCCTCGCCCAAACACCGGAGATCCACCGGATCGTCGCCGAGACGGACCTCTACCGGCGCCAGTGCCACGCCGAGCGCGACCTCGAGCAGCTCGGCCTGCTCGCCCGCTGATCCGCCGTTACTGGCCGAGCGCGCTCAGCAGGTCGCGGACGTGCTCCTGCGTCTGGGTCAGCAAGGGACGCAAGGCCTCGGCGACGTCGATGAGTCCGAGGTCGGTGGCCTGTTGGACCCTGGTGCGATACCGGTCCAGCTGCTCGCGCTCGAGGTCGAGGTCGGCCTGGAGTGCTGCGTGCGAATCTTCGAACGGCTTGATCTCGCGAGCGGTCGTGGCCGGCGTACCGCCGAGGAACGCGACCTGCTCGGCGAGCGTGCTGGCGTGGTGGAGCTCCTGGGTGATGTGGATCTTCAGCTCGTCCACGGTGCTCGTGTACTCCGGCCCCGTGATCATCGCGATGTGCTGCACGTACTGCACGATCGACTGGAACTCCGATCGCAGGTCGTCGTTGAGGTGCTCGACGAGCGCCTCGGTGGTCAGGTCGGCCCCGGTCGTGTTCGTGTCGGTCATGGAGCCTTCGTACCCGTTCGGGCAGGTCGGCAGACCGGCGCGGCGACGCGACGCGACGCAAATCACGGAGGCGGGAACGGCGCGTTCGCGGCGATCAGCGCCTCACCGACGGCGAGGTCGTCGTCGTGGTCGTGGGTGAGGATCCCTGCGCAGAGGCCCTCGCGGCCGTACCACACGGTGACCCCGTCCGGGGACGGTCGCACCAGCACGTCGTCGAAGCCGTCGCCCCAGGCGACGTACTTCAACTGGCGGCCCCCGATGTTCGACCAGAACCCCGGCACCTCGGTCCAGGACGCGTGGTGGCCGGCGATCACCTTGCCGGCGACCACCCCCATCCGCTCCGCGTCGCCCCAGTGCTCGACGCGCAGCCGCCGACCGGCCACGGGGTGCAGCGCGTCCGCGATGTCGCCGGCCGCGAACACACCGGGCGCGGCTGCGCGCATCGACGCGTCGACCTCGACCGACCGGCCGTCGGCGCCGGTCAGCTGCGCCGTGCGGGCGATGCCGACGTTGGTCGTCGCTCCACTTGCGACGATCACGGCGCCGGCTTCGATGGCGAGATCGTCGCCGAAGATCGCCTGCGTCGACTCCGGCCGATGCGCGAACCCGGTGACCCGCACCCCGGCGTGGATGCGGACACCGAGGTCCTCCAACCAGCTGCCGATCAGCCGTCCCACCGCCGGACCGAGCCGGTCGACCTGCGGAGCAGCCTCCATCGTCGCCATCGTCACGTCGACACCGCGCAGCCGCAGGCTCGCCGCCACCTCGCACCCGACGAACCCCGACCCGATGACCAGCACGTGGCGGCCTTCGCCGACGATCTGCAGCAGCCGTTCGGTGTCAGCGGCATGGCGGATCGTCACCAGCGCAGGGTGGTCGCCACCCGGGACGGGCAGGGTCGCCGCGCTGGAGCCGGTGGCGAGCACCAGCGATCCGAACGCGATCGGTCCCTGCTGTGTGGCGACGGTGCGCGCCGTCAGGTCGATCCCGGTCGCCGCGCACGACAGCCGAACGTCGATCTGCCGCCGGGCGTACCAGCCCGCATCGTCCTCGAGCCCGATCGCATCGAAGCCCTGCTCGCCGGTGACCAGCTCCTTGGTCAGGCTCGGCCGGAAGTACGGCAGCCGGTCGTCGTCGCTGACCATCGTGACCGGCAGCAGGCCGCCGTGGTCGCGGTACGCCGCGACGCAGGCGTGCGCCGCCGCACCCCCGCCGACGACGACGACACCGACCGGATCCTCCCGCTGTGCAGACACCTCCACACGGTTCCCCCGCGCACGAGCCTTGCAACCAGCGCGCCGAACACCGCATCGTGCGCCGCGGTGTGTCATCCTGCGCGCCACGAGGAGGTGAACATCGCAGAGACCGACGCCGGGACGGTGCTCTACGAGAAGATCGAGAACGACGAGATCAACAGGGTGTGGGTCGCGCTGAGGTGCATGATCACCCTCGAGTTCGATGTCGACGGCAAGATCAACGCGTGGCGGGCCTACTTCGACTCGGCAGGTGGAGGCCGAGATGCAGCGCGCGGATCGCGGCCCTGCGGTGACGGCCGGCTCGTAGCCGCAGCGCATCCGCCCGCCACGGTCAGCCGGCGAGGTGCTCGCCGATGACGCCGGCGACGCGCAGCGCCTCGATCTCCTCGTCGGTGAAGCCGAGGATCCCGCCGAGGATCTCGGCGTTGTGCTGGCCGAGGGTGGGAGCGGGGTGGCGGTGCACGGGGCCGTCCCTGCCTGTCAAGCGGAACGGGAAGGTGACGTGCGTGCTGGCACCGGACACAGGGTGCTCGACCTGTTCGAAGAAGCCTCGGGCGACGAGCTGCTCGAACCCGAGCTGGGCGGACGGGTGGACGACCTGTGCGACCGGCACACCCCCTGGCCACAGCAGATCGACGATCTCGTCGGCGCGGCGCGCCGCGCACCACGCCGTCAGCTCGCGGTCGATCAGGTCGCGGCGGGCGTGGCGCGCCGCCGCGCCGTCGAGCTCTGCGGTGATCCATGCCGGGTCCCCGAGCGCGCCGCGCAGCGCGGCCCACTGCGCATCGGTGGCCACTGCGATCGCCACCCAGCGATGCTGGTCGAGGTCGTCGTCGCGATCGGCCGCCGCGTAGCAGTTCTGCGGCGCAGCGGCCGGGCCGCGGTTGCCGTCACGTTGCAGCAGCACGCCGTACGCGGAGCGCTCGATCACCTGTTCCGCGGCGACGTTCAGCGCGTTGGCCACCATCGGCGCCTCGACCAGCCGGCCCTCCCCGGTGCGCCGTCGCGCGTCGAGCGCGACGAGCAGACCGACGAGCGCGTGCAGACCGGCACTCGGGTCGCACGGGCCGAACAGCGCGCCGGGTGGGTGCTCCGGGAAGCCGGTCAGCCAGGCCATCCCCGACACCTGCTCCATCGTCATCGCGAACCCGGTGCGGTCGCGCCACGGGCCGCCGAGCCCGAACGCGGGCATCCGCACCATCACCGCGTCGGGGCGCAGGGCGCGGACTCCTTCCCATCCGAGCCCCCACGATTCCATCACCCGCGGGCTGTAGTTCTCGACCACGACGTCGCACTCGGCCACGAGCCGATGGGCGACGACGCGGCCCTGCGTCGAGGCCATGTCGAGGGTCAGGCTGCGCTTGTTGGTGTTGGTCGCCTGGAAGTACGGCGACCACTCCCACCACAGCGGCTCGGTCGGCGAGTGGTGGTTCATCAACCGCGCCCCGTCGGGCCGCGCGGTCGACTCGATGTGGATGACGTCCGCACCGAACATGCCGAGCACGTGGGCGAAGAACGGACCGGCCCAGAACGAGGTGAAGTCCGCGACGCGCAGCCCGGCGAACGGCAGCGTGCCCGCCGCCTCGACCGGTCGCCGCGCCGCGCGCACGGGAGCGGTCGCGGTGCGAACGGGTGGACCGACCGCAGGTGCCGGGTGCACCTCGGCGACGCCGGCCAGCCGCGGATGCATCCGGAACGGCGCCGCCGGCTGCCGGAACCCGCCGTCGGGGTTGGTGTCGTAGAACCCGTATTCGGCGAAGTGGTCCATCTCCGGGATGGTCTCGCCGTTGCCGACGGCGATCGACGGGATCCGCAACATCGTCGCCAGCTCGACGATCTCCGTCGTCGTGCGCTCGCCCGCCCACGCACGGATCACCGGGTTGAGGTCGTCAGCGCGCTCCGTGCGGTTGACGACGGAGTTGAGCGTCGTGTCGTCGGCCCAGTCCGGCCTGTCGATCATCAGGCAGAAGTCCAGCCAGTGCTGCAACCGGTTGACGACCGCGAACCCGACGAAACCGTCCTTCGACGCGACGACATCGCCGACGGTCGCCTTGGGCCGGCGCGGGCGCACCCCCGCGACCATCGTCTCCATCGTGATCGGGTTGAACAGCTGGGTCATGATCAGCGACTCGAGGCCGGAGACGTCGATCAGCCCTCGCTCGCCGGTGAGCACCGCGCGCTGTAGCCCGACCAGGGTGGCCACCGCGGCGACGACACCGATCATGTACTCGCCGTGCTGGCCGCCTGCGGCCACAGGCGGCCAGGCCCGCGACCCGCGCAGCGCGGGACCGCCGGACATCGCCTGCAACGTCAGCTCGGTGGCGGCCCGGCGAGCCCAC
>JBBQTN010000255.1:0-7241 GCA_038213195.1 Acidimicrobiales bacterium | reverse complement strand
CGAACCGACGAATAGAACTTCAGCGCACGGCCACCGGACGTGGTTTCGGGTGAACCGAACATCACACCGATCTTCTCACGCAACTGGTTGATGAAGATTGCGATGGTTTGCGTCTTGCTGAGATTGCCGGTGAGCTTGCGGAGCGCCTGGCTCATCAGGCGGGCCTGGAGGCCGACGTGGGTGTCACCCATGTCGCCTTCGATCTCGGCCCGTGGCGTCAGTGCGGCCACCGAGTCGATCACGACGACGTCGATCGCACCCGACCGCACGAGCATGTCGCAGATCTCGAGCGCCTGCTCGCCGGTGTCGGGCTGGGAGATCAGCAGTTGATCGATGTCGACACCGATCGCCTTGGCGTAGATCGGGTCCATCGCGTGTTCGGCGTCGATGTATGCACACACACCACCGTTGCGCTGCGCTTCAGCGACGACATGCATGGCGAGGGTCGACTTACCCGATGACTCCGGACCGTAGATCTCGGTGACACGGCCACGCGGCAGACCTCCGATACCCAGGGCGAGGTCGAGCGAGAGCGCACCGGTGGACACCGCCTCGATGGCCATGGTGGTCTTGTCGCCCATCCGCATGATGGAACCCTTGCCGAACTGCTTGTCGATGGCCGCCAACGCCATGTCGAGTGCCTTGTCGCGATCAGTGCTCACTGTGCGCTCCATTTCCTGCCTGTGCTGGTTGGGAGCCGGCGGCTCCGTGCTGGGGATGGGAGCCTGAGCTCCGACGTGGGGGAGCCATTGGCTCCGATCCGTTGACGGGCACCGTACGGGAGGGGTGTGACAGGGTTTCCGAGCGGAACTGCCGTCCGGAGTGCCTCGCCACAACATGTCCTCCTTCAAGGGGGCCGATGTCCGCCACGGCGAACGACACCACTGTAGTTCCGAACAACCGTTCGAGCGCAAGCACTGGTGCCGAAAATCTGTGGGCGACATCAACCGCGTACCGCCGGCTGCTCAGCCCCGCCGGTCGATCCCTCCGACCTGAGCTGTCGCGAGGCTCGCCCCGGCCTTGGCGAGCTCGGCAGCGTCAGGCGGGTGGGCGAGCACGTCGAAGGCGAACCACACCGTGAACGTCAGCGGGTAGATCACGATCGGCAACACCACCGCGATCGCGAGGCACGACCCGACGATCGGCCACACCGCGATGTCGGGGTAGGAGACGACGAACCCGATGCCCATCCCGACCGTGAGGCAGAAGAACGTGATCACCGTGTTGAGCGCCACGGGACCGAGCTCGAAACCCTCCTCACGCCGCCACTCCAGGCCGCAGTTCCTGCACCGCGGATACTTGCCGAGCCATCGGCGCACGAAGGTCCGACGGCTCCCGCACCACGCGCAGCGCAGCCGTAGCCCTCGCCAGAACGCTGTTGTCGGTCGCAGCTTCTTCTCCACGGCGCAATCCTCTCCCAACGGCACCGACGCCAGCGCGAACATGCTCCGGCGAAGGCCATGTGCCCCGCGCGATCATCGGCAAGACTGAGGCGTGTGCGCCGAACTCTTGCTGGACTGCTGTTCGGCGTCGCCTACATCTGCGCCAGCCTGGCCATCGGCGGGTGGCTGCTGCAACGCACCGCGTTCAGCCCGGACCGCACCAGCTCCACAGCGAAGGCGGTGCTCGCCGATCCACAGATCCGCGGTCAGATCGTCGACCTGATCGCCAACGCCACGGCGCCGAGCCTGCACGTGACGCCCGACCAGGTGCGCACCCAGGTCGACGGGCTGCTGACGTCACCGCAGACCGCCACGGCGATGTCGCAGGAGATGGCGAAGATCCTCCACGATGCGCACGCCCACCTGATCGGTGAGCAGAAGGCACCGGTGCAGATCACCGACGTCGAGATGCGCAGTGTCGTCCGCAGTGATGCCGTGATCGGGCTGCCGCCGGTAATCCTGCCGGTGCCGGAGGTCAAGGCGCTGTCGGTCACCCGCCAAGTGCTCAAGTGGTTGGTCCCGATCGCTGCGCTCGCCGCACTCGTGCTCGGCCTGCTCGGCCTGACCACCCATCCCGACCGGCCGGCGTTGCTGCGCAGCCTCGGTTTCGGGATGTTGCTGCTCGCCGTCCTGATCACCGTGCTGGGCTACGTGGTGCCGCGCTTCGGTGTCGCTGCGATCAACAAGAGCCCGTGGGCGCGAGTGCCCGGCAAGCTCGCGGATGACGCGCTACCGCTCATCGTCGCCATCGACTTCGTGCTCGTCGGCGGCGGTGTGGCCTTGCTCCTCGGCAGCGGGCTCGTGCGCCGGCGGCGGCGGTGGAGCTCACCCGTCAGCACCTACCGCTATCGCGAGGAGCGCAACTGGAGCTGATGATCAACTGGTCAACTCGGCGACGAACTCGTCGAAGACCTCGGCGTAGTGCATCGCCTCGCGCTCGGTGTGCACGACCGAGATCAGCCACTGCTCGTCGAGCCCCGGCGGCAGCAGCACGCCACGGTTGATCCCGTGGATCCACTGCGCGAACGCGAGGTCGAAGTCCGTCGCCGCGTAATCGCGATAGTTCTGGACGTGCTCACGCGCCCACGTCACGCAGCCCTTCGCTCCGAACTGAACGACGTGCGCCGGCAATCCTGCCGCGTCGATGGTCGCCGCGCAGGCGGCGAGCAGCCGACCGTTGCGCTCGACAGCGTCTCGTGTCGCCGCCGGCGTGCACACGTCGGCCAGGACCGCGCGCGCTGCGGCCATGCACAGCGGGTTGCCGTTGTACGTCCCGAGGTGCAGCACCAGTCCGCTCGTGATCTGGTCCATGCACTCCGCTGTGCCACCGAAGGCCCCGAGCGGCAGGCCGCCGCCGATGCTCTTGGCCAGCGCGACGAGGTCCGGCTGCACGCCGAGGACGCCGCTCGCGCCCGACCAGCCGGCGGTGATGCCCGTCTTCACCTCGTCGAAGATCAGCAGCGTGCCGTGGGCGCGGGTGATCTCGCGAACGGCCTCGAGGTAACCCGGTTGCGGCAGGCAGATGCCGATGTTCTCCATCACCGGCTCGACGATGAAGCAGGCAACGTCGCCAGCGGCGAGCACCCGCTCCAGCGCGGCGGCATCGTTGTACGGGACGACGACGGTGTCGGCGAGCACCGCCTCGCTGATGCCGGCACTGGCAGGAACGGCGTGCGGAGCGTGCGCCGGCCCGGCAGCGTGCAGCGACGGCTTCATCGACACCATCACCTCGTCGTGATGACCGTGGTAGCCGCCCTCCACCTTGACGATCTTCTGGCGGCCGGTCGCCCCGCGGGCGACGCGGATCGCGTCCATCGTCGCCTCGGTGCCCGAGTTGGTGAACCGCCACAGCGGCAGCCGGTAACGGTCGCGGAGCAGCCCGGCGACGTCGGTGTTGGCTTCGCACGGGGAGACGAACAACGTGCCCGAGTCGAGTTGCGCCTCGATCGCGCGGCGCACCTCGGGGTGGCAGTGACCGGCGAACAGCGCGCCGAAGCCCATGTCGAAGTCGACGTAGCGGTTGCCGTCGACGTCCTCCATCCACGCGTCCTGGGCTCGACGGACCACCAGCGGATGCGGGTCGTACGCCTGGAAGCTCGATGGCACGCCGAGCGGCATCACGACACGGGCTCGATCGGTGGCTCGCTGCGAGGACCTCGTGCGCTCGATGTAGGTCACCAGCTCCCGCTGGGTGATGGACTTGGCCCGGTCTGACAGTTGACGCGTCTGGATGGATTCCAAAGCGCTCATGCGATCCTCCCTACGGATCTCGTTCCTCAAAGGCTATCAGACAACGGAATCCGTTGCGACGGCTTGAGTTCCGACCGCCGGCGATCGATCTCGTTGTGCAATCCCGGGACGTGCGTGGCACAATGTCGGCCCACATGGTGGCCGTAGCTCAGCTGGTAGAGCGCCAGGTTGTGATCCTGGATGTCGCGGGTTCGAGCCCCGTCGGTCACCCCAACTCGCAGCCTGCGGAGCACCCCGGTCCCCTACACTGCCACCGCCAGGCGCGCCTCTAGCTCAACGGCAGAGCAACGGACTCTTAATCCGCAGGTTCTGGGTTCGAAACCCAGGGGGCGCACAACGTAAGACCAGCTCAGCGGCAAGATATCGCGGCCAGGTCCGGAGTATACGCAGCGAGATAGGCACCTCGAAGTGGCGTATACCTTCCGATATACGTGGCGCGTATACTTCCGACGATGGAAGGGGTGCGAGCACGCTTCGAGCAGAAGGTCGATCGGAACGCGGAGCACCATCTCTGGACCGGATCGCGATCCGTACGTGGCGTCGGGCGATTGCGGGTTGACGGCAAGTTGGTCTCTGCGCCGGCCATCGCGTGGACGCTGGCCTTCGGCGAGCCCGCTGTAGGCGATCACGTCCTCGCCTGCCCCGAGAACCCAAGCTGCGTTCACCCGCGACACCTGCGGCTCGTTCCCGCGCCGAAAGCCCCGGTGCGGACACGTGGCCAGCACGGCACCGGCAGCATGGCCGCGCTCTCGGAACAACGATGGAAGATCAGCATCTCCGCCGGCAACGACGACGGAGGCCGCCGTCGGCGAGTCTCAAGAACCGTGCACGGCACACGAGCCGACGCCGCTCGAGAACTTGCTCGTTTCACCGTGGAGATCGGCGACGGCAGCGGTCTGCCCGGTCGGGACACGCGTGACCGCACGGTCGACGAACTGGTGACTTGGTATGTCGGGTTCGCCCGCAATGATCGAGGGCTCGAGCACTCTACACTGACGGGCTACACCGATGTCTATCGTCGATGGATCCAACCCCACATCGGCCAGAAGCGAGCCGTCTCTATCAAACCGGGCGACCTCGACTCGTTGTTCGGGCGGATGAGGCGTGCGGGCCTGTCCCACAGCCGGATGAACAACGCAAGAGCGTTGTTGAGCGGAGCGTACAAGTGGGGCAAACGACACGGCATGGCGCCCTCGAACCCGGTCGAACGGTTCGAGCTGCCGAACAGCACACATCGGCCGCGCACAACCAACACGCCCGAGCTCGACGACTTACTCCAGTTGCTGGACGGCGCAGACCAATTCGACACAGAACTCGCGCCGATCCTCAAGCTTGGCGCGACCACCGGGATGCGACGTGGCGAGCTCGCCGGACTGCGTCGGAATCGACTCCGCTTGGCCAACGGCGAGCTGGTCGTCGACAACGCGGTGAACGACGCCGGCGGCCTCGTCGTCGAGAAGCCAACGAAGACACAGCGGAGTCGCGTCGTGAGCATCGACGCGGCGACCGTCTCGATGTTGACCGCCCACCTCGCGACCATGGATGAGCGAGCGAGGTTCTGCGGGGCCCGGATCCCGCCGGACGCGTTCGTGTTCAGCCTGGAGGTCACCTGCCAGGTACCGATGCGTCCCGAGTTCATGACCAGGCGCATGCGGATCCTTCGCCAGAAGCTCGACATCGGACCGGGCGACTTCGACGCAACGATCCTTGCGTTGCGCAAGTGGACGAGCACCGAGCTGATGGACGCCGGGTTCAACCCGTCAGCCGTCAGCGATCGTCAGGGCCACACGGTCCAGGTCATGCTGCACCATTACTCCAGTCGTCGACGTTCCGCGGATCGCGCTGCGGCTGAACACCTCGGCGCTCAAGTCCACCGGTCGGCGGACGCAACGACCCACACACTCCGACCATCACCCGACCCGCCGCCACGTTGAGAGGGTGAGCGAACCAGTCCGTCCGTGTTGTCAGATCACGTGGGAACGGCCGGGCTTGGTGGCCAGCAGCGGCACTTTCTGGTGGCCGCTGACACCCCGCGAGCCCGGCAGCCGGTCCGCTCATCGTCAGCCATCGCCGTTGCGAGAACAATGGTTTCCGGAACAATATGTCGGAGGTTCGGATCCTTCCGAGGACGCTCCTGCTCAGGCCCTGGGGTTAGGAGATAACGGCCTCCGAAACGCCGCATTCGCGCTTGCCCAGATGGTAAGGGGCAGCGGGGGTCGACGAGGCGGGGTCGAGTTGTGTCGGTCGCCCTGGCCTGCCCATAGTCCACCTCCGATGTTCACCACACGTCGATGCTGAGCGCCAGTCCGGTGAGGACGAGACGAGGCCGGGCGACGTTGGCAGGGGCTCCGATGTCGTCGTGCTCGGCGCGACGCATGTCACGGGTGCGTAGACGCCGGTCGCGACGAGCAGCCCGCCCCCGCGACTGCATCTTCGGTCCTGGTGCGTGCGTCGAACCCCGATACCCCGATCCCGATGGCGGCCGCGAAGCTCGAGAGTCCGAGGCTCGCCGCGACGAGGAAAATCGTGAGCACGACCGCTACGTGTGACCTCTTGTTCGAGTTGTGCGATGCCGGACGTGGCGCCGTGTCAGGTCGGGTCGGCGCGTTGCGTGCGGGCGAGTCTGATCTGGTGTCGGGCGTATTGGACGGCGTCGGCGCGTTCCATGGCCGCCCCGCTGGCGGCACACTCGTCGAAGGTGGCCTGGCCGAGCACGGCGCGTAACTCCTCCACGACACGTGGAAGATGAACGACTGAGCTGATGATGCCGTCGTCCGCGCAGGCGCCGTAGATCGTGGCCGCAATCTGAGGTTGTCCGATACGCGCGAAGCACGGCGCGAGCGGGTCAGCGGGAGAAGGTCTACCCAGATCTTTCGGCGGTGTTGGACGACGGTGCGACGTCGCTGACGTGGTAGGGATTGCTGAGCGGGTCGTTGTGGGGAACCGCCACGATGCGGTTGGTGATGTGGGGTGCGGGTGAGGCGTTGGTTGTTGGTGTGTTCGGTGTGTCTCGCGGTGGCTGTGGTGGTGCGTGTCCGTTCCGGGTGGGTGCCGCTGGGGGACAACGCGTTGACGTGGATGTGGACCGACGCGGTTGGTGGGCGGCACACGCCGTTGGTTGGGGGTGACGCGCGGTTCGGGTGGAACCATCTCGGACCGTGGATCTTCTACATGTTGGCGGTCCCCTACCGGCTGACCGGACGTTCACCGAACGGTCTGCTCGTGGCTGCCGGTGTGGTCAACATCGGGTGTTTCGTGGCGATCGGACGGTGCGTTCGTTCGATCGCCGGCGATCGCGTTGCCGCGGTGGTGTGTGCGGCAACCCTGGTGTTTCTGTTGACGGCTCGCGGTCCGCGGTTGATCGATCCGTGGAACCCGTACATCGGCCAGCTGTTGTTCATGTTGGCCGTCGTGTCGTGCTGGGCGGTGCTCACCGGCGACAGCAGGTGGATGGCCTGGCTGGTCGGCGCCGGCAGCCTCGCCACGCAGGCCCACATCGCGTTCATGCCACCCTGCGTGGCGCTCGTCGTCATTGTTGTGGTCGGGTTG
>JBBQTN010000254.1:0-7286 GCA_038213195.1 Acidimicrobiales bacterium | reverse complement strand
GCCGTCGGGACACGCGCCTACGACCCCGCCCACCGAGTCCGGTTCAACCACACCGTCGAACCAACCCGAGTTCGCAAGGCCCCCGCACCATCGGCACCTCGATGGTGGAGGTCCGGGCTGAGTTGCATCGGATGAATCCCGCTACCTGCTGGTGGGGCGAACCGAATTCGGCCTCTGCTGCTCCGCCGATTCTGCGCGGGAGAGCAAGTCTCGGAGTTGGTCGAGGCAGCTGACCCGTGGTTGGCGGCGGCCGCGAGTCCAGTGGAGCTTGAAGCTCGCTGGGCCCAGCGTGTCGGCCAGTCGACGAGCGCATCGGTGAACCTCGCTCGTCGCGGCTCGTATCCCGCCGAGCTGCTCGTTCGTCGCGTCGCGAAGAGCGTCCGCCGCACCGAGCAGCGTGGTGCTCCACTCGGGTTGGGCGCCTTCCAGGACGATGGCAGCCGTCTCGAAGGTGTCTGCCACCCATCGTTGGCTGGCCTGTTCTCGTATGTTCCCTTCGAGACGCAAGAGCGCCGCCGTCGCCCAGGCGGTATCGCCGATCAAGGCGTAGGTTTCCGCTGCACGGACGAGGGTCATCGAGAGCAGCCCGAGATCGTCGAGCCGTGCGGCCATGGTGAGCGCAGCCTCTGCGACGTGGCGCCCGTGATCGATGTCGCCACTGAGTACGGCGAGCGGGGCCAGAGCAGCGAGCGCGTGGACCTCGAGCCACGAGCCGTCGGGTTCGCGTTCGGCGGTACGCAACGCCCGTTCGAAGCACTCTGTGGCGTCGCGCACATCGATCTCAGCAACGGCGATCCAACCGAGGTGATCATCGCACCAGGCGGCGCTCATCGCCGCGCCGCCTCGCTCGAAGCCGTGACGCGCTGCGATCAGCACTTCGCGCGCCTCGGCGGTGTTTCCGAGTCCGAGCTCGAACTCGCTGCGACAGAAGTTGATGATCGCAATGTCGGTCACCGATGCCGCTCGTGTGGCAATCGCGATTGCCTCATCGAGGAGCTGACGTTGCTGGTCGACATCCCCGTTCGGCAGGTCGCGGAGCAACGAGACGAGACCGCAGAGGGCGAACGCTCGGACGCGCGGCTCGGTCGAGCGTGGGTCCGTGAGCAGCCGTTCGAGCCAGCGGACACCGGCCGAGGTGCCGACCCACAGAAATCCAGACATCTGGGCCATCGCCAGCCACAGCGCAGCGTTCACGTCCCCGGCGTCCCATGCCCGCTCCATGGCCGCGCGGTAGCTGGCTTGATCCGGTCGGACCTTCAGCGCCAACGCCTTGTATGCCCGTGCCTGGTCCGTGAAGTAGCGGTCGTGGCGGGCAGTCGCCGTCTCCGTGTCATCGACTTCGGCGAGCATGTGCTGGGCGTACTGGCGGATCGGCTCGAGCAGCCGATATCGGGCCCTGCCGTCCGCTTGGTGCACCACGACGAGCGATTTGTCGACGAGTCGGGCCATCAGCTCGAATCCGTCCAGGCACGTCTCGCCGTCGTCGCCGTCGTCGCCGATCGGTCCGACGACGAAGCGGGCAGCCGCGAGGTCGAACGTGTCGGGGAAGATCGCGAGGCGTCGGAACGCAGCCCGCTCGATCGATGGCAGCAGCCCGTAGCTCCAGTCCATCGCGGCGCGCAACGTCCGATGGTGGGCGGCGACGGTTCGGGGACCATCGGTGAGGAACCCGAGGCAGTCATCGAGAGCAGCCGCGATCTCGACGACACCCAGCATGCGCACCCGGGCAGCGGCGAGCTCGATGGCCAGCGGGAGACCATCGAGGCGACGGCAGATGGTGACGATCGACTTCATTTCATCGCTGGTGAACCTGAGGTGGGGATTCGCCGCCGTCGCCCGTTCACAGAAAAGGGTGACGGCGTCGGAGGAGCCGATCTCCTCGCCGCGCGCCGGTAGCGACAGTGGCGCAACGACGTACACGATCTCACCGGGAACCCCGAGCGGCTGCCGACTTGTCGCGAGGATCGTTGTCCTTGGGCAACGAGCAAGGATCTCATGGGAGAGACGTGCAGCGGCGCCGGGGAGATGCTCGCAGTTGTCGAGGACGAGCAGAACGTCACGGGGTGCGAGATGCTCACACAGTGCGTCGACAACGGCGTTGCTCGAGTCAAGTCCAGCGATTCGCACACCGACCGCGGACGCCAAGGCGATCGCGACCTCGGCCTCTTCGGTGATCGGGACCAGATCAACGAAGTAGACCCCGTCCGCGCCGGCGTCGGCGCTTGCTGCCACCGCCAGCGCAAGTGTCGTCTTGCCTGCCCCGCCGGCGCCAGTCATCGTGAGCAACCTTGCTCTTCCGATCAGCGCATCGAGCTCAACCAGTTCCGTCCTGCGTCCGACGAAGCTGGTCAACCTGAGCGGGAGTTGCCGCCGCATCGGACCGGCATCGTGGGGCCCCGCACCGATCATCGGCTTGGCTCGAGATCGCAACGCGAGATCGCGGATGCTGATCGCGCGCTCGAGCTCGCACGCCTCAGGTCCGAGATCGAGACCGACGTCATTCAGCGCCGCACGTGCGCGTTGGAACGCGCGCAGGGCATCCGCCTGACGATCGTCGAGGAACAACGCCTGCGCCAACAGTGACCACCGCCTCTCCCGCAGCGGTTCCTCCGTGACCATGAGCTCGAGTTCCGCCAACCAGTCGTGGTGTCGCCCGACCGCGACCTCCGCAGCCATGTGTTCTTCTCGAGCGCAGCGCCACAACTCCTCGAGACGCGTTGCCTGCGCCCTCCCGGATTGCCATTCGCACACATCGGCAAGGGGAGGACCCCGCCACAGGGCCAGTGCAGATCCGAAGTCGTTCGCGGCCTCGAGCCACTCGTCACGCGCAGCATGAACCCGCGCCGCTGCGATCAACTGTTCGAACCCGACGACGTCGATGACGCCATCCGGTTCGACGAAGACGTAGCCACCCGACCTCGATTCGATCGAGTCTGCGCCCAGCGACTTCCTCAAACGCGAAACGATGTTCTGCAGCACCTTCCGCGCGGAACGCGGGGGATCGTCACCCCATATCGCCTCGCACAACAGCTCCGCGCGCACGACGCGGGGGGCGCCCATGACCAACACGGTCAGCACCACGCGCTCGTTTCGTCGGCTGAGACGCAGCGAACCGTGAGGGCCGATCACGTCCAGCGGTCCGAGCACCCGGTACTCCATGGCGCTCGCCAGCGTAAGGCATCACCAATGGACGCGAGACCGTTACGAGACCGCCGTGAGACCTGGGCCGTCGACACTCACGACGGACGCTCAGCTGGCCGTTCATCAGCGCGGCAGTGCGGCTTCCGGCGAGGAGCACGCGCAACTCGCCACGTCCCAACCAGGTGATCGGAAGGAACAAGGATGAAGATCAAGCGCCCACTGATCGTGACGGTCGCTCTCGTCGGATTGGCGGCTCCTGCGGCCGTCACAGCGACCCCGGCATCAGCTGCCGTCACAGGCCAGATGCCGAGTCATCATGGGCACAAGGCACCCGTCGTGCGTGAGTTGGCAACCTTCGCTGCGGCCGGTTGCGAGGGCAGCTGCGGTTCCGGGAGCACCGTCGGACCGGACGGGGCGCTGTACGTCACCGACGGGATCGGTGGTCGCGTCGTGCGCATCGACCCCAGGACCGGTCGTATGACAACCTTCGCCAGCGGGCTTCCGCTCCAGGTTGCGGGCCTCGGCGGCGCGATCGACGTGGCGTTCCTCGGCCACACCGCCTATGTCCTCGTCACCCTCGTCGGTCCATTCTTCGGACAACCCGACGTCGTCGACGGTATCTACCGCGTCAACAAGGACGGCAGCCTCGCGGTGATCGCCGACATCGGTGCGTGGTCGACGCTGAACCCGCCGACGACCGATTACTTCGTGGCCAGCGGACTCCAATACGCGATGCAACCCTACGGTGACGGGTTCCTCGTCACCGACGGTCACCACAACCGAGTCCTGAAGGTGAAGCTCGATGGGAAGATCGAAGAGTTGATGGCGTTCGACGACATCGTCCCCACTGGGCTCGAGGTATCCGGCCACCGCGTCTACATGGGCGAAGCAGGCCCGGTTCCCCACCGCCCGGAAACCGGCAGAGTCGTGGCTTTCTCATCGAGATCGTCCAATGCCAGGGAGGTCGCCTCCGGCGCAAGCCTGATCGTTGATGTCGAGTTCGGTCCGCGCCACCAGCTGTATGCGCTCTCGCAAGGCCTCTGGGACCTGCCGAACGATCCGGCCAACGCCGGCGCGCCGGCATCGCCGAACACCGGCGAGCTGGTGAGGGTCGAACCAGACGGCACCTTCACCACGGTGGTCGGCGACCTCGACCGGCCGACCTCGGTCGAATTCATCGATGAAGCCGCATACGTCATCACGCTCACCGGCAAGGTGATCAAGATCGACCACATCTCCGGCTCCAGCCGCTAGGGACGCCGGAGCACGCTGCGTCGGTGAGCCCCGCAGCACGGATGGTGCGCTTGTCCGAAGCTGTCCCGACCTGTCGACGATGGCTGCCCGCCGGAACCCAGGCGAGGACGTCCTCGCCTCCTTGCGTGTCGTCACCGCCCACCGTCACCTCAGACGGTGCGTGACCGGATCGCCGCCGGACCGAACGTGATCTTGCAGGTGGGGCACCAGAACGCCTGGTGCAAGACCGTGTTGCACGGGCCGTGCACGAGCACCGCGGTCGCTTCGCCGTCACCGAGCCAGCGGTCGCCCCAGCGCAGGAGAGCGACGAGCATCGGCGACAACTCCATCCCCATCGCCGTCAGGCGGTACTCGTGGCGCACCGGACGCTCCTGGTAGGGGACCTTGGCGAGGACGCCGGCATCGACGAGCTTCTTGAGCCGTACGGTGAGCACCGCCCGGCTCATGCCCAGGTCGTCGCAGAACTCGTCGAAGCGGCGGACGCCACGGAACACGTCCCTCACGACGAGCATCGACCACTTGTCGCCGATGAGGTCGGCGACAGCGGCGATCGTCGTCCCGTGTACGTCTGCGGCGTCGTCGACCATGTGTCGAAGATATCGGCCAGGTCAGTTCGCTTTCCGAACTTACTCGGGTTAGGGTCGTCGGATGGACGATGCCGATCTGCTCTGTTCGCCGCTGCCCGATCTCCTGGCGGCCGCCGCGGCCAGCCGTCGGAGCCGGCGCATCACGTTCTCGCCCAAGGTGTTCATCCCGCTGACGACGCTGTGTCGGGACCGCTGCGAGTACTGCACCTTCGCAGAGTCGCCGGCACGCGCGGCGAGCGCGTACCTGAGCCCGGACGAGGTGCGCCACATCGCCAAGGCCGGGGCACGTGCTGGCTGCCACGAGGCACTGTTCACGCTCGGTGAGCGACCCGAACTGCGCTACGCGGTCGCCCGCGATTGGCTGGCGGACCACGGCTACGCAACGACCGTCGATTACCTCGTGGCCATGTGCCGGCTGGTCCTCGACGAGACAGGCCTGCTGCCCCACGCCAACGCCGGCGCGCTGAGCGCCGGCGAGCTCGCCGCGTTGCGTTCAGTGTCGGCGAGTCAGGGGATGATGATCGAGACGCTCAACGCCGACCTCGGTTGCCACCGCAACGCCCCGGACAAGACGCCGGCGCGACGCATGGCCACCCTCGACGCCGCCGGCGAATTGGCCATCCCGTTCACGACGGGGATCCTCGTCGGCATCGGCGAGTCACGTCAGGACCGACTGGACGCGCTTCGGGCGATCGCAACCAGCCACGCCCGGCACGGCCACGTGCAGGAGGTGATCGTCCAGAACTTCCTGCCCAAACCGCTGACCCCGATGCGTCACACCCCTGCGGCACCGCCCGACGAGTACCTGTGGACGATCGCCGCCGCCCGCCTGATCCTCGCCGGCGACGTCCACCTGCAAGCACCCCCGAACCTCACCGACGACTTCGGCTCGCTGCTGGCAGCCGGGATCGACGACTGGGGCGGGGTGTCACCGCTCACCGCAGATCACGTCAACCCGGAACGACCGTGGCCCGACCTCGACCGACTGCGCGAAGTCACCGAGGAGCGCGGCTTCACGCTGGCCCCCCGCCTGACCGTGTATCCCGAGCGGGTCCTCCAGCCATCACGTTGGCTCGACCCGGCGCTGTGCTTTCCGGTGCTCGACCGCGCCGACGCCGAAGGGCTCGGACGCGACGATCCGGGCGCCCACTTCCCGGAGCGGGTCAGCGGCACACGCGACACCGCCGACGGTGCCGAGGTCGTCCTCGTCGGCGACCGCTCGACCGCGTGGTACTCGGGCGCGCCGGTCCGTCCGCCGCACTTGGTCGGCGGCCACGGCGCCGCAAGCGGCGCGGTCGGCGGCGCGCACGTCGCGGGCGGCGCGGTCGCCGAGGTGCTCGCTGGTGTCGCCGCCGGCCAGCTCCCAGGCGTCGACCAGCTGGTCACGCTGTTCGGCGCCCGAGGCCCCGAAGTCGGCGCCGTCACCGGGTTCGCCGACGACCTGCGCGCCGCCACGATCGGCGACACGGTGACGTGGGTGCACAACCGCAACATCAACTACACCAACGTGTGCACGTTCAAGTGCCGGTTCTGCGGCTTCTCCAAAGGCCCCCTGTCGCTCAACCTGCGCGGCAAGCCGTATCTCTTGACGCTCGACGACATCGCCGCACGCGTCGCCGAAGCGTGGGAACGGGGCGCCACCGAGGTGACCCTGCAGGGTGGCATCCACCCCGACTTCGACGGCGACTACTACGTCGACGTCACACGTGCGGTCAAGGCGGCAGCACCAGACATCCACGTCCATGGCTTCACCGCGCTGGAGGTCACCGAGGGAGCCCGACGACTCGGAGAAGATCTCGGGACCTACCTCACCCGACTGCGCGACGCCGGTCTCGGCAGCCTCCCCGGAACGGCGGCGGAGATCCTCGACGACGAGGTTCGTGCCGTGCTGTGCCCCGACAAGATCAACACCGAACAGTGGCTCGAGGCACACGAGACAGCGCACCGCGTCGGGCTGCGCTCGAACGTGACGATCATGTTCGGTGCCATCGAGCAGCCGGTGCACTGGGCCCGCCACCTCGTGCGCACCCGCGACCTGCAGATGCGAACCGGCGGGTTCACCGAGTTCGTCCCGCTGCCGTTCGTCCACATGGCCGCACCGATCTACCTGCAGCGCAGGTCGCGCCGCGGCCCGACGTTCCGCGAGACCGTGCTGATGCACGCCGTCGGGCGCATCGCCTACCACGGGCTCATTCCCAACATCCAGGCATCGTGGGTCAAGATCGGTGCCGACGGCTGCCGCCAGCTGCTCCAGTCGGGCGTCAACGACCTCGGGGGCACCCTCATGGACGAGAACATCAGCCG
>JBBQTN010000253.1:0-7304 GCA_038213195.1 Acidimicrobiales bacterium | reverse complement strand
CCGGCCTGCACGATCAGGTGCCTGCCTGTCGCGATCGCCGCGGCGACGGCGTCGGCCATCGCCCGTTGCCCCGGCCGATCCTCTGCGGCGGGGAGCGCCGTCGTGACGCGCCGGAGAGCGTCGCCAACGGTGATGATTCGCGCGCTTCGCTCGCTTTGCTCGCTCATCCCGGGACCGCCTACGGCGGTGTGGGGATGACCGACTCGTCGCTGCGCTCCGAAACGACCTGCCTGATGATTCGCTCGCTTTGCTCGCTCATCCGCGCACGAGCGCGACGGCAGCGTCGAGCTCGTCGCCGTCGAAGTCGGGCCACGGTCGCTCGGTGAAGAAGACCTCCGCGCCGGCGCTCTGCCACAGCATGAAGTTCGACACCCTGTGTTCGCCCGATGTGCGCACGACGACGTCGACCGGCGGTAGCTCGGAGAGGTACATGTGCGCCGACAGGGCCTCGGCGTCGACTGGCCCTGCTGCGGCAGCGACCCGGGCGGCGTGGACGATCTCGGCGCGGCTGCCGTAGTCGAACGCGACCGTGAGCACCATCCCGGTGTTGGCGCGGGTATCGGCGATCGCCTTGCGGATCGCCCGCTGCACGTACCTCGGCGTGCGCGCCTCGGGGCCGTCGAACGGCCGGCCGACCCACTGGACGCGGACGTTCAGGTCGTTCAGCTCGGCGATCCGCCCGAACAGCTTGCGGTGCAGACCGAGGATGTGACGGACCTCGGCGCGGGGTCGCACCCAGTTCTCGGTGGAGAAGCCGAACACCGTCAGCCAGCCGACGTTGCGGGTGCAGGCCACGCGCACCAGCCGGGCCAGGTTCTCCTCGCCCTCTGTGTGACCCTCCGTGCGCGGCAGGTGCCGGCGCTGCGCCCACCGGCCGTTGCCGTCCATGATGCAGGCGACGTGCAACGGTCGATCCGGGTCGGGGGGTCGGGTGGTGGCGGGCACAGTGCCGAAGATCCTACGGTTGCGGGCCGGCCCCGATCCGGCCGTCAGCCGAGCGCGATCGAGGGGTCGACGAATGGGGCGCCGAGGAACTCCGCGACCGGCGCGTTGGTCACGTGGCCGGCGACGGTGTTGAATCCGAGCGCGAGCGCGCGGTCGAGCCGCGCGGCTGCCGCCGGGCCATGTTCGGCGACGTCGAGCTGGTACGCCAGGGTGGCGTTGGTGAGCGCGTAGGTGCTGGTGTGCGGCACGGCGCCCGGCATGTTGCCAACCGCGTAGTGGAGCACGCCGTGCAGCTCGTACACCGGCTCGTCGTGGGTGGTCTCGTGAATCGTTTCGATGCACCCGCCCTGGTCGATCGCGACGTCGACGATCACGGCGCCGCGCTTCATCGAGCGGACCATGTCGTCGGTGACGACCACCGGGGCACGACCACCGGCGACGAGCACCGCGCCGATCACCAGGTCGGCGTCGGCGAGGTTGCGTTCGAGCGCGCCGCGGTTCGACGCGAGGGTGACGATCCGGCCCTTGTTGATCTGGTCGACCCAGCGCAGGCGGTCGAGGTTCTTGTCGAACAGGACCACCTCCGCCTCCATCCCGGCAGCGATCCACGCCGAGTTCCAGCCGACGTTGCCTGCGCCGAGCACGACCACCTTCGCCGGCTGGACGCCTGGCGCGCCGCCCATCAGCACGCCTCGCCCGCCGTTGTGTCGCTCCAGGTAGTGCGCGCCGAGCTGCGGCGCGAGCCGGCCGGCGACCTCGCTCATCGGCGCCAGCAGCGGCAGCGCGCCGGAGTCGAGCTGAACCGTCTCGTAAGCGATGCTCGTCGTGCCGGCGCCGAGCAGCGCCTTGGCGACGTCCGGGTACGCAGCGAGGTGCAGGTAGGTGAACAGGGTGAGGTCGTCGCGGAGGAAGCCGAACTCCTCGCGCAGCGGCCCTTTGACCTTGACGACCATGTCCTGTGCCCATGCCTGCTCGGCGGTCCCGACGATCTGTGCACCCGCAGCCCTGTAGTCGTCGTCCCCGAAGCTCGCCCCGTCGCCCGCTCCCGTCTCGACGAACACCGCGACGCCGCGCCGCTCGAACTCGCGTACGCCGTCGGGGGTCATCGCCACCCGGTACTCCTTGGTCTTGATCTCCTTCGGGACGCCGACCGTCCGGATCGCAGCGGCGGATGTGGACGGAACGGTCATCGCCTCATGTTCGCACGCTGCGACGATGCTGGCGCCGCTCGGCCCCTCCCTCGGGAAGGGCCGGATCGGCCGCTGGGTACCATCGCCGTCATGAGGGCATTCCGCAACTTCGTCGACGGCGCGTACGTCGACGCGATCGACGGCCGCACGACCGACGTCGTCAATCCGGCCACGGGTGAGGTGTTCGCGACGGCGCCGCTGTCGTCCGCAGCCGACATCGACGCTGCGATGCGTGCCGCGGCGACCGCCTTCGAAGTGTGGCGCGACAGCACGCCGAGCGAACGGTCACTCGCGCTGTTCCGCTTCGCCGACGCCGTCGAAGCCCGAGCCGAAGAGCTGATCGCCGTCGAGGTGGAGAACACGGGCAAGCCGATCCACCTGACCCGGAGCGAGGAGGTGCCACCGATGGTCGACCAGATCCGGTTCTTCGCGGCGGCGGCCCGGCACCTCGAGGGCAAGAGCGCTGGGGAGTACATGCGCGGGATGACCTCCATCGTGCGTCGCGAGCCGATCGGTGTCTGCGCGCAGGTCGCGCCATGGAACTACCCGATGATGATGGCGATCTGGAAGCTCGCGCCGGCGATCGCCGCGGGCAACACGGTCGTGCTCAAGCCGAGCGACACCACGCCGGCGACGACGACGCTGCTCGCGGAGATCGCCGCCGAGTTCCTCCCGCCGGGCGTCCTCAACGTGGTCTGCGGCGACCGCGACACGGGCAGGTCGATGGTCGCCCACGACATCCCGGCGATGGTCAGCATCACCGGCTCGGTGCGCGCCGGGATGGAGGTCGCCGCCGCGGCAGCGCCCGGGTTGAAGCGGGTGCACCTCGAGCTCGGCGGCAAGGCGCCGGTGGTGGTCTTCGACGACGCCGACATCGCCGCGGCGGCCGAGGCGATCGCCGTCGCCGGCTACTTCAACGCCGGGCAGGACTGCACTGCGGCGACCCGCGTGCTCGCCGGTCCCGGTGCGTACGACGACTTCGTCAGCGCGCTGACCGAGCAGGCCCGTTCGACTCGGACCGGCGCGCCCGACGACGAAGGCGTGCTCTACGGCCCGGTCAACAACGCCACGCAGCTGGCGCGGGTCGAGGCGATGGTCGCCTTGCTGCCGGACCACGCCACGGTGACGACCGGCGGCGCGCCCGTCGGCGGGCAGGGGTACTTCTACGAGCCGACGGTGATCGCCGGGCTCGAGCAGGCCGACGAGCTCAGCCAGCAGGAGATCTTCGGTCCGGTGATCACCGTGCAACGCTTCACCGACGAGGACCAGGCGGTGCGCTGGGCGAACGGTGTCGAGTACGGGCTGGCCTCGAGCGTGTGGACGCGTGACATCGGGCGGGCGATGCGCACCAGCCGGCGCCTGGACTTCGGGTGCGTGTGGATCAACACCCACATCCCCCTCGTCGCCGAGATGCCCCACGGCGGCTTCAAGAAGTCCGGTTACGGCAAGGACCTGTCCGCCTACTCGATGGACGACTACACCAGGATCAAACACGTGATGATCAACCTCGCCCCCTGACTGCCACCCCGCAGGAGCGGCGAGGGAAGCGCCAGCGACGAGCCGCCGGAGGGGAGCGGCGAAAGCGAGCGCAGCGAGCGGACGCCAGTCCCCGACCATCGAGTTCAGTGAGCTCCCCAGGTGAAGGTCTGCTTGACGAGGTCGAGGTAGACGAAGGTTTCGGTGGTCAGCACCCCGGGGATGGCGCGGATGCGGTTGCCCAGGTCGAGCAGGGCGAGGTCGTCGGCAACGACCACCTCGCACAACAGATCGAACGATCCCGCAGTGACGACGAGGTAGTCGATGTCATCCATCGCCCGCAGCGTGGCCGCCAGCTCGTCGGTCGGGCACGAGGCGCGCACGCCGATCATCGCCATCCGCCGCCGGCCGACCGCCAGCGGGTTGGTCACGCCGACGACCTGCAGCACGTCGGCGTCGAGGAGCCGCTGGACACGCTGGCGAGCGGCCGCCTCGGACAGCCCGACCACTGCGCCGAGGCGCGTGTACGGCACCCGTCCGTCGGCTTGGAGCTGTTCGATGATCGCCCGGTCGATGGCGTCGAGCTGGTTGCCGTTGCGATCCATCGGCGCCGATCATGACCGCCCCCGTCCTGTGCGGCAAGACATGCGCCGTTCCGGCTGCGGTTGCGCCACCGGGTCGATCGAAAATTGTCACGTGGCGCGAACTGGCTAGCCTCGGCCCACCATGTCGAGCAACCCCCCAAGTAGGTCCGGGCCCGATCGGGACGGCCCACCTCGCGTCGCCGTCGCTCCGGACGGTGCTCCGGGTTGGATGCACGACGCCGTGCTCGCCGGGGGCGGTCACGTCGTACCGATCGACGAGGCGGAGGCGCTGGTGTGGGCGGCACCACGGGATCCCGAGCAGCTGGCGCTGTTGCTGCGCGACGCCGACGACGTCCGCTGGGTGCAACTGCCGTTCGCCGGGATCGAGCACTTCGTCGACCTGCTCGACGGTGACCGCCTGTGGACGTGCGCGAAGGGCGTCTACGCCGAACCGGTCGCAGAGCTGGCGCTGACGCTCGGGCTGGCAGGCCTGCGCCAGCTCGGGCCCTACGCGCGCGCGTCCACGTGGCTACCTCCGATGGGACGCAACCTGCTCGGAGCGAACGTCGCGATCCTCGGCGGCGGCGGCATCGCAGAATCGCTGCTCCGGTTGCTGCGCCCGTTCGACTGCCACACCACGGTGGTTCGCAACCGGGTCGCCGAGATGGAGGACGCCGACGAGGTGCTCGAAGGGGATCGCTACGTCGATGCGCTCGCCGGAGCCGACCTGGTCGTGGTCGCCCTGGCACTGACGCCCGATACGGAAGGGATGATCTCCCGCTCGGAGCTGGCGATCATGGAGTCGCATGCGTGGATCGTCAACGTCGCCAGGGGTCGCCACATCGTCACGGAGGACCTGGTGTGGGCGTTGGAGAACGAGGTCATCGGGGGAGCCGCGCTCGATGTCACCGACCCGGAGCCGTTGCCGGACGGACACCGGCTGTGGAACCTGCCGAACTGCATCATCACCCCGCACTGCGGCAACACGCCGGCGATGGCCGCGCCGCTGCTGTCGGAACGGATCACCGCCAACGTGCACCGCTTCGCCCAGCGCGAACCGTTGCTCGGTGAGGTGCACGTCGACCTCGGCTACTGACGTTGCCGTCGGCTGCGACGCGCGACAGCGTGGTACGTGGTGACGCGATGACCCACTACGAGCGGCTGGGGATCGCCGCGGACGCGTCGCCGGCCGAGATTCGCGACGCCTACCGGCGTGCCGCGCGCCTGCATCATCCCGATCGAAACGGCGACCGGTCGGCGCGGGTGATGGCCGACGTCAACGAGGCGTGGCGGGTGCTGCGTGATCCGCAGCTGCGCCGCGACTACGACCTCTCGCTGCCGATGGGTCCCGCCTCGCCACGTGCTGGGGGACCGGCGACCTCGCGGGTCGCGGGGCCGGCGCCGGGGTCTGCGATGGCGTCGTCGCCGAGTGTCGTGCATCCGGCGTTCGACAGGCTGGCGAGCTACCAGCAGCCCGCGCGGTTCCCGTGGCGGTTCATGGCCGTGCTCGCGTCGATCGGGATCCTGATCGTGCTGCTCGGGGTGATCATCACCAAGCCGTCGAAGCCCCTTCCGCCCGACAACCTCCTCCTCCCCGGCTCGTGCGTGGTGGTGCAGCCGAACGGTGACGCGGCGGAGGTCAACTGCACCCAAGCCCACGACGGAATCGTCCAGGTGGTCGTCCCGTTCGGCGAAACCTGTCCGAGCGGCATGGACCCGCACCGCGACCGTCAGGGGATGGGGATCGCCTGCATCCGCTCCTGACCCGACGCCGGCGCTGACCCGGGCGCTGACCCCGACGCCTGCGGCGCGGCGGTCCGCACGGCCGGGTACTCGACCTCTAGCGTGACGCGGGTGGGGCAGGCGACCGAGGAACTCGACGAGCTGCAGGGTCAGCTCGAGCGCTGGGCCGCTGCGGTCTACGACGGCGCAGCCACCATCACAGGACTGCGGACGATGCCGGGACACGTCGGACGGTCGTTCGGGTTCGACGTGGTCCACCACGGCGAGGTCCTCGACACGCTGGTGCTGCGGATGCCGGCGAAGGACGTCCGCGCAACCGGCAACACGGACGTGCTGAGACAGATCCCGCTGTTGCAGGCGCTGCGAAGCTCTGGAGTTCCCGTGCCGGAGCCGCGTTGGTGGGACGAGGACGAACAGTGGTTCGGGGTGCCGTTCACGATGGTCACGAGGCTCGCCGGCGACACGCTCAACGTGCGCGCGGTCGCCAGGTCGAAGCCGGCGTCCGCCCGGACCGAGGTTGCGATTGCGTTCGGGCAGGCGGTCGACGCGCTCGCCAAGGTCCATCTCGTCCCGTGGAAGCAGGTGCTCGTCGGGTGGGAGGAGCCGAGGCAACTCGACGACGAGGTGCGCTTCTGGGATCATCTGCTGGACACTGCGGCGGGGGCTGAGTGGGTGCCGATGGGTCGGGCCGTGCGCGACCGCCTGCTCGCGACCATTCCCGGTCGGCCGGAGATCGGGGTCTTCCACGGCGACTACCAGACCAGCAACCTGCTCTACGACAACGGTGTGCTCGTGGCCGTGCTCGACTGGGAGATCAGCGGGATCGGTGCACAGTTGCTCGACCTGGGCTGGCTGCTGATGATGAACGACCCGGCAAGCTGGTTCGACGGCGAGAGGTTGGCCATCGTGCCGCCGTTCGAGAGTCTCGTGACGCGGTATGCCAAAGCGACCGGCCGCGAGGTCGACCTCGCCGAGGTCGCCTGGTACCGGGCGCTGTCGGGGTACAGGTTCGGCGTGATCTCTTGCTTCAACGTGATGTTGCACCGCACCGGCCAGCGCCCCGATCCCGAGTGGGACAGGATCGCGCCCAGCGTGCCATACCTGTTCGGTCGGGCGAGCGAGCTGCTCGGCGGCTGACAGCAGAGATCGGGAGTGGCCGCAGCGCGAGCGCGCTGGTAACCTCAGCCAACCGTTGGGGCGTTTAGCTCAGTTGGAAGAGCGCCACGTTCACACCGTGGAGGTCGGGGGATCGAGACCCCCATCGCCCACTGCAAGGCTCCCGCTCAGGGGCATTGCAGCCTCGCTGGGGCGGCGCCGGACCGACGCCCAGGTGCACAGGGCGCAGCACCCGAGACACCGTCGGTCG
>JBBQTN010000252.1:0-7331 GCA_038213195.1 Acidimicrobiales bacterium | reverse complement strand
GCGTAGGTGAGCAGGTCGACCATGTCGAACGTGGAGGCGCCGTTGCGGGCCGGCCAGGTTGGTTGCCAGCTGGGTCGGGTGTTGAGGTATGAGGTTGGGTCGTGTCGGAGGAGTCCGAGGAACACTTCGGCGATGATGCGGCCCCCGACCGCTCCGAGTTGGAGGCCGTCGTGTTGCAGTTCTGCTTCTTTGAGCACGTAGTGGAATAGGGGTGTCGAGTGTTCGAGTCCGAGCCCGTAGTCGGCCCATTCGCCAAGGTCGGCCGCGGACAAGGCGTCGCTGCCGATGGCTCCGGCGACGGCCTGGCCGGAGGGGAGTGACCAGGTGATGTGGCGTAACAGGGTGCGTTGGGGGAGCACGGTTGGAGTGTCGCGACTGAAGATCGCCTTGAGGGGCAGATTGAACAAAGGAGTCGATAGATGGGTGTCGATGCGCTTGTTGTGCTTCACGTTGCCGTCACCGAAATCGAAGAACGTCTGCCAGCCAACGAAGCGGCGGGGGGCGCGTACCCCCCCGGAGAGGTCTTCGGGGTCGGCGCTGTCGGGGAGGTCGGCGTCGAACACCAACGCGAAGAACGGTTGGTCCCCCGGGTTGCCTTTGAGGTTCGCGCGGTATGAGGGGCGGACCATGCTGTGGCCGCAGCGGTAGGCGGCGCCCTGGAACTCGACCGGCATGAACGCCCCGTCGTCGGGTCGGAAGAACCGGTTGCCGTGGCGCAGGATCTTGTCGACCAGGTCCTGGCCGACGAGCAACGGGAGGAACTGGTGGACGATGATCCACTGGTAGTGCCAGGTGAGTTCGCGTCGGGCGCGGGTGAAGTGATGAGCCCGGACACCGTTGGCGCGCAGCTCGTCGACCGTTCGGTTGTGGGCAAGGATGAACGCGCAGTGCAACCCCGACAGGATCAGGTTCTCGTCGTTGCGGGGGTCTCCGAGGATTGCCGACATGTCGTCCCGGCGGGGCAGGTCCTCGAACATGCCGCCGTGGGCGATGGTCAGCTTCACGGGGTCGGCCGGGTCGTACAGCTGGTATGAGGCGCTGGGGCCTGCGCCGTAGAGGGAATCGAGGTCGAAGCGGGGGGATCTGCCGTTCGTGGAGTGTTGCGGGTCGGCCGGCACGCCCAGCGGTGAGCCGACGTCAAATGTGACGTCGTGGTCGAGGAACTGGCCGAGGAACGTGATCCCGGCGGTGTGCAACGGGTTGTCCCGGTTGACCAGCGATTTGGATGGGTCGACGATCAACGCCACGGGACCCGCAGCCAGATCGTCGTTGGCGTCCAGCGGACCCCCGGCCCTCCCGAAATCGAGCAACGCCTCCGTCAACGCCGCGCTCGGCTCGGCAAACGGCGCAAGCTGGGGGAACATCCGCCCGAACGTCATCTGATACGGATCGTGATGCGGGTGGGATCCGGCGCTGCCCGCATCGGCACCCTCAGCCCCACCAACCGGCAACCCCACAGCGGCCGCCACCATGCCCAGCCCTGCCCCGACCATCAACCGGCGCCGGCTCATCGGGCATCCTGCCGAGGGCTCTGTGCCCGCATCGGCCAGCGGCACGGGTCGCAACTCTACGGACCTCCTCAGGAACTTCGTCATCAGATCTGCCTTTCAAAGATGGTGTGGAAGCGAGGACTGGTGACAGTCATGACAACGAGACACCAACAACACCGCAGATACAGCAGACTGCGGGTTCGGTGGATGATGCTCCCCAAGCCCTGCCGCAAGCCTCGGAGGATTTCATCGTGATCAGTCGCAGCGTGCCCACTTCACCGTGATGGTCGGCAACACCGTCTGCGACCCGGCCCAGGCCTTTCCGCTCGGGCCGTTCACCACCGACCGGTGCGGCTGCGCGAGGTTCACGACCACCGCCCCGGCGCCAGCCGCCGTTGATGTCGGCAACGCCGGCACCGTCAGCGTGCGCATCGGTGACGACGCCACCGACCAAGACGGCGACGGTTTCACCGGTCCGATCGATGTCGTCGCCGTGCCCGGTCAGCCCTCGATCGGGCTCGTCGAGTGTTCCACGCGTCCGTGCCCGCTTGTTGGCGAAGTGCTTGCATAGAGCGCGCCCCGCCGGGGTTGAAGCCCGACTGCGGACTCGATGTCGCTGACGGCTGTGGCGAAGAACCCGCGCTGGGCGAACAGGCGCATTCCTTCTTCAAGGAGCCCTGTTGAGTCGATACCGGTTGTGGCATCGCCGCTGTCGGCGTGGTCGCCGTCGACGGCCCCTCTAGCCGAAGCGTTCGTCGGAGCCCTCGCGTTGGAACTCCCCTCAGGCGAGCTGCAGCAACGCCATCCTGCACCTCCACCGCGTCCATCTGGCCGCCGGCGAACAACTCGACCGAGTTGTCACCAACTTCGACGATCCGCCCGACGACCCAGCCGGCACTCGTCCCGGAATGTCGACGCGAACGGGCAAACTGGAAGCCAGTTCGAGCGGACGCGAGCAGACTCCCGGAACGGGTGCCGGCAGTGGCATTGGGTTCATGGTGTCGCTACCGCGATTTGGCCGCGGCCTTCGTGTTTGGCCTGGTAGGCGGCCTGGTCGGCTTGTTGGAGGAGTTGTTCGGGTGTCTGGTCGAGGTGGCTGAGTGACAGGCCGACGCTGGCGCCGATGTGCACTGTGTGGTCGTCGATGATGAATTCTCGGCCGATCGAAGCGACGATCCGGTTGGCGATCCGTACCCCCTCGTCCACGGTGACGGTGGGTGAGAGCAACACGACGAACTCGTCGCCGCCCAAGCGCACAGCGAGGTCACCGACGCGGATTGCGTCGGTTAGGCGTTGGGCGACGGCGATCAGCACCGCGTCGCCGATGGCGTGGCCCAGGGTGTCGTTGACCTGCTTGAACCGGTCAAGGTCAACGAACAGCAGGACCCGACCTGTTGAATGCCACGACTCGTCGCTGACCGCGATCCCCAGGGCATGTTGCAGTGAGGTGCGGTTGCCGAGACCGGTCAGCGGGTCGTGTTCGGCCGCCCGGGTCAACAGGGCCTCGCGTTGGCGGCGTTCGGTGATGTCCGCGACCAGGTAGAGGAAGCCGACCAGCGCACCGTCGGGGTCGTAACGGGCCGACGTGATCATCGACCCGTCGAACGTCGAGCCGTCTCTTCGTTTGAATGTCCACTCGCGCACCAAGGATTGGCCCTTGGGTGGTTCGTGGACGAACAGGTCGGCTGGGCGACACCCAGTTCGGCGGCGGCCGCGGTGATCTCCTCGAAGGGGTGGAACGCGGCGGGATGGAGGATCCCGATGACGTCGGCGGCGGTGTAGCCGAGGAGGTGTTCGGCACCGCGACTGAACGCGACGATCCGCGACTCGCCGTCGGTGACAATGATCGCTTCGCTGGCTGCGGCGCGCATCACGCTCGACAGCAGCGCCGCACCGCGACGGATCTCGTCGTCGGCATCGTGGCGGGCGGTGATGTCCCGGCCGTTGATGATCAACCCGCCGATCCCGGGCTCGTCGAGATGGTTGAAGGCGAACAGTTCCACCCACCGCCACGAACCGTCAGCGTGCAGGGCCCGGCACTGCGACCCGTGACGGTCGTTGTTGCCAGTGACGGTGAGCATGAACCGCGACAAGAGCACGTCGAGGTCGTCGGGATGGATCAGTCCGAACGCGACCGTGCCGATCAGCGACGCCACCGGGCGCCCGAGGGCGCGTTCGATCGCCGGGCTGGCATAGCTGATCCGTCCGTCGGCGGTGACCACCAAGATCACGTCGGAACCCTCCGCGACAAGTGCCCGGAACCGTTCCTCCGACGCCTGTACCAGGGCTTGGGCGGCTTTGATCTGCGACATGTCATGAGCGATCCCGGAGAAGTACACCGGCTGGCCGTTGGGCCCGCGATGGGCGATCGCGGTCTGCCACAACGGGACCGGATCACCCCCCCGGGTTCAACGCCTCGAGCTCACCCGACCAGCTCCCTGTCTTCCACGACGCCGGCACCGCGACCGTCATGAACCGTTCCCGGCTCGCGTCGGTGAAGAACTCGAACAGGCTCTGCCCGGCAACCACCACCCCACCCTCGCAGCGCACCACGAACCGGTCACGGAACGCCGCGTTGACATACAGCAAATCACCAAACAGGTCAGTCGTCGCCACATACTCCGAACTGGCCTCCACAATCTCCCCCAACAACACCGAAGAACCAGCAGACACCGCCGACACGTCCATACCGACCCATCGGCAGCCCATGACCCCACCTGAACCGGGGCCCCGGCAGATCGGCCTGCGAACGCGTCGCCGCGACGGGTCCGGTCCTTCGGATCTATCCTTGACGGGCTCCAACGGGGTGGATCGAGGCACGATCCGAGGGAGCCGGGAGGATCAACACCATTGCCTACACCGGCCGCAAGCCCCTCGTGGCGTCGGCGACCTCGCATTGTCCCGCAGTGGGGGGTCGCCCTGATCGTCGGCGTGCTGACGTTGATAATCGGAGTAGCGGTACGCGACCAACAACCTCTGGTCAACATCACCATCCGCAACCCGACCCGTTACCAGATTGAAGTGCTGGCTTCCACCCCGACCGACAGCACCCTGTCACCACTGACCATCCTCGCCCCAGGTGAGACACGGCAACTCCACGAGGTGATCGACCTCGGCCCAGTCTGGATCCTGCAGTTCCGCTCCGGAGGAGCCGACCTACCTCCCTTCCAGGTCAATCGCACAGAGCTGCTCCCCGGCGTCTACACGATCCCAGAAGCGGTCAGCCCTCAGCTCGCAGCCCAAGGCATCAAACCAACCTCGCCGCCGTGATCCACTTGACGCTCCGCAACTGAATCGAACCCTCAACCGGCCGCGGGGGAAGCATCTGGTGATGTCGTCGAGCATCGTCTCGTATCGCGTCGAGGTGAACATGCCGCCGCGCCCGATTCGTCACCGCAGTCCACCACCACCACATCCCCGACCCGACCATCACCGGCCGCACCCGCCACCCAGACCTGCGCATGCTCACCGTCTACGACCGGCCCACAGACCCGTTCAACGACCGCCCTAGCGGGGAGTGGTGGTGACGCCGTTGGCCGAGCGGGTGGTGCACATCGGTCTCGCTCCCGGGGCAGTCGCACGGTGACGTGGGGGGTGACGTCGGTGCTCGTCGTCGCGGGCGATACGGCGATGGGAACGTGGTTGGCGTGTTGTACGCCCACGGGTACAGGGTGCGGTGGTGCCGGATGGGGCGCGCGGCGATGGACCTCGTCGCTGCGTCCCCTCTCGACGTGGTCCTCGTTAACGTCGACCTTGGCGACATCAACGCGTGCACGTTGTGCCGCTGGATCCGCAGCGACCATCCCGACGTCCCGATGGTGCTCCTCATGGCGAACGCTTCGACGATGAGATCGTTGCCGGTCTCGACGCCGGGGCCTGCGACTACCTGATCGCCCTGTTTTCGTCGGCGGTGCTCCTGGCGCGGTTGCGCGCCCAGGTGGGTGTCGCAGGCGTCGTCGACGCTGGCGCGCCGATCACGATCGGCGGGTTGCGCGTCGATCAATGTGTGCGCCGCGTCTTCCTCGGTCACCGCGAGCTGGAGATCCGCGTGGAGCCTTGCGATCCGGCGGCGGCTACCGCCCGGACGGACCGGGCCGGTGAGCCGCCCTGCTGCGCCGGTTCGTCACCACCGAATTGCCTGCACCCCACGCAGCTGGTGACCGTCGAGTGTCGCTTGGGCCCGCGCACCCTTGGTCCGGCCGTCGAGCACGAGGACATCGAACACCCCGTCAGGCGGCAGCCACGGCAACGTGTCGAGCGTCGCCGACCAGTCGTCTTGGTCCATCGAACCCACAATCTGAATCGTGAACCTGTCACCACCACCAATTTGCACATTCAGCCACTCGCCGGCCATGAGCGACCATATACCCGCACGCCGTCAGCGGACGGGTAAACCCGCCCCTGCCCGATGTGGATCACCGGCGCCGGCCGCGGCGCGGTCCCGTTCCTGCCGGCAGGTGAACAACGGCATCGGACACGTCGTCCTCATCCGCGACACCATCCACAGATCATCAAGTCGGCTCGGGGCTCATCAACGATGGCGAGGTTCCTTTGAACGAGTGCTCAGCTGATCACCCTGTTGCGGGCGGTCCCTCGACCTTGGGGTGAAGCAACTGCCCCGACGATCAGCGCACAATGATGCCGTGACGCCGGATGGCCCGAGGGAAGTTCAGCGTGCCATCGATGCGCTCCGCCACGTCGACCGGACGTTGCAAACAGCAGGCGAAGAGCTGGGTATGTTGCGGTCATCGCTCCACGGCGCGCGCGACGAGCACGACGATCGGGTTGCCGAGCTGGTAGCCGAGCTGCGCGGGATCCGGCGGCAAGTCACTCAGCTGATGGTCGACATCGCCGGACCGGATTGCGGCGCGCTGAGTGCGATCGTCGCGGGACAACACTGGCGTGAGAAGTCTGGAACGGCAATCATCGAGATCACGGGCTACTCGCCCAATCTGTCGAACCGGTGGGCAGTCAAGTACTTGCATACGGTCGTGCTGAGCACGTTAACTCCAGCCGAGATCCGAGAAGGCTACGACCTGATGCCGACTGAGCCGTGAGCACCTGGGCACCGACGACCCACGGGCCGTCGGTGTAACGCGACGCGCGAACGGGTCCATGGGCCCGCACCGACGAGGGCGCTCGCGGTCAGCCCGGTAAGCGCGGGAGCGGTCACGAAGGGCGCGGCAGGCATGAGTTCGGCCTGCTCCGGCTGGCGCACACATGTATCGCGTGGATCATGTCGCCCGTCTCGGGTTGGTGACAGCCGAGGGCGTGGTCTGCCGTCGGTGGATCACGGGGCTCGCGTTCAACATGAGCAACTGTGCTGGCAATGTGCGGTGCTGGTAGAGCGTGCCGACGGCCCGGACGTGTGCCACCGGGCCGTCTGCACCGGTGCTGTCAGGTGCTGCGGCGGTTGCGGAACGGGTCGGCCGCCGGGTGGAGATTGTGATCGCCGATAAAGCACTCGGGCCGTGGTGACGTGGTGGTTGCCGCGGTTCAAGCTGCAAGGAGCGAGGGCGGCACGAGGTGCGGAAAGCCGCCGATGTGGCCGTAGTTCTCGAGCTTGAACGTGATCACGTGGCTGGCGGCGCCGACGTGGAGTTGGTCGCTGCCCCCAGGGGCGCCGCCCCGGCAACGTTGGTATTGACGCCCTGCTGGACTACTTCTTGTCGTCGCAGGATCAGCCGCCGGGCGGGGCCGGCGTGACCTGGTTCCTGCCGTTCGCCTTGGATGCGTACAGCGCGGTGTCGGCGTCGTGCATCAGCTGCTGACCCTCGCCGGTGCCCGATGCGCAGCCGATGCTGACGGTGACCGAGCGGACGTGGTCGCCCATGTCGAACG
>JBBQTN010000251.1:0-7388 GCA_038213195.1 Acidimicrobiales bacterium | reverse complement strand
GCCGATCACCACACCCGCCGCCCGAGCGGCGAACGTCACCAACGAGCTCGGCATCGACGGGACCACCCGGCTGCTGAAGAACGTCACCGGCCTTTGGCTGCTCGAGGAGTGCCGCCGCACATGGGACGGCGAGGGAGGGCCGAACAACGTCGTCGGGTTGGTCGCTGCGGCAGCCAAGGTCCCTGGCGGGCGGAGCGTGATCGATCCCGACGACGCCCGCTTCGCCGCACCCGGAGCGATGCCTGACCGCATCGCCGACGCCTGCGCCGAGTCCGGCCAGCCACGGCCACAGACGCAAGCGGAGGTCGTACGCGTCATCCTCGACTCGTTGGCGCTGGCGTGGAGGGCCACGGTGAGGATCATCGAAGCGGTCAGTGGCGTCGACGCAGAGGTGATCCACCTCGTCGGTGGCGGATCCGCCAACCCGTTGCTGCGCGAGCTGTGCGCGAGCGCGTGCGCGCGTCCCGTGCTCAGCGGCCCGACGGAGGCCACCGTCGTCGGCAACGCCATGGTGCAGGCGATCGCCGACGGCGAGATCGCCGACCTGGCGAGCGGCCGCCGGCTCGTCCGATGGACGATGCCGCCGACGCGCACCGACCCGGCGACCACACTGGATTGGGACCGCCTCGAAGCACGGTTGCGCGGCGGACGATGAGCGTCGGCCAGTCACGCCCACCACAAGGAGCGCAGATGTCGTTCGATCCGATCAAGCCGGCCAAGCGGGCCCGCATCGGGCTCTACTCCGCGGGCCTGAACGCCTACTGGGAACAGTTCGACGGGCTGCGCGAACGCCTGATCGGTTACGGCCGGTTCATCGAGCAGCGCCTCTCGGCGTGGGGTGAAGTGTCCAACTTCGGGCTCGTCGACACCGAGGCCACCGGCCGGCAGGCGGGCGAATGGTTGCAGTCCCGGAACGTCGACATCGTCTTCGCCCATGCGGCGACGTACTCGACATCGTCGACCGTGGTCCCCGTCCATCAGCTGTGCGCCGCCCCGGCGGTGTTCCTCAACCTGCAGCCGGCACCGCGCCTGGACTACGAGCTCACCACCACCGGCGAATGGCTCGCCCAGTGCGGCGCCTGCCCGGTTCCCGAGTACGCCAATGCGCTCAACCGCGCCGGCATCCCGTTCCGAGTGATCAACGGGCTCCTCGGACTCGACGCCAACCCCGCCGGTGCGCTGGCCGACGAGCGCACAGCCGGTCGACCCGAGGCCCAGCGCGCGTGGCGCGAGATCGAGGGTTGGGTCCGGGCGGCGTCGGTCGCACGGACGTTCAAGCACAGCCGGTTCGGGTTCCTCGGGAACACGTACGGCGGCATGCTCGACCTGTACAGCGACCTCGGGATGATGTCCGCGCAGACCGGGATGCACGTCGAGATCATCGAGATCGGCGATCTCCAGCGTCTCGTCGAAGGCATCGGACCGACCGAGATCGCCGCCAAGCGCGACGAGATCGAGGAGGTCTTCGTGATCAGCGGCCATGACGCCAGCGACCCGATCGCCCGCACGCCGACCGACGAGCAGATGACGTGGAGCTGCCGGGTAGCCGCCGCACAGGAGAAGCTGATCGTCGAGCGAGATCTCGACGCGCTCGCCTATTACTACCACGGCGCTCCGAACAGCGCCGAGGAGCAGTTGCAGAGCGGGTTCATCGTCGGCCATTCGCTGCTCACCGCAAAAGGCATCCCGTGTGCAGGGGAGGGCGACCTCAAGACCGCCGTGGCCATGAAGATCGCCGACGTGCTCGGCGTCGGCGGCAGCTTCACGGAGATCGTCGTCGTCGACTACGCCGACGAGACCATCGTGCTCGGCCACGACGGGCCATTCCACATGGCAATCGCCGAAGGCAAACCTGTCCTGCGTGGGCTCGGCGTCTTCCACGGCAAGCAGGGAAGCGGTGTCTCCGTCGAGGCCAAGGTCCGGACCGGCCCGATCACGACGCTGAACGTCACCCAGACCATCGAAGGTCGATTGAAGTTGATCAGCAGCGAAGGCACGTCGACGGATGGGCCGACGATGAAGATCGGCAACACGCAGACCCCGGTGCGGTTCAGCAGGCACCCCGACCAGTACATGGATGCCTGGTTCGCCGAAGCCCCGACGCACCATTGTGCGATGTCCGTGGGCCACAATGCCTCGCTGTTCAGCAAGGTCGGCGAGCTGATGCACATCACCCACATCGCCATTTGAGGCGACCTCTGCGAAGCAAGCTCCTCGACGAAACATTCCCATCCGATCCCGTTCGGCTCCAGCGGGTGGACGTGTGTAACGGCGAGTTCGAGGGCGGAGGCCGCATGGTCACTGTTGCCAAGTCGGTCGGGGGATGTCGAAGATCGACCACGACGCGGGTGAGGATGCAACGCCGTTCGACCGTGTCGGTGCGGGTCAGCTGGAGCGGTCGATCGGCGGGCCGTAGCGGTTTGCACTGTCGGGTTACACCCGGCGATCGTGGTCCGGTCGGCAGAACCTCCCCGACGCCGGGCTGGAGCGTCGCTCCGTAGCGGAGCCGAGCTCATGTCTCACTCCGTTCGATGCTGTGACGCAGCCGACGCAGGGCTGGACAGCAGGATGAGGAGGTCGCCGACGTCGACGCGCTCGCCGACGGCGAAGCGGACCTCCTCGACGACGGCGGGCGCGGTGGCGCTGATGGTGTGCTCCATCTTCATCGCCTCGACGACCATCAACGCGGTGCCGTCGTCGACCAGTTGGCCGACCTCGACGAGCACGGCGAGCACGGTGCCGGGGAGCGGGCACAGCGGGCCGCTGCCGGCGGTCACCCGCTCGTGATCGACGAAGCGCGGCGGACGAGTCCACGTGATCGTGCCGGCGGACGAACTGGTGACGACCGTCTTTGCCCCGGTGGTGATGTCGGGGATGTCGACGGTGACGACATGGCGCCGCCCGTCGAGCTCGACGACCTGGCGCGAGTGCGAACGGTCGAGCAGACGAACGGCGATCTGCCGGCGCTCGTCGGGCGGCAGTGCACCGTCGTCACCGGGGAGCGGGACGTCACCGACGAGCACGTCGGCGCGGTCGGCGGTACGGAAGATGTGCTCGACGCCGACGAGCTGATCACCGCCGTCGGCGGACCACCGTTGGCGTTGGCCGACGGTGCGCAGGTTGCGCCATCCGGGCACCGCGAACGCCGCGCTGGGCGCCGGGCTCGACGTCCGTTCGAGCTGCTCGATAGCGAACACCGCGCCGAGCAGGAGGGCGACCCGATCGTCGCCCTGCGGCCCGCCGGCGACGAGCACACCGGGGTGCTCGTCGAAGTACGCGGTCGATGTCGTCGCCGCCAGGAAGTCCGGCTCCTCGAGGATGGCGATCGAGCTCGCCAGGTTGGTGCGCACGCCGGTGACCTGGCTCGTGCGCAACGCGCGGGCGAGGCGCCGCGCCGCATCGCGCCGGGTCGCTGCATGGACGATCACCTTCGCCACCAGCGAGTCGTAGTCCGGCGAGATCACGCTGCCGGCGCGCACGCCACTGTCGACGCGCACGTCCGGGCTCATCGCGAACGTCGAGACAGTGCCGGTCGACGGCAGCCAACCCGACGCCGGATCCTCGGCGACGAGGCGCACCTCGATCGCGTGCCCGGTGATGCGCACGTCGTCCTGCGTGATCGGCAACGGTGCGCCGGTGGCGACGAGCAGTTGCAGCTCGACGAGGTCGAGCCCGGTGACCGCCTCCGTGACCGGGTGTTCGACCTGCAGCCTGGTGTTGACCTCGAGGAAGGTGATGGTGCCGTCCGGACCGGCGAGGAACTCGACGGTCCCTGCGCTCTCGTAGCCGACGTGGCGAGCGAGCGCGAGCGCACCGTCCAGCAGCGCGGCACGGGTGGCGTCGCCGATGCCGGCCGCCGGCGACTCCTCGACCACCTTCTGGTTGCGTCGTTGCAGCGAGCAGTCACGCTCACCGAGGTGGATCACGTTGCCGTGGGCGTCGCCGAGGATCTGCACCTCGATGTGCCGGCCGTGCTCGATGTACGGCTCGATGAAGACCGCGCCGTCGCCGAACGCGGAGGCTGCTTCGCGCGACGCAGCCTCGATCCCACCGGCCAGCTCGGCGATGGTGCGCACGACGCGCATCCCCCTGCCGCCGCCGCCGAACACCGCCTTGATCAGCGCCGGCAGCGGCACGTCGGCCGGCACCGTGCCGGCGTCGACCTGGATCACCGCAGTCGTCGGCACGCCGGCCTCGAGGACGGCGCGCTTGGCGGCGAGCTTGTCGCCGAGCACTGCGATCTGCTCCGGCCGCGGCCCGACCCAGATCAGTCCTGCGTCCAGCACCCGCTGCGCGAACGACGCGTTCTCGGCGAGGAACCCGTAGCCCGGATGGATCGCGTCGCAGCCGGTGTCGAGCGCGGCGGCGATGATCGCCGCGCCGTCGAGGTACGTGTCGGCCGCCGACGTACCACCACCGACGCCGCCGAGGCGCACGGCGACGTCGACGGTGTCGACGTGCAGTGCGTTGCGGTCCTGTTCGGCGTAGACGCCGACCGTGCCGATCCCAAGGCGGTGTGCGGTGCGGGCGATGCGGACCGCGATCTCACCGCGGTTGGCGATCAGCAACCGGTCGATGCTGCGCAGTGCGGGCGGCGTGAGCGGCGTGGTGGTCGTCGTCGTCATCAGTGCCGCCACACGCCGTATTCGGTGGCACCGCGCACCTCGTTGCTGTGCGCAGCGGACAGGGCGATGCCGAGCACGGTGCGGGTGTCGGCGGGATGGATGATCCCGTCGTCCCACATCCGTCCCGTCGAGTACAGCGCCGTCGACTCGCGGTCGATCTGGCCCTCGAGCGCCGCCGAACGAGCTGCGAGCTGGTCCTCCAGCTCCGGCGTCATCTCGGTACCGCGGCCGGTGGCGGCGTTGCGGGCGATGATGTCCATCACCCCGGCGAGCTGCTTGGGGCCCATCACCGCGATGCGGTGGTTCGGCCAGGTGAACACGAACCGTGGGTCGTACGCCTTGCCCGCCATGCCGTAGTTGCCGGCACCGTAGCTCGCCCCGACCATCAGCACGACGTGCGGGACGGTGGAGTTGGAGACGGCGTTGATCAGCTTCGCCCCGTCGCGGATGATCCCGCCCTGCTCGGCCCGCGACCCGACCATGAAGCCGGTGATGTTGTGCATGAACACCAGCGGCGTATCGCTGCGGTTGCACAGCTGGATGAACTGCGCGCCCTTGCGTGCCTCCTCGCCGAACAGGATCCCGTTGTTGCCGAGCACGCCGACGGGGAACCCGCACAACGACCCCCAACCGCAGACGAGCTTCTCGCCGTGCAATGGCTTGAACTCTTCGAACCGGCTGCCGTCCAGCGTGCGCGCCAGCACCTCGTGGATGTCGAACGGGATGCGCACGTCAGCCGACGCGCAGCCGAGCAGCTCGGCCTCGTCGTACACCGGGAGATCGGCGCGTTCGGTCGGGCCGGGCCCGAGCTTGCGCCAGCCGAGGTGACGCACGATCTGGCGGATCTTGCGCAGCGCGTCCATCTCGTCGACGGCAAGGTGGTCGCTCAGGCCACTCGTGCGCGAGTGCATCTCCGCGCCGCCGAGCGACTCCTCGTCGACCTCTTCGTCGATGGCCATCTTCACGAGCGGCGGTCCGCCGAGGTACGCGGTGCCGCGACCTTGCACGAAGATCGTGTGGTCGCTCATCCCGGGCACGTACGCGCCGCCGGCGGTGTTGGGTCCGAAGGCGGCGGTGACCGTCGGGATCCCCATCTTCGACATCCGCGTCAGACGCTTGAACTGCGAGCCGGCATCGACGAACAGGTCGGCTTGGCGGGGCAGCTCGGCCCCTGCCGACTCGGCGAGCACGATCAACGGCAGCCGGTTGCGCTCGACGATCTCGAAGGCTCGGGCGACCTTCTCCCAGGTGCGCGGGTTCGCCGAGCCGCCGCGATAGGTCATGTCCGAGCCCCAGATCACGCACTCGACGCCCTCGACGATGCCGATGCCGGTGGCCACGCCGACGCCGATCGCGTCCTGCGTACCCCAACCGGCGAGCGGGCTCAACTCGAGGAACGGCGTGCTCGGGTCGACCAACGCCTCGATCCGTTCGCGCACCAGCAACTTGCCGCGACGCCGGTGACGGTCGACGTACTGCTGGCCCCCGATCGTCGGCACCATCGCCAGCTGCTCGGCCACCTGGTCCCACAGCGCCTGCATCTGGGCGAGGTTCGCCCGGTAACGCTCCGAGCCGACGTCGAGCCGGCTGCGCAGCACGGTGCCGATGCTCGTCGACGAACCGGCGTCCCTGATGGTTCGCTCGCTCACGCGTCGACGACGTCTCGGCCGAGGAGGCCGCGGGCGATGATCAGCTTGCGGACCTCGGTGGTGCCGGCGCCGATCTCGAGCAGCTTGATCGCCCGGAACAGCCGGTTGGCTTCGGTCTCCCAGATGTACCCGGCACCGCCGTGGATCTGGATCATCTCGTCGAGCACGATGTTCGACACGTTCGCCGCGTACATCACCGCGGCTGCGGCGCGCATCTGCAGCCGGCCCCGGTCGCGTGGCGCACTGCCGTCGATCTCCGACAGCACCTGGTGGGTGAACGTGGTTGCCGTCTCGACGGCCACGTACATGTCGGCGAGCTTGGACTGGATCATCTGGAACGAACCGATCGGCTTGCCGAACTGCTCGCGGGTCTGCGCCCATTCCAGCGCGAGAGCGAGCGCTCGCTCGCTGATCCCGAGGCTGATCGGGGCGATCATCGCCCGCTCCAGGTCGAGACCGCTCATCACCACCTTGTGTCCCTCGTGCTCGTCGCCGAGGAGGTTGGCGGCGGGCACGATGCAGTCGTCGAACACGAGCTCAGCGGTCTGGCTGCCGCGGAAGCCCATCTTCACCAGCTTCTGCGCCACCTGGAAGCCGGGCGTCGTGGTCTCCACGACGAACGCGGAGATGCCCTTGCTGCCGAGCGCCGGCAGCGTCTTCGCGTAGACGAGGACGATGTCGGCGACGGGCCCGTTGGTGATGTACAGCTTCGTGCCGTTGAGGACGTAGTGGTCGCCGTCGCGCACTGCCGTGGTGCGCATCGAGCCGAGCGCGTCGGACCCGGCGCCCGGCTCGGTGAGGGCGAGCGCGCCGATGTGCTCGCCCGAACACAGCCGCGGCAGGTAGGTGGTACGGATGTGCTCGGAGCCGTTGGCGTAGATGTTGTTGACGCACAGGTTGTCGTGGGCGACCCACGAAAGGGCGAGGGCATGGTCCATCGGGCCAGCGCCTGGCAGATGAGCCCGGACGAGAGGTGGTCCATCCCGGCACCGCCGTACTGCTCAGGCACAGTCGTGCCGAGCATCCCCAGCGCACCCATCTGCGGGAACACGTCCGTCGGCCACCACTCCTCGGCGTCCATCCGCGAGGCCAACGGGTGCAGCTGCTCACGGGC
>JBBQTN010000250.1:0-7410 GCA_038213195.1 Acidimicrobiales bacterium | reverse complement strand
TCCCGACGATGTCGGCCTCGCGGGCGGCGATGCCGAGCACCCGCTTGCCCCCGCCGCCGATGAGGATCGGCGGGCACGGGCGCTGGACAGGCAACGGCCGGCCGGAGTACCCGTCGATCGTGTAGTGCTTGCCGGCGAACGAGAACGGCTCGCCGAGCAGCGCCCGCCTGACGATCTCGAGCCCCTCGGTGAACCGGTCGATCCGCACGCCGGGAGCGTCGTACGGCATCCCGGCCTGCTCGTAGTCGGAGACCATCCAACCAGCGCCGAGCCCGATCTCGAGCCTGCCCTCCGACAGCAGGTCGATCGTCGCCAGCTCCTTGGCCAGCACCACCGGGTGCTTGTAGTCGTTGTCCCAGACGAGCGCGCCGACGCGCAGCGCGGTGGTCGCGGTCGCCGCCGCCATCAGCGCCGGGACCGGCGCCAGCTGATCGCCGAAGTGGTCGGGCATCGTCAGGGAGTCGAAGCCGTTGCCCTCGCAGCGGCGGGCCAGCTCCACCCACTGTGCGGCGCCGGCGGCGCTCGAGGCCTGGACGCCGAAGCGGAACGGTCGCGTCGAGGGCAGCGGGGAGGTCACGGCAGCGACGGTAGTGCGGTGACAGCGGCGACGGTGCGCCCACCACTAGCGTCCGCTGCTGCGTGCGTCGTCTTGCCTGGCCCATCCGCTTCGTGTGCATCCTGCTCGCGGGTGCGCTGCTGTTCGTCGCCGTCGTGGTCGGCGCCGCGCCGCGGCTGTGGCGCACGGCCGAAGCGCATGACCAGCTCCCGGTGACGCTGCCTGCGTTCCAACCGCTGTCCCAGCGCTCGTACGTCTACGACGTCGACAACAACGTGATCGCGGTGTTCGAGCGCGAGAACAGTCAGCCGATCCACCTCGACCAGGTGCCGCCCGCTGTCGTCAGGGCGCTGCTCGCAGTCGAGGACAACGAGTACTACATCCACCACGGTGTCAACGTGCGCAGCTTCATGCGCGCCCTGCTGTCGAATTTCTCCAGCGACGCGCCTCGCCAGGGCGCGAGCACGATCACGCAGCAGGTCGTCAAGAACGAGTTCCTCGCCGGTCTGCCCCGCGACGGCAGGTACAAGGCCCTGCAGGCCCACTACGCGACGATGCTGGAGAAGCAGATGTCGAAGAACGACATCCTCGAGCGCTACCTGAACACGGTGTTCTTCGGCAACAACGCATACGGGCTGCAGGCCGCGGCCGAGGTGTACTACGGCAAGAGCGTCGAGCAGCTGACGACGATCGAGGGAGCGTTCCTCGCCGGGCTGGTCCGCTCGCCGTCGGGCTACGACCCGTTCCACCAGCCGGAGCGCGGCAGAGCCCGCTTCAAGCAGGTCGTCGACAGGCTCGTCGACGTGGCGATGCTGACCCAGCCGCAGGCCGACGATCTCGCCCTGAACTACGTGCTGCCCGAGGTGCCGCGGACGCTGCCGACGCTCGACACCATCCCGACGTACTACAGCGAGGCGATGCGCCAGTACCTGATGCAGGACGCATTGTTCCTCGGCCCCGACGAACAGTCCCGGGCCAACCTGCTGTACCGCGGCGGGTTGCGGATCCACACCACCTACGACCCGGCGCTGCAGGCCAGCGCCGAGGCGGCCCAGGCGGCGATGCCAGCCAACCCGGAGGGGTTCACCAGCTCGATCGTCTCGCTCGACACGACGAGCGGGGCGATCAGGGCGATGGTCGGCGGGACCGGGTTCGTTCCCGTGACCCACGAGGTGAACATGGCGCTGACCCCTCGTCAGACGGGTTCGAGCATCAAGCTGTTCATCCTCGCCGCCGCGTTCCAGGCCGGCGTCGAGCCGACCGACATCATCGACGGCAGACGTGGCTGCGTCCTGCCCAACGTGGGGGACCCCAAGAACCCGTTCGTGATCAACGGCGGTGAGGCCGGCTCGGTCGCGCCGTTGAACCAGCAGGCCTGGCTGTCGATCAACTGCGCGTTCGCTCGGCTGACCCAGATCGTCGGTCTCAACCGCGTCGTCGACACGACCTACCGGATGGCCCAGTCGCCGTACCTCTACGCAGGCCAGCCGAAGTCGGTGCAGCGCCCCACCATCCAGCCGTACGCCAGCTATGCCACCGGCGCCAACCCGATGTCGCCGCTCGACATGGCATCGGGGCTGCAGACGGTCGCCAACCAGGGACTGCACCACGAGCCGTACTACGTCGAGAGCATCGACAAGGTCGACGGCGCACGCTTCTACACCCACGTCGACCCCGGCACGCAGGTGCTCGACGCCGGCGTTGCGCTGACTGAACTGGACGTGCTCAAGGGCGTGCTGACCAGGGGCACCGCACGAACCGCGCTGGCGACGTTCGCCCGACCTGCCGCCGGCAAGACGGGCACCCAAGAGGACAACTCCAACGCGTGGTTCATCGGCGCGACCCCGCAGCTGACGACCGCCGTGTGGGTCGGCGACCCGGACTCGTACAAGCCGATGAACAACATCCCGGCGTTCCGCAAGGACGGCGTCAGCAAGGTGCAGGGCGGCACGTATCCAGCGAAGATCTGGCGCAAGTACATGGAGGGCCAACCAGCTGCGCTGCCGGTGCTCGACTGGCCCGCGCCACCAGCGCCGACGCGGCCCGCGGCCCGCCTCTACCTGCCCGGCGTCGAGTGCCTCGCGCAAATCGTTGCCGGGGCCCCGGCGGCGTCGACCACCCTTCCTGTCCCGGGAGCGCCTGGCGCAGGTGTGCCCGGTTCCACCGTCAAGCCTGCCGCTGGGCTGCTGAACCAGGCGCCACCGTCGACGACACCGGCCGCGCCGCCGGCGGCCGCGCCGCCGACGTCTGCAGCGTCGCCCGACGAGAGCACCACGAGCGGTCCGCCGGCAACGGCGCCGCCTCCCGTGTACAGGAAGCTGCCGAGCGGAACGACGATCCCACCGAACATCCTCGACCCGCGCGCGCCCGTTCCCACGGCACCTGCGGGGGTGATCGTCTATAAATGCGGTGGCGCGCCCGGGACATGACGTCGTGGGCCCGCGCCGGAAGGGCGATGGATGAACGCTGACGCGCTGCTGGCGCTGCAACAGATCGACTCGGCGCTCGACCGCAACCGCAACCGCCGTACCCGCCTGCCCGAGCTCGCCGAGCGCAACACTGCGGCGGCGACCGTGCGCGCCCTGCACACCGACAGGACCCGGGCCACGACCCGTGCCGCCGAGGCGCAGACGGTCATCGATGCCACGGAACACGCTGCGGCGAGCATCGACGCCAGACGGACGCGTCTCGAGGCGCAGCTGAAGACGGTGATCGCACCGCGCGAGGCCGAGGCGTTGATGCACGAGATCTCCACGCTCGGTCAGCAGCGCGACGAGCTCGATGAGCGCGAGCTCGAAGCGCTCGGCGAGCAGGAGGAAGCGGACGGTGAGGCCGCCGCCATCGACGGGCGGCTGCCCGATATCGAGGCCGTCCGGGCCGAGGCGCAGGCGGCGCTCGACGCGGCGCTCGCCGAGCTCGATTCGGAGCAGGCGGCGCTGCTGGTGAGCCGCGACGCGGCGGCGGCGACGCTCAGCGCCGAGGAGCTGGCCGCCTATGAGCGGGCCAAGATCCAGTTCGCAGGCGTCGCCGTGGCCCACCTCGACGGCACGCGGTGCAGCGGCTGCCACCTCGACATCGCCCGGGCCGATATCGACCGGCTGCGTGCACTGCCCGCCGGCGAGCCTGGTGAGTGCCCGCAGTGCGGGCGGTTCCTGGTGCGCTGAGTGCTGCTGTGGTTCCTGGGCAGCTCGGTGCTCAGCGTGTGGTTCGTGTTCCGCGATCCCCGCTTCGATTATCGCCTGCTGCTCGTGGGCGCGCTGCTGCCCGACATCATCGACGTGCCGTTCGGGATCGCCCGCTTCGCGCACAGCCTGACGGTCGCCGTCGGCGTGCTGGTCGTGGTGATGCTCGCCACCGCCGGCCGCAAGCCGGCACGGCGGCTGCTGCTCGCCCTGCCGATCGGGATGCTCCTCCACCTCGTGTGGGACGGTGCGTTCGCCTCCGCCAAGGTGTTCTGGTGGCCGTTCAGCGGCGGATGGGGACACGTGCGCGTCCCGTCGCTGGCCCGTGGCTGGTGGGACGTGCCCTTCGAGCTTGCCGGGGCGGCGATGCTGTGGTGGGTCGCCAGGACGTTCGGGCTGCGCGCCGCGCCGCGCCGGCGCGACTTCCTGCACACCGGACGGCTCGTCGCCGAACCCGCAGCCGGTTCGGGCGCAGAGCCGTGAACGCCATTCGTGCTCTACTGGCCGCGTGCTGATCCTCGTCCGTCACGGGCGTACCACGGCGAACGCCAACGGGCTCCTGCAGGGTCGGCTCGACCTGCCCCTCGATGACGTCGGCCGGGCGCAGGTGGCGGCCAGCGCGGTGCGGGTCGGTACGCCGGACCGGGTGGTCAGCTCGCCGCTGCTGCGCGCCCGCGAGACGGCCGACGCGTTCGGGTTGCCGTACGAGGTCGACCCGCGATGGGAGGAGTTGCACTACGGGATCTACGAGGGTGTCGCGATGAGCGCCGTCGGCGAGGCGGTCTGGGCGCGATGGCGCTCTGACGAGGACTTCGCCCCGGAAGGCGGGGAGAGCCTCCGTCACCTCGAGGCGCGGGTGCGCGCCGCGTGCGAGGACCTGCTCGCCGAGGCGTCCGAGCGTGTCGTGGTGGTGACGACCCACGTCTCACCGATCAAGGCGGCGGTGGCATGGGCGCTCGACGCGCCGCCGACGATCTCCTGGCGGTGCCACCTCGACCAGGCGGCGATCTGCCGGATCATGTGCACCCCGCGTGGCCCTGTGCTGCTGGGGTTCAACGAAACGGCGTCCTGACGGCGACCGCGGGACGGGTGGTCACCATCTGCGCGCAGCGTCGCGCGCTCTGTGGGAGGTACAACGGTACATTGAGCGCCGCGGTCGTCCGGCGGACAGCGAACGTCGTGCAGCTCGCACTGTCAGAGGGCGGACCCGTGGCGAAGATGGAACGTTCAACCGGCCAGAGGGCGATCGGACGAGTGGTCGACGCGGACCCGCGCGGCAGGGCGGTCGAGCCGAACGATGTGATGAACACCCGTGGACCGGTCGCGATGTCGGCACAGTTGATCATGCGGCTCGAGGACGACGGCGCAGACCTCGAACTGATCGGCGACAGCGTGGAGATGATCATGGCCTCGGTCCGGCGGACGAGATCGGCGATGGTGCGCCTGCACATCCCTGAGGCCGGCGAGGTGGCCCGGCTGGAGAGCGCCCGCCAGCGGTTGCTCGTCGCGCTCGGCAGCCTCGGCGAGCAACTCATCGCGTTCGACGCTCCCTGACGTTCGCAAGTTGTGCGGGTCGCGTCATCGTCGGGCGCGTCGCGACTCATGTGCGATACAGGGTCCTCGACGGGAGGGGACCCAGAGCCGCCCGCTCCGGCACTGCGCTGGGGCGGGCGGCGCCCAGAACGCGAGCGCCTTCGGCCGATTCCTCACCCGGTGGCGATTCACCCGTCCGTGTGAACCATCCGGCCGCGATGAGTGGCAGGCTCCTTACAGGACCTCCGGGGGGTAGGTCCCCATCACTGCCCGCTCACGGTTCACACCGGGGAGCGGGCGGTGACGCGTCACGGGCATGCCGCCCACGACGGCCGCCGCACCGGCGGGGGACCGGGGCGGCCAGGCGTGGGCGGTCTTCCGACAATGTCTACCCGCGCCTGCCGCCGGACTCATTGCGGCCGTGTGAACGCCCGATGTCGCCGGCGCGCGAACACGCCGTCCCGCGAGCCCGCGTGCCGGGGCCCGGTGTGACGCCCTGCCGTTGCCGTCGCGCCGCCGGAGAGCCTCGCGATTCCCGAGCCGACGGCTCCGGTCGCCATCGTGTAGACGGATGAGATGAACGAAGCAGCAGTCTCCATCACGCCCCTCGAGAACGGGCCGTACCTCGTCAGGGGACCAGTGACCGTCCGCGACGCCGACGGCAACGAGTACCCCAGCGAGCGCGCCACGATCGCGCTGTGTCGTTGCGGCGCGTCGACCACCAAGCCGTTCTGTGACGGTACGCACTCCAAGATCGGCTTCGCCGCCGCCGAACGGGCGGTGCGCCAGGAGGAGCAGCCGGGGTCCTGATCCGAACGGCCTCGTCAGCGCGGCGTCTGGCTCCGGACGTGCGCCGCGTGCTCACACCCCGCTCGGGTCGAGCATGGCGACCAACTCGTTGATCGCCGCTGCCTCGAGGCGCTCGATCGCGTCCGGGAGGAGACCGGCCCGGCGGCCGAACGCGCTGCGCCGCCCGGCCAGCCGGCGGTCCGTACCGTGCTCGATGTCGAGCGCGAACGCGCTCGCGATGGCATCCGCCTCGGGGCCGTCACCGAGCTTGCGCACGTATGTCGTCAAGGCGGCGATGACGTCGGCCTCGGGTGGCCGACCGAGGCGCTGGTACAGCTCGCTGCTCGCGGCGATCCGTTCGGCCGTCGCGCCCGCGCCCAAGCGCAGCGCTCTCAACTCCATCCGCAGTTGCCCGCGCTCCGCACCCACAGCTGTCACGCCAATAGTCTTGCCACACGGACCGGCCGGCGTCGCCCGGACAGGTCCACCGACGGCACGCTCGAGGTCTCTGCCGCGGTCGCACCGGTGTGATCGAGCCGATGCGGAAGCGAACATTGCGGAAGGCGACGATCGCCGCGCCGTGCACAGAAAGAAACTCAAGGCCCCTCGCGATGCGCCGATGGATCTTGTGAACCTAGAAGGAGCCCGTGGCATGAAGATCAAATGGAAGCTGTACATCGCCCGAATCGTTCCGGCCGCAATGGTCGCGGCTGCGCTCATGACGAGAGTCGGAACGCACGCCTCATCGCTCAAGTGGTGATCCAATCGTGACCGGGTCGGGCTTCTCTGGCCCGGCCCGACCGTCCAGCTGCAGAGGATAAGCACTCAGTGAACCGCGGACGCGACGCGGGTCGAGAGATGGTTCGCGTCAACGCGTTCATCGGCTGCGTCGGGTTCGTCGCGGCCATCGCGGTGGTCGCGCTGTTCGGCTCCGGAGAGGTCTCGATCATCCGGGGTCGCTGGCTGGAGCTGGTCCTGTTCGGGCTGCTGGTCTGCGTGACCGAGGTCAAACCGGTCACCATCGCGCGGCCGACCGGGGTCCAGGAGATCGTTGCCTCGACGACGTTCTCGTTCGCGATCTTCATGTCGTTCGGCCCACTGCCGGCGATCGCGGCACAGGCGATCGCGTCGCTGCTCGGCGACCTGAAGTCGCGCAAGCGGCCACTCAAGACGGTGTTCAACGTCGCCCAGTACGTGCTCGCGTGGACTGTGCCGGGGCTCCTCTTCCAGGACATCCTCGGTGGCAGGAGCGTGCTCGGCGGGACGGAGTTCACGGTGCGCTGGACGGTGGCGCTGGTGGTGTGCGGTGCGACGTACTTCTTCTGCAACAGCTCGTTGATCGGGTTGATC
>JBBQTN010000249.1:0-7432 GCA_038213195.1 Acidimicrobiales bacterium | reverse complement strand
GAGATGAACCCGAACAACCGGCTGCGGTGGGTCGGGGAGGTCGTCGCCCCGCTGCTCGAGGGCGGCGAACCGAAGATCCATCACCTGTGGGAGCAGACCGGACATGCCGGGGATCTGCGCGGTCGGGCGTCGAAGGTGGTGTGGCCGGCGTTGCTGTTGCAGAAGATCCGCACCTACTTCCCCGACTTCGACGAGGCCCGCGCGCCCGCGACGACGCCTACGCGCCCCATACCCGCGTCGGGACACCCGACCCGTCACCCAACGGTCGGCGGGTTGACGCCGCGGTGGCGGACCGGTCCCGCAACGGGGTTCACGGATGACCAGCTCTGCGCAGGTCCTGTTCGCTGTCGTGGTCGCCGGGTTGGCCGCCGCGACCGTCGGGTGTGTCGCCGCGGCGTTGCGCCCCGCAGGCCCTCGACGCACGCTCACACGCCGTCGGATAGCCGTTGCTCCGGTGACGGCCGGGGCTGCGCTCGCGGCGGTGGTGGTGGTGTTGGTCGTGACTCGTTGGGTTGCGGCCGCGTTGGCCGCTGGTGTGTTGGTGGCGGTGTGGTCGAACTTGTTCCAGTCGGTCGGCGCGACCGTCGAGCGGCGGCGTGTCGCGGCGATCGCCAAGTGGTTGGAGGATCTGCGCGACTTGCAGCGCGGCTCGAACCTCGATCTGCCGCAGGCGTTGGACCGCGCCGCGGTGCGCGCCCCGAAGGACATCGAGAGTGAGCTGGGCCGGTTCGTCGACCGGGTGCGTCATCACACCCCGATCGATCGGGCGTTGCTCGGGTTGGCCGCCGATCTCGATCACCCAACCTCGGATCTGGCGATCGCGGCGATGTTGTTCGCTTACGGGCATGCGTCGGGTTCGACGCTCTATGACACGTTCGAGGAGCTCGCCGCGACGGCCCGCGACGAGCTGTCGGCGCGCGATCAGATCGACCGGGTCCGGGTCAGGTTCGAGTCGTCGATGCGCCGGATGATCGTCATCCTCGTCGTACTGATCGCCTACCTGTTGATCGCCTCACACGACACCGTTGCCGCGTACTCGACCGCGACCGGTCAGGTGTACCTGGTCGTCCCGATCGCGATCTGGGCGACGGCGCTGTGGTGGCTGCGGCGCCTGTCGCGTTACCGGCGCAGCGTCCGTCACCTCGACGACGCAGCAATCGCCGCCCAAGCCGCGGCGGTGACGTCATGACGGTGTTAGAGGTCGCGTTCGTGATCGGGGTCACCGCGGTGTTGACCGGATGGTGCCTGATCCGGGCGTTCGCAACAACGGCACCATCGGTCGCGTCGGTGTACCGCAAGATGTACGGCAACCCGCTGGCGCAGGCGCGCCCGGTGGCGACGTCACGCTGGGAACGCCCGACCGTCGCCGTCGGCCACGCCCTCGCCGGCACCTCGGTCGCTGAACGGTTCGCCGCGGCGAAGCAGTCAGAGCTGCGCGTCGCGGAGGTGACCGTGACCGCGATCGCGACGAGGGTCGTCACCGCCGTCCTGGTCGGGTTCGTTGCCGCGGTCGCAGCGACCATCCTGCCCGTCGTGGCCGGCGCCCAGGTGCCGGTGTGGATGCTCGTCGCGGCGCCGTTCGTGGTCGGGTTGGTGACGGGCTGGTACCAGTTCGCGACGATCACGGCGTCGCTGACCAACCGTTACACGGACTTCCGGTCCGGTGTCGGCGCGTACATCGCGTTGGTGTCGGTGTGTTTGACGACGCGCCGCTCAGCGACCGAAGCCGTTACCTACGCCGCGGATGTCGGCTCCGGGCGGGCGTTCGAGCTGATCGGCGCGGCGGTGCACGCCGCGCCGATGATGGGGTTGCAAGCGTGGGAGGCGTTGGACGCTGTCGGCGCCACCTACGGTGCCCGCGAGCTCGAGGACCTGGCGACGTCGATCGGCAACGTCGCCACCATCGGTGTCGGGGTCGAGTCGACCGTGGTCGCGGTCGCGGCGCGGATGCGCCAGGTCGGTCTCGATGACATGCAACGCCAAGCCGACCGCCAAACCGCGTCGATGTTCGGCCCGACGATGCTGTTCGTGCTCGGCACCGTCGCCTTCCTCGCCTACCCCCTCGCGCAGCGTGTCCTCGACGCGTTCACCCACACCAGCTGACATCCCCACACCACCAGCAACAAGGAGCACCATCCATGTCCACCGTCATCACCGCCACCATCGACACCCTGCACCGGTTGATCGCCGCCTTCAACGGCATCGACCTGTCCGACGATCGCGGTGTCGAGGACTCACCCTCGAAGATGATCTGGATCGCCGGAGCGATCATCATCAGCGGCGCCGCCGTCGCATTCGCGATCACCGTGTTCAACAACGCCAAGAACGGCGTCCCTAACCCGCCTACCCCGTCGGTGCCCTGAGCGCCGCTCCCCCTGTCGGCCCGACCATGGACATGTCACCTCCATTGCTGAACCCGGCGGTTGCGGGTGGCGGCGCGGAACACGGTCCGACCATCGAGGCCGAAACGCCCGGGCGACGGCAGGTCCGACGCCGGGGCCGCCGTCGTGTCAGCGGTCGGCTCGACTGGGCCGATGACCGTGGTGACATCTCCGGGGTCGAGATCTTGTTCTCGGCCGTGTTCCTGATCGCCCTGTTCCTGTTCATCTGTCAGGTCGTGGTGTGGTGGCATGCCCGCAACATCCTCGAGCAGGCAGCCGCCGAGGGTGCCCGGGCGGCGGCCGCCGCCGACGCATCGTGCGCCGCGGCGACCCCAGCGGCGACCGGTCTCGCCAAGCGGATGGGTGGCAACTGGGTCGATTCGATCAACGTCACCTGCACACCCGGACCAGTGGTGATCGTGATCGTCACCGCCACCACCCCGATGTTTGGTGCACCCGGCTCGATGCACGTATCGGCCCGCGCGACTGCACCTGCGGAGGGCGGAGGGTGAACTGGCGGAACGACTCCGGGCAGAGCGCCGGCCCGGAGATGATGATCGTCCTCATCTTCGCGTTGGTCGCGTGGGGGCTGCTGGCCTGGTTGGGGAGGCTCACCTCGGCCAGCCAGGACATCACCAACACCGCCCAATCCGCCGCACGGGCTGCGTCGATCGCCGCCGACCCGGTCGCCGGGCAAGCCGCCGCGCAAGCCGCCGTCGACGCCTCCGGGCTACCGGCGCCGTGCGGCGATGCGCCGTTGGTGGTGATGGACTGGCAGGCCGGCGACAATGGCACCTGGATCGGTGGGAGTGTCACCGTCACCTTGTCCTGCACCCTCCACAACCGCGAAGCGTTCGCGGGTGCCGGGCGCATCGTCATTGCCCGCGACACCCAAGTTGTCGACGCGTTCAGACCGGCGGCGCCGTGAGGGCCTGGTTGCGTCGTGCCCGGTGGGATGACGACCGGGGGATGGTCGGCATCGCCGCAGCGGTGCTGATCGTGATGGTGCTCGCCGGGGGCGCGTTGATCTATGACGGCGGTCGCGCCCTGGTCGCAGAACGGCAGATCATCAACGTCGCCGAGGGTGCTGCCCGAGCCGCCACCGCGACCGCCGACCGCGACGGCCTCCAGGAAGGCCCGGCGACCGCCGCCGCGCAAGCCTTCATCACTGCAGCGGGTGTCCCCGACAGCGATGTCGTGTCGATCGTCGTCACCGCCGAGCGGGTCACCGTCACCTTGCGAGCCCATCGCGCCGCGGTGTTCACGTCGCTGCTCGGCAACGCGACGATGACCGTCACCGGGACCGGGACCTCACTGTCGTCATACAACCCGTGAACGAAACGAGCCACCCATGAAACAACTCGTGCGTTACACCGCCCGCCTCGCCGCTGCGGTACTGGTGTTGGCGATCATGATCATCCCGATCGTCGCGGTCGCCGCCGCCGCCGGCAACCCGTTCCCCGCCGACCTGCTCAGCCGCCTCAGCGGACGCAACGTCAACGACACCACGATCATCAAGCTGGTCTCGTTGTGCTTCTACGTCTGCTGGGCGTGGTTCTGCCTGCCGGCGCTGCGCCAACTGCTCCCCACCCGTCGCCGCCGCCCCCAGGTCCGGGCCCGCCCCGCCAGCCGCCGACCCGCCGCGACGCCAACACCGGTCCCGCTGATTGCTCGCCCGGTGGTTCCCGGGCCGGTCCGAGGACCACGTGCCGGATTGGCACGGCTGGCCCGCTTCGCAGTGTCCAGCACAGCTGTGATCACGTCACTCACCGGTGTCGCCGGTGCCGCCGGCGCAAGTCCTGCGCGACCGGCTGCTGTCGTCACCACCGTCGTGTCCGCTGCGTCGGTCCACTCGCCAACTTCGACCACCGCGACGTCGAGGCCTGCCCCTGCACAGAACGCAGCGACGACGGTGCAAGCGAGGCACCGCGACACCCCGTACGCGATCGCCGCCCGACACTTCCCTACCGGCCAGCTCGACACAGCACGCGACGAGATCCTCGAACTCAACGCCGGCCGGGTGCTCCCCGATGGGACCACGTACCGGGGTGGCGGGTTCCCAGCCGGATGGGACGTGATCGTCCCCGCCGGCGCAACCCCAGTCACCACCACCAAGGTTGACGCCCCGCCACCGGTCGACGAGCCGACGGTGACCGGCGGGCATGTTGTGGCCGACGGTGAGTCGTACTGGTCGATCAGCGAAGCCCAGTTGCGCGTCGAGCTCGGCCGCGAACCAACCCCGCAGGAGATCTTCGAGCGCACTCAAACGGCGATCGCCTACAACGCGGCGCGCCTCGGTTACGACAACCCGAAGATGGTGCACCCCGGCGACGTCATCTTCGTCGACGCCGCGACGCTGTCGACGGCGACGTCGGGTACGGCGGGTACGTCGGGTGCGCCGGTGACCCCCGTCCAACCGGCCACGGCCGTGCCGACGATGACCGGCGGGCATGTCGTGAGCGACGGTGAGTCGTACTGGTCGATCAGCGAAGCACAACTGCGCGTGGAGCTGGGTCGCGAAGCGACCCCGCGCGAGGCCCTCGATCGGGCCGATCTGGCGATCGCCTACAACGCGCCACTCCTCGGCTATGACGACCCGATCACGCTCCACCCCGGCGACGTCGTCTTCGTCGACGCCGCGACGCTGTCGCTTGTCGCACCGCCAGCACCCGAGCTCCCGGCACCCGCTGATCCGGTCGTTCCTGCCGTGACCGAGCCTGCCGGGGAGGTTCCCGCTCCAGTGCCTGCGGCGCCGGCCACACCAACGTGGACCCCGCCCGTAATCCCGCTCGTCACCAACCCCGGTGATCTGCCGGTACCGCCGTACTCGACGCCAGAGACATCGCCCGTTCCGGCTGTGGCGGTGACATCGCCCGTCACGACATCGCCCGTTCCGGCCGTGGCGTCGACGGCACCCCCGGCCACCTCGGCGCCTCGGGTGAGTGCGGACGTCACTTCGGTTGATCACGAAGACATGCTCAGCTCGCGATGGCTGTTCGGTGGTGTGACCGTCACCAGCCTCGGTCTGGTCGGAGCATGGACGACCGTCAAGCAGATGCGCCGCCGCCGCCGCCGTTGGCTCGGGCTCCCGGCCGGGCCGGACGTGGCCACCTCGCCGACCGAGCGGGAGCGTCAGGCGCAGCTCGACGTCGCGATGCTGCGCCAGTTCGTCGATACGGCACGGGTCTCGTCGAACGGGGCGTGTGCTGTCGTGCTCGGCGCGCACCCGGAAATCCGCTTCCGTGTGCCCGCGCCGCCAGCGCCGACGGGTTGGCAACTCGCCGACGACAGGTGGCAACGCGACGAGACAGAGCCCTGGACGGCTGCGCCGGTCCTGTCACCCGCGCTGGTCACGATCGGCCACGGCACCGACGACACCATCTCCGACGTGGTGCTTGACCTCCTCAGCGCCGGGACGGTGTCAGTGACCGGCGACCGGGTGGCGGTCGAACGGCTGATGTGCTCGATGCTGTGGGAGCTCGCCACCGCGCCGCTCGGTGACAGAATCGACCTGCACATTGTCGGGCTCACCTCTGCTGCAGCACGCCACGCGACCAACGTCGGGCGGTTCGTGTCCCTGGATGAGGCAATCGCCGTGGCACAGACACCGTCGACGGGGACGGGTCAGGTGTTCCTCGTCGATCCGTTCACCGACGACCACGAGACCGGCCGTCTGCGCGAGCTCGTCGAGGCGTGTGCGCCCGGGTCAGGGCGCGCCGTGGTCGTTGCCGGGCCGTGCGAGCATCCGGTCGAGGAGATCCGGGTCCCGTCCGAGCATCGGGCGATGTGGGAGGACCTGACGCTGGTCCCACCCCAGCTGCCGGAATCGGTCGATGTCGAGCTTGATCGGATGTTCGACGCGATCGAGGTCGGCCGTCGCGTTTCAGCGGTGTCGTCGGCGGTAACGCCGGACCCGGCAGCGGAAGCCGTCGCGTTGCGTTCGACGTTGACCGTGGTCGACAACGACGCTGACGACACGCCCACCGCTCACGATCACGACGCAGACGGCGACGGCGACGGCGACGGCGACGGCGGTGACGGTGGCGCTGCGCCGGTGGTGGTGGGCGACCGGGACGACGAGGGGCCTGTGGTCGACGGCGATCTCGTTGAGCTACCGAAGGTGGTGTTGTCGGTGTGCGGCCGGGAGGTGGCGGTCCGCGGGCATTCTGTGCCGAAGGCGGCAGCGGTGCTGTTCGTGTTGGCCGCGGCGGGCCGCGACATGCATTCGAGCGAGTTGACGGAGTTGACCGGGTACGCCGCGAAAACACTGTCGACGGTGTTCCCGGCGAGCCACGAACTGGTCGAGCGGCAAGCGGGAACGTTGCGGATCGCCGACAACGTCCGCACCGATCACGCCTGGGCGACCAGGTGTGTGGCACAACTCGCCGAAGCGATGCGTGCGGACGCCGGGTCGACCGACACCATCCGCTGGATGCTGGCCGCGGTGGATGCCTTGCAAGCGCTGGAGCAAGGACCGTTCGCCGTGCTGCCAGCGGGCCGGGAGCGGGCCGCTTCGTCGCCGTGGGGTTGGGTCGATGACTTCCCGGCCGATGTCCCAGCGCGTCGCGCCGCAGAAACCGAGATCGCCGAGGCCGCGCTGGCGTTGAGCGAACTGTGGTTGGCCGCTCCTGGGGCGCATCGGGCGGTGCGTGCCGAGCAGATGGTTGACGAGCTGTGCCGCCTCGCCGCGACGGTTCCCTACGCGCACGTTGTGCGCCAGGTGCGCCCGTCGATGTGGGTGTCCGGAGCGGACTGCTTGTTGTCGGCAGCGGCGCGGGTTGCCGCGCAGGATGAGACGTTGCTCAATCGTGTGCAACAGACCGCACGAGCGCTCGCGGCACGCGGGCATCTGGAGGCCTCGAACGAACTAGCCGACGAACTCGGCCTGTAGGAGAGGGGAGCTAATGATTGACGATGATTTGGGCGCAGACGGCGCAGGCGGCGGTACCGAGGTGGGCGGCCCGTCGTTGCTGTTTTGGACGTTGTTTGTGCTGGTGACAGTCCTGGTGGCCGTGTTGGTGTGGCGAGCCCACCTCGCGCCCATCGGTCCA
>JBBQTN010000248.1:0-7436 GCA_038213195.1 Acidimicrobiales bacterium | reverse complement strand
AACCCTCAGGAGGCCTCCTCGGCAACGACTACACCCACCCGTCACAATCCGGCAACGACCTGATCGCCTCCGTGCTCCAGCAGGAAGGCTACGCACCCCTCGCCTGACGACCTGCACGTCACCGCACCCCGCCGGTGGTATCTGTCCCCAGTCGTCGGCGAGGGCGCAGCGGGACGATTGGACCAAGTACTCGACGACCTCGCTCGGATCCGCGTCTGGCACCGATGCCCACATCTGCGCATTGCCGCGAGCGTGACCTCACGGCCAGGCCTGGCCGTGCGGTTGGTGCCATTGGCGAAAGGGGCCCGATGGGGTGGTGCTGCTCACCGGGCCCGCCGCTCGATCGCTTGCGCGACCTCAATGATGCCGACCGTGAACGCCGCGATCGACAGAGCTGACGTGGCTGACCACTGACCGCGATGGCGGCAGCAGCGCCTACTCATCGACAATCATCGGTTCGTCCAGAGCACGCGAAGGGCGAAACCAGGCGGCGGTCCGTCCAGCGTGATCGCCGGACCTGGCCGGTATGTTCCGATGCACCGATCCGAAGGACAGTTGATGGCGACCCCCAACAAGCTCACACCGCTCCAGGAACTCGAAGCGCGACGCACCGCCGGCAAGGACAAGCCCACCCGCGCGATCTCCGAGGCGGAGAAGGCCATCCGGCGCGACCGCGTTGTCAGGGCCAAGGACGCACTCGCCCGGTCAGTGGGCGCCAAAGGCGACCACGTCACGCGGGCTCGCGGCGCCCTGAAGACCTATCTCCAGCACCTCAACGACCTCAAGCAGCCCGACGACGCCCGGTTCGACGAGCTCGTCGAGGCGCCCTTCAAGGCACCACCGAAGAAGACGAACGATCGCCGCTTCTGAGCGACCCGCCGCAACGACCCCGTAGCGGGCTACCGCGAGCCCGGCAGGAAGCCTGCGAGCACGCCGAGATTTCTGGATTCACGTGCGGTCAACCCCCAGGATGGACCCACTGCTCAACCACCGCCTCGACGTGCTGCCGCCGACCGAGCAGCAGCGAATCCAGTCGCCCCCTCACGTGCGCACGCCCTGACACCTGGGACACCCCCCATCGCCGACTTCGGATCGGTGCATCTTGCCGGTGCGCTGAGAAAGGAGGAAAAGCCGCTGAGCTGGAACTTCGTCTGGAGCGGGTGACGGGAATCGAACCCGCGTTCTCAGCTTGGGAAGCTGGTCGAGTGTCGGAGCAGCCAAGCCCCTGAGCAGCGTTACCCCAGCTAGACGTAGGGATTTCGGCGAGGCTCAGTCGTTGTTGATCGCAATTGTTCGACTCTGTTGTGCGCTGTTCTAGGCACGTTCTAGGCACGCCGACGACGGAGTCGACATTTTGCGGCACCCAGGTGGCGACGAGACGGGAGACGCCGACCCATCGGCGTGCCCCTCGCTACCGGCCACGCAGAACCACAGTGACTCCATTCAAGGCTGCGCAGGCATCAACGTGCAGCTGCCCGAATGGCGCATCGCGGATAAGGATGAGGTCCACAGTTCGATTCTGTGTAGCCCCACCGCAAAACCCCAGCTCAGAGTGGGTGATTCCGAGCGAAGGACAGCCCGTTTGCACGCCAGGTGTGCAAGTAGGTGTGCAATGGGATTTGCGCACCACGACCCCAGAGGACGGTCGGCCGGGGTCGGCGGTGGTGTCCGCGGGCCTCGAGATCCGTTCTGGAAGGGACGTGGCGCCTGTCCGTTGGAGGCCCAAGGTCAACGGCTCGGCGATGTCTGCGGCGAACGCGCGGGCGCGACGTGACGGGCTGAGCGGGGCGAAGTGCACCCGCTCAGTGCGCCGGCTGCAGGCGATCGACGGGCTTGAAGAGCTGTTGACGAACGGTGGCCAGTCCCGGACCGGGTTGATCCTGGAATTCGACGACAACCACGCAGAACTTTGCCTCCTGCGCTGCGGGTTGGGAGGTCGCGGTAGTCCGAGAGCCGGACTGACGAGGATCTCGACGATTGGGCTGCACAGCCCAACGGTCTGCGGGCCCATCCCCGGGAGCTGGAGAGCATCCTCCTGCGGCTTGACGCTGCGAACGGCACGCTGGCGCACCTCGCGGTGTCCGTCCGGTCGTCCTGCCTTGCGGTTTGCGGAAGGAGGGATTGCCGACACCTAGCCGAAAAACGAAGAGCCCCCGGCGCCAACCGGAGGCCTCTTCAAACTGCGGAGATCATCACCCACACCTAGAAACTGTCGGTGATGGTACCTGCTGTGGAGACGGCGTGCAATGCACTCGTTGCTTCGTCGCGCCTGCTCACGGCTCCCGGCATCAACCGCCATGCCCCCGAACTCAACCACCCGGCACGGCCACGTGCCGCCGCCGCCGCCCGCGCCGCCGCCCGCGCCGGCCTCTCCTGTAGGGCAGAGCGCCGGCACGAGCGCGCCGCGCAACGCCTACCAGGCGACAGCGGCCACCAGCGATCGATCGACTCGTTGCCCGAACCGCAACGGGGTCTGGCCGCCGATCTACAAGCGGCAGTGGACCGCACACCCGCATCGGTCACAGTCGAACACCGCCCAGGGCGAATGGCAGCGATGCGTCTACGACGCGGTCGCTGCCGGTGAGCTGCACCGCACTACAGCGTCGGTGTTGATGGTCTTCTCTCGGCAGTCCGGAAACCGCCACGACGACGTGTGGATCGCCCAAGCGACCGTCGCTGAACGCCTCGGTCTCGCCGCCTCGACGGTCTGTCATCACGTCGCCGCAGCGAAGCGGGCAGGGTGGGTCACTGTCCAGCATCGCAACCGGATCGACAACGGCATGGTCGTCGGGATGAGCAACATGACCCGCTTCGAGCTGCCCGAGCCGTGGCGGACCAAGCTCGACGTGCAACGCCTCGCGAACGCTGCACGACGCACCCGTGATCGCCGCCGACAACCCGGCCGGCACACACCACGTCGGCCGCAGCCCAACGATGCTCGGCCGTCAACCCCGACCCGTTTGGAGCACGCCGAGAACTTCGGCGCTGCGATCGCCCGGTTGGCCTCGGTCGTGGACTTCGAGGACGGTCGCCGCCAGGTCGTCGAGGAGTTCGCAGGTCAGCCGGCCGAGTTTTACGAGAGCGCCTTCAACAGCTTCGCCGAGATGTGGATGACCGTCCGCAAGAACGAGTGACGCCCAGTGGTGGGCTACACACCACTGCGGCCGCCCAGCGGCCCGCCTGACGCCCTCCCAGGCAACGAGAACTGTCTTCGAAGGAGCTGGCCGACCACGGCCAGCTCCTTCGCGCGTCTGGCAGCAAACTGCGACGCGTGAGCCGCGTTCGGCCCTCGAAGTCGTGTCTCCGAAGGGGAGATCCTTCCCGTTCTCTACACGCGCGACAGCAACCCTGAACCGCTCTCTTTCAAGAAGAGACTTAACTCCGCCGCGCGACCCAGGACCTGTGGACAACCTCCGGGCCGGAGGAATCATAAGGAGGCGCCTGCGGCGCGGCTCTCGAAGAGGCGGATCGACTCGTGAATGGTGCGACACCTCAGGGCCTGTGCTCGCTCAATGCCACGGGGCCGCTTCGCAACGGTTCCAACTCAGCGCGTCAGCCGGCCTGGGGCCGAGACGCCCGAAAAGGCGGGCACGATGCTCAGACCAGCCGACGCATTTGGGCGTGCGCCACGGCATGGTCCGCCGACCCGGGCGGTACGTGCCCCCCTCTCTCTAGCGGGTCTCGTGACGGTGACCTGCAATGCGCCGCGCCCCATCCGCACCGAGACGCCGCCGCTGTCGTCGGCTTGTGGTGGGGTGAGCCCGGCCGGGAAGTCGAGGATGTGCTCGTGGTCGGTGAACGCCAGCCGGCTGACGAACCCGACACGGATCCCGCGTACGTCCACGCCACCGCGGCGGCAGTCGTCGCCGCGGCCGCGGTCGAGCGGCACGACTACGCATGAAGAACGAGCAACCCGCGTCCGTTCGCTTGCTCGTGGTCAGTCCGTCAGCAGTGATGGCGTTGGACCCCGGGCCCGTGGTATCAGCAGACTCGGCGCACGACGGGGTATGGGTTGATAGCGGGGCCGCCGCCGGCGTAGATCCCAAAGTGCAGGTGATTGGCGGAGGTGTCACCGGTGTGACCGACGTAACCGATCACTTCACCTTGGCTGACCGTGCGACTGGAGCCTTCCCATCCGCTGAGGTGTGCGTAGTAGTAGTAGTTCCCGTCGCTGCCCTTGAGTCCCACGGTGTTCCCGCCCAAGGCGTTCGTCTTCATTGTCGCCGTCCCGTCGATGACCGCGACGAGCGGGGTTCCTTGCGGGCTCATCATGTCGACGCCCTCATGGTGGCGACCTCCGGGACGGGGGTCACCCCATGAATCACCGAACGCGTTGGGGCCGGCGACGGGGCAGACGAGCCCACCGATCGCCGCTTGCGGTGCAGGTGTTGGAACCGACGGGGTTGCCGGCGCTTCTTTGGGTGTTGTTGTCGAAGGCGCAGCCTTCGGTGTTGTCGGTGACGGTGTTGTGGGTGACGGTGTTGTCGGTGACGGTGTTGTCGGATCCGCAGCTGGAGCCGGTTTCTTGGTGTTTGGCGCCGCAGGGGTCGTGAGGCCCGGTCTCGTCACCGACGGCGAGGTGACCGCCGGTGCGGGGGCGTTGGCCGGACGCAACGCCGGGACGGCGGCGGGGGCGCCGCCTCGCGCTGCGGTGGTTGCGGGTGGTTGTGCTTCGAGTGTCGCTCGCGCTGCGTTGGCCGCGGCTGCCTGTTTGGCGCGCAGCTCTGCCAGCTTCGCCTCGTAGGCGCGTTTCACTTCCTGGTCTTTGAGTTGAACCTCGAGGTTTTGCAGGTCGGCCAGCTTGGTGTCCAACGTTGCCTGGGTGTCGGTGAGCTTGGACAGGGCGGCTGCGTTCTGGCGCTGCAGCGTGTTCAGCGCCTCCTGTTTGTGCTGGAGGTCGGTCTCGGCTGCCTGGTAGGCGTCGAGGTCTGCGGTGCCGCTGTCCGACGCGAAGTTGGAGAGGGCGCTTCGCTGCAACGTCGACATGATCTCGTTGGAGAACGGCAGGATCGATGTCGTGTTGCTCCCGGTGTACCGGTCGACCGCCAGTTTCGTCAGCGTCGCTTCCATCGCCCCGACCGTCGCCGTCGCGTCACCCACCGCCAGTTCGGCGTTGGCCACGTCGACGGCGAGTTGTTTGGCGTCATCGTCGCGTTGCACCCATTCGGCGGCAACGTCGTCAGCCTGAGCCTGTATCGCGACGATCTCGTCGGCCACCTGCGCCGCCGTCTGGCCACCCTCGGCAGCGACTGCCGAATGGGTCATCGCTGGGCCGAGCAACGCGACGAGTACCACCAGGCGTGCGAGGGCGCGTCGGACTGGCCGGCAATGTTGCAGTTGCATGACATCCGTGACTCTACCTACGACGCTGTGTCGGAGCAATCCGGGTCCGGCCTCGCCGGAGGCGCAGCAACCGATGACCTGGTTTCGACCTCCCGGTCGACGAGGCGTTCAACTCGACGTCGGTTGCTCTTTCGCCGCCGGAGGCCGGTGAGCGTGACATCTCCATCCGAAGCCGTTCGATTCGACGTCGATGTCGACGAAGCCGATGCTGCACAGCCGCGCGCTCAGCGTCTCGGGATCGACGGGGTTGTAGACGTCGTCGGTATGTAGCGCGGCCAAGTTGTCGCTCGCAACGCTGTCGCTGGCAACGAGCAGCCCGCCAGGCTCGAGGACCCGCAATACCTCGCTCAACAGACGGTCTTGGAGCTCCACCGTCGGGACGTGGTGGAACATCGTGAACATCATCGCACCCGTGAAGCGGCCGGACTGGAACGGCATCGCCGTCGCGTCGGCCTCGACGACTTCAATGTTCGTACCAGCCAGCCGGACCGACAACTCTGCCGCCAGCTGTGGGTCAAGCTCGATCGCGGTCAGCTTGGCGAACGTGTCGTGAAGCAGGTCGGTGGTCAGACCGGGGCCGGGACCGATCTCGATGACGTCGGAGCCCAAGTCGGCGGGAGATGCCGGACCGAACGCGAACGGCAAGACGTGATCGTTGAGCAGGTTGCGCCAGTCCTCCGAGACGAGAAGCTCCATGTGGGCTTGGTTCATGTCTGCACGCTAAGCCGCACGACGTGTGTCGTCGACGAGTTACGTTGACAATCGGTGTCGCCAGAACGACAACACGGGTCCAGCCGCGATCGTGCTGTGCACACTCGACATGATCGCCAGAGAACGGTTCGACACTCACCGTCATCGCAGTCATCAACTGACGTTCGCGGTGCACGGCCTGTTGACGATGGGTATCGATGACGGTGTGTGGGTCGTGGCACGCTCACGGGCGCTGTGGATCCCGGCAGGTGTGCCACACGATGTGCTCGCCGAGGGCGCGACCACGATGGTGGCCGTTTATTTCGACCCGGACCAATGCCCGATTCGCTGGATGGACCCGACAGTTGTCGACACATCGGGGTTGCTTGGACATCTCGTCGAGCATCTCCGCACCCACCTGGCGCCGCGCCCGAGGCGGCGCGTCGAGGCAGTGTTGTTCGACCTCCTGCGACCGTTGCACGTTGCCCGACTCGATGTTCCCAATCCGATCGACGTGCGCGCCGCGACCGTGGCGACGGCACTCCAACACGATCCAGCCGACGATCGCTCGCTCGCGCAGTGGGGTCGACACGTCGGAGCGAGCGGACGGACACTGGCGCGAATCTTCGAACGCGACACGGGACTGGGCTTCTCACAGTGGCGGACGCGAATGAGAATCGGCGCGTCGCTCGCCGCGCTTGGATCGGGACAACGCGTCGCGCAGGTCGCCCGTCACGTCGGCTACGCAACACCGAGCGCCTGCGTCGCTGCCTTCCGACGCACCCTGGGGGTCGCACCCGGCGCCTACTTCTCGCGCGTCCCGGAAACGTAGTTACGCCTCGATATCGGACAAACTCCGCAGGGGTACGCTCTGCTACCCTGCGTTGAGCAGCTGCTGCATCTCGGTCACTTCGCGGGCCTGGCTGGTGACGATGCTGTCGGCCAGGGCCATCGCCTCCGAGTTCAGGCCCGACTGCTGTTCCGTCTTGGCCATCGTGATTGCCCCCTGATGGTGGGCGATCATCCCCTTCAACCACAGCTGGTCGAACGCCGGACCGGTGGCCGCTGCGAGCGCTTGCATGTCGGCGTCGGTCATCATCCCATCGGATCCGCCCATCTCGCCCATCGTCGTACCCATTGTTGTGCCCATGGTGGTGTCCATGGTGCTCGCCATCGGCGTCGAACCGTTCATGTCGTGGCCGGCGGTGGTCGTCGCGGTGGCTCCCCATTGGTTCAACCATCCCTGCATCTTCTGGATCTCAGGGGTCTGAGCGGCGCTGATGCGCTTGGCCAGATCCTGGACCTTGAGGCTTGCCGCAGCCTTGGGGGCGGTGGCGAGGGCGGCCATCGCCAACGCTTGTTGATGATGAGGGATCATCTTCTGGGCGAACATCAGGTCGGCC
>JBBQTN010000247.1:0-7487 GCA_038213195.1 Acidimicrobiales bacterium | reverse complement strand
CGATCAACCGGATCGCGCCCGGTCGCGTGTTCTGCGGGATCGGCACCGGCAACACGGCGATGCGGATCATGGGGCACAAGCCGATCCCGATCGCCGAGTTCGACGACCACCTCGCCACGTTGCGCAGGCTGCTCGACGGCGAGGAGGCCGAGGTTCGCTGGCGCGGCGCCACGGCACCGACGCGGCACCTGATGCCGGAGACCGGGTTCGTCGCGTTCACGCCCCGGATCCCGATGCACGTCTCGGCGTTCGGACCGCGGGCGCTGACGCTCGCGGCGCGCCACGGCGACGGCCTGATCACATCGCTGCCGCCGCAGCCGGGAGCGGTGCGCGGCGCTCGGCAGCGGCTCGCCGAGGCGGCGTCCGCGGCTGGTCGCACGATCGACAGGGCGACGTTCAAGGTCGCCTCGCTGACGACGATGGTGGTGCTCGATCCTGGCGAGGCGACCGACAGCGATCGCGTCAAGCGCGAGGCCGGGGCGATGGCGATGGCCTCGCTGCACTACGTCTACGAGCAGTGGCGCCAGTACGGGCGCCGCCCTCCGGCCCACGTCGCCGAGGTGTGGGACGAGTACACGGCGATGCTCGCCGAGGTGCCGGCGGACCGGCTGCACATGCGGATCCATCGGGGCCACAACTGCTGGGTGATCCCGGAGGAGGAGCGCTTCGTCACCAAGCAGCTGCTCGAGGCGACCTGCCTGATCGGCACAGCCGACCAGCTCGCCGCGACCCTGCGCGAGCTCGACGAGGCCGGCCTCGATCAGGTCGTCGTGCTGCCCTCGCTGGAGGCCAAGGAACAGGTCCTCACCGACATCGCTCACGAGGTGATGCCCCTCCTCGCCAGCTGAGCCGCCCGCCTCGCGGCGGTGGACGGCCGGGTGGGCGCGATTCGTGCGAGATGCTGGCGCAGGGCGCGCCCACTGTGGTGGTGCCGGGCCGGGTGGGCGCGATTCGTGCCAGATGCTGGCGCAGGGCGCGCCCACTGTGGCGGTGTGCCGGGCCGGGTGGGCGCGATTCGTGCCAGATGCTGGCGCAGGGCGCGCCCACCTCGACCGCACGCGGGCTGACGTCTCACCAGGTTCTCGACCTGGGGAGACGAAGTCTTCACCCGGCACTGGCACCGTAGTGTCGTTCCGGCGTCCGCAGGGTCGCCACGCACCGCCTCGAAACCCGATCGGAGCCCGATGACCGAACACAGCCCCCGCCAGCCGACCTCGGACGAGGTCCTCGAACGGGCCCTGTTCGAGGTGAAGCACGTCGTCGTCGGTCAGGATGCGATGATCGAACGGCTGCTCGTGTGCGCCGTCGCCGGCGGGCACTGCCTGCTCGAAGGGCCGCCCGGTCTGGCCAAGACGCTCGCCGCGAAGACCGTGGCGACCGTGCTCGGCGGATCGTTCTCGCGGATCCAGTTCACGCCCGACCTCGTGCCTGCGGACCTCATCGGTACGCGCATCTACCGGCCGTCGCGTGAGCAGTTCGACGTCGAGACCGGCCCGGTGTTCGCCAACGTCGTGCTCGCCGACGAGATCAACCGCGCCTCGCCGAAGGTGCAGTCGGCGTTGCTCGAGGTGATGGCAGAGCAGCAGGTGTCGATCGGCGGGAGGTCGTACGCCGTCCCCTCGCCGTTCATCGTGCTCGCCACCCAGAACCCGATCGAGAGCGAGGGCGTCTACCCATTGCCGGAGGCCCAGCGCGACCGCTTCATGATGAAGGTGCTGATCGGCTACCCCAGCGATCGGGAGGAGGCCGAGATCGTCCGCCGCGTCAGCGTCACCATCCCGACGGCGAACCCTGTCCTGTCCGCCGACGAGTGGCGTGACCTCCAGATCGCGGCGCGCGCGGTGTTCGTGCACGACGCGGTCGTCGACTATGCCGTCAGGATCGTTGCCGCCACCCGCCGCCCCGCGGAGGCGAACCTGCCAGAGCTGGCGCCGTACATCTCGTTCGGCGTCAGCCCGAGGGCGACGCTCGGCCTCGTCGCCGCATCGCGCGCGCTGGCGATGATGCGCCGGCGGACCTACGTCCTGCCGCGGGACGTGTTCGACGTCGCTCCCGACGTCCTGCGCCACCGTCTGGTCCTGTCGTACGAGGCGATGGCCGCCGACGTCACCGCCGACCACATCGTCGCCCGCGTGCTGTCCACCGTGTGGGCGCCGCAGATCGCACCCACGCAGAGCGAGACGGCGGCCAACCCGATGACGAACCCGATGACGCCGGCAATCATCGCATGAGTGGGCGCAGCGAGCGAGACATCCGGCGTGGGCGCAGCCCGCGGATCACGCGTCGCTGCGACCCCGCGCCGCGCCGCGCCGGGCCGCTCATCCCCACCCCGCCGCAGGCGGTGGCTCGATGAGCACCGCGCCCCGCGCCACCGCGGAGGTCGTGCGCCGCGAGACCAACCTCCGCCAGCTCGAGCTCGTGATCACCCGGAAGCTCGACGGGATGCTCCACGGCGACCACCAGGCCATGCTCCGTGGGGCTGGGAGCGAGGCGGGTGAGGGACGCGCCTACATGCCCGGCGACGATGCACGGCGGATCGACTGGAGCCTGACCGCCCGCTCGAACGAGGTATCGGTGCGCGACACGATCGCCGAGCGTGAGCTGGAGACGTGGCTGGTGGTCGATGCCAGCGCGAGCCTCGACTTCGGAACGGCGATGTGGGAGAAGCGCGACCTCGCGATCACCGCTGCAGCGGCGTTCGGGCTGCTCGGAGCGAGGGCCGGCGACCGCACCGCCGCCGTGGTCTTCGACGGCGGTGGCGTGCAGATCGCGCCGCCGCGCGGCGGCCGTGACGCGGTGATGCAACTGCTGCGCCGGCTCGAGCAGCGACCGCGAGCCGCAGAGCGCAGCGCGTCCCTCTCCGGCGCGATCCGCACGGCGCGTTCCGCTGCGCACGGCAGGGGCAGGATGGTCGTGATCTCCGACCTGATCGATCGGGGTCCGTGGCCTGGCGAGTTGCGGATGGCCGCCGCCCGCCACGAGGTGATCGTCGCCGAGGTCACCGATCCGCGCGAATGGGAGCTGCCGGCAGTCGGGCTGCTGACCCTCCACGACCCAGAGAGCGGCCGCCGGCTCGAGGTCCAGACGGCCGACCCGAAGCTGCGCGCCCGTTTCGCAACGGCCGCGACCCAGCGTCGCCGTGAGAACGCCGACGCGATCCGCGCCGCCGGCGCAGCGCACCTGCAACTCTCGACGGACCGCGACTGGATGCGCGACCTGGTCGTGTTCGCCCGCCGCCACCACGGGATGATCCGGCGATGACGTTCCTCCGACCTGCAGCGTTCTGGCTGCTGCTCGCGGTCGCCGCGCTCGCCGCGCTCTACGTGGTGATGCAGCGCCGGCGCCGTCACTACGCGGTGCGCTTCACCAACCTCGATCTGCTCGGCTCGGTCGCTCCGAAGCGGCCGGGGTGGCGCCGCCACCTCCCTGCGGCCGTCGTCGCCCTGGCGATGATCGTGTCCGTCTTCGGACTGGCCCGACCGGTGCACCAGGTCGACGTCGCCAGGAAGACCGCGATCGTGATGCTCGTCGTCGACGTCTCGGCGTCGATGTCGGCCACGGATGTCGCCCCCACCCGGCTGAAGGCCGCGATCAGCGCGGGCAGCGCGTTCGTCTCCGACCTGCCGAGCGGCTTCGAGGTCGGTCTGGTCGCGTTCTCGAGCAGCGCCTCCGTGCTCGTCAACCCGACGACGGACCACGCCTCCGTGGTCGCCGCGATCAAGGCGCTGCAGCTCGGCGCGGGCACAGCGGCGGGCGACGCGATCGAGGCCGCGCTCGAAGCGGTCGCCACCGCGAAGGCGGCTGCCGGTTCGGACGTGCGCTCGACGACGACCCGGGCAGCCGCGGACGACGCGTCGCTCTCGGCGACGATCGTGCTGCTGTCCGACGGCGGCACGACGGTCGGCGAGGACCCGGCGGTCGCCGCCCAGCACGCCGCTGACGACAAGGTGCCGGTGTCGACGATCACCTACGGCACCGAGACCGGGACCGTGGTGATCCGGGGCGAGACGATCCCGGTCCCGCCGGACTCGAACGCGATGCAGCAGATCGCGCGGATCAGCGGCGGGCAGTCGTTCGACGCTGCCAACATCTCCGAGCTGAACACCGTCTACCACTCGATCAGCGGCGTCGTCGGCCACACCACGCAGCAGCGTGACCTGGTCGTGTGGTTCCTCGCGATCGCGCTGATCCTGATGACCATCGCCTCGTTGGGGGCGCTCGTGTGGACCGGCAGGTTCCTGTGAACGGTCCGACCCGGCCGGTGTCAGCGGTCGTCGGCGAGCGCGGCTCTGGACGCGTCGAGGTGGCTCGCCGATAGCCGCCAGCCTCGCCCGCGCACGGTGGTGACGGACTCGGAGCCGAGGTAACGGCGGATCTGGACGAGCACCGAGTCGCAGCGGCGCTCGCTCAATCCTTCCAGCCCTGCGAGCTTCGACAGCTCGCCGCGGCTGATCACGCGATGCTGGTTGGAGATCAGCACGGACAGCACGGCCCGCTCCTGCGAGCCGAGACGAACCGTGGGGGGCGAGTCCGCCAGGTGGCTCAGAGCAGGAGCGGGGCCGGCCATTGCGGCGATGGTAGGACTCCCCGATTTCGCGGGTGTTCGTCCCTTGTGAACGGGCTGTGAACCGCTCGGTGGGCGGCTGCCCGCCCTCGAAAGGCGACTTGCCCGCGCGGGTCGCGCGCGGGCGCGGACGGATCGTGAAGTCCGATCTCACGCCTCGATTGTTTCGCACGCGTGAAGCGGCGCTCATCGAGGGTGATCCGTGCAAGATGACCTGCGAGAATCGCCCTGATGGTGATCGCCCGCCTCGTCGGACAGGAGATCAAGCGCTCACGCGCGGATCTCGTCTCGCGTCCCGACCTCGCCGGGCGCAGCCTCGCCCGCCGACTGGCCAGGCAGGCGGACGCGTGGTTCGATCGGCTCGCCGTCGACCTGCCGCAGGGCTGGTCGCTGATGGCCACCGGCGGCTATGCGGGCAGTGCGCTCGCGCCCGGCAGCGACATCGACGTCGTGCTGCTGTACCCCGCGAAGACCGCCGATGGGCGCGTGCGCGAGGTGGCCGAGGGCCTGTGGTACCCGCTGTGGGACGGCGGCGTGAAGCTCAGCCCGGCCGCGCACTCCGTGAAGAGCCTGCTCGCTTTGGCAGACGACGACCTCGTCACCGCGACGTCGATCCTGCGGGTGCGTTGCCTCGCCGGCGACCCGGCGCAGGCGGGCCAGGTCCAGCACGACGCACGTGAGCAGTGGCGCAAGCGATCCAACCACTGGTTGCAGAAGCTGTACGGGGTGAGTCAGGAGCGGTGGGCCCACTTCGGCGAGGTGGCGTCGCTGCTCGAGCCGGACCTCAAGGACGGGCGCGGCGGCCTGCGCGATCACGACGTGCTGCGCTGGGCACTGGCCGTCGAGCGCGACGAGATCGTGGCCGCCCTGGAGAGCCCCATGGACGAGCTCGCTGCGCCGGCCGAGATGCTGCTGACGGCGCGCTGCGAGCTGCACCGGGTGACCGGCCGCAACACCAACGTGCTCCTGCTCGAGGACCAGGATGCCGTCGCCGAGGCGATGGGGTTCGCCGACGCGGACGTGTTCATGCGCCGGCTGTCGGGCTCGGCGCGGGCGATCGACTGGGCCAGCGGTCGCTTCTGGCGGCGTGTCGAGCGATTGATCACGCGCTCGCCGCGGGTGGTCGGGGCGCGCAAGCTGCCCGACCCGATCCCCGGTGTGGAGATCGTCGGTGACGAGGTCGACGTCTCGCCGCTCGCCGACTTCGCCGACCAATCGCTCGTGTTCCGGGTCGCCGCGGCGGCGGCGCGGGTCGGCGCGCCGCTCAGCCGTCACGCGCTGCTGACGCTGTCGGCCAACGTCGGCGATGCCGGCGAGCGCTGGACCGAGCGCACCCGACGCGCCTTCGTCAGCCTGCTCGGCTCCGGCCAGCAGATGGTGGCGACCGTCGAGGCGCTCGAGCAGTACGACCTGTTCAGCCTGTTCCTGCCGGAGTGGCGCCACGTGCGCAGCCTCCCGCAGCGCAACGCGTTCCACACCTACACCGTCGATCGCCACCTGCTGAAGACGGTGGCCAACGCCACGGAGCTGGTCCGCGACGTCGCCCGGCCGGATCTCCTGCTGGTCGGCGCACTGCTGCACGACATCGGCAAGGGCTATCCGGGTGACCACACCGAGGTCGGCCTCGGCCTCGTCGAGCGGATCCTGCCGCGGATGGGCTTCTCGGTCGAGGACGCGGCGGTGATCATGTCGCTGGTGCAGCACCACCTGTTGCTGCCGGAGACGGCGATGCGCCGCGATCTGGGTGATCCGCGCACGGCCGCCAACGTCGCCAACGCGGTTGGCGATCCGCTACGGCTGGAGCTGCTGCACGCCCTCACCGAGGCGGACAGCCTGGCGACGGGACCTTCTGCGTGGTCGGCGTGGAAGGAGACGATGGTCGATCAGCTCGTCGCCGTTGTCAGCGAGCACTTCCGCGGCGAGCCGCGCCGCACGGTTGTCCATGACGTCGGGGCGCGCTTCGCCGAGCTCGTCAACCGCGTGCGCCAGGACGGCCTGCTGCACACCGAGCACGAGCAGGTCGGCGACTTCTTCCTGCTGCGGGTCGCGACGACGGACCAGCCCGGCCTGTTCGCCAGGGTCGCGGGGACGCTGGCGATGCACGGCGTGGACGTGCTCAGCGCCGACGTGTGGACGAGCCTCGACGCGATCGCCGTCGAGGAGTTCCAGCTCGTCCCCTCGCCAGGCGGCGCGCCGAACTTCGAGCGCATCCACCACGACCTCGTCGACGTGCTCATCGGCCGGATCGACGTCAACGCTCGGATCGAGGCCCGGATCCGCACGTACCAGCGCGCCCACCGGCGCGCGGTCGCCGCCACCCCGCCTCGGCTGGAGGTGTTGATCAGCAACGATGCCAGCGACTCGACGACGATGATCGACGTGCGTGCGCCGGACGCACCTGCCGTGCTCTACCGGTTGTCCTCGGCGCTGTCGCGGTGGGGCGCCGACATCCGCTCGGCGAAGGTCGCCACGCTTGGTCACGAGGTCGTCGACGTGTTCTACGTGCAGCCCGCCGAGAGCGGCGGCCAGCTCGACCCGAGCGAGCACGACGACCTCCGCGAGAGGATCAAGCGCTCGTTGGTGAGCTCCTGAAATGATCGGCCCGGCCGTCGAGGTGAATGGTGGCCTCCGCTGGTGCGGCCACCACTCATCGGCGTTCTGACCGCAACCAGAGACCGCGCCGCCCGTGGGGGATGGATGAGCGGTGAACTGGCCGGCTGCGCCCACCCATCACCACGTCACCACATCGGTCGTCGACGCGAACGCGCAAGGGCCCCGCGACGATTGCCGCGGGGCCCTTGCGCGTGGTTGATCGCGCTGGTTTTACAACGCTTCGGTGTCCATCTCTCCCGTGCGGACCCGGGTCAGGCTGCGGACCGGGGTGATCCACACCTTGCCGTCGCCGATCTTGTCCGTCTTCGCC
>JBBQTN010000246.1:0-7519 GCA_038213195.1 Acidimicrobiales bacterium | reverse complement strand
TGCTCGTGGGCTGCGGCCGTCGTGGTCGGTCTGGCCGGGCAGGGTGCGGATCGTTCGCTGGTGGCGCAGGCCGTGGCGGTGTTCGTAGGCGCGTTGGCGGCAGGCGTGCGCGCAGTACAGCCGTGGTCGGCCGGGACGGTGCAAGACGGGGATCTGGGTGGCGCACCAGCTGCACGGGCGTTGGGTCGGCCCGAGGCGGGCGAGGTCTGGATCGGCGATGACGCTCATGTCGTCAGGTGTAGTCGCAGGGTGCCACAGGGTTGATCCGGTCCTGGCCAGCGCGGGTCTCGCCGCTCAAACTGGGGTCGCGGCAAGGTGTCCAGGCTCCCGAAGGGCCGGACGCGTCGCCCTGTCGCCAGGTCGCCAGGTCGCCAGGTCGCCAGGTCGCCAGGTCGCCAGTCCGCCAGTCCGCCAGGTCGCCAGGTCGCCAGGTCGCCAGGTCGCCAGGTCGCCAGGTCGCCAGTGAGACTGATCGGCGTCGCCCTGCCCAGCAGCGTTCGCGTCGTGAATCGTCGGTGACGAAACCCGTGACCACCCACGCCATCCACCTTCAGGCCACCACGGCCTGCGGGCGCTGCGCCACGGCGGACCGTGCCACCGAGGCCACCCACCCACACCCACACCACCAACGCCACCCACGGCGCACCAACACCCACGCCCACCCCACGACACCCACGGCGCCACCAACACCCACGCCACCCCACGACACACAGGGAACCACCCACACCAGCCCGCCACCCACACCAGCGGCATCACCCACACCAGCCCGCCACCCCTCCAACGACACCCACGGCGCCACCCACACCTGCCCCCACACCACGCCCTCGACGACACCACGCCTTCTACGGCGCGGTGCGACCGACCGGGCCGAGGCGCCGACCTCGCCGACGGCGCCGCGCCACACGGGCCTGGCGCGTCGCGCCCGCGGCGCTGCCAGTACACGGCGCCGAGTCGGCTTCCTGGCGCTGGACACCTCGGGGCCTGCGCAACGCCGAGTTGTCGACCCGACCCACGGAACCCGCATCGCGACCAGCGGAGATGCGGTCACCGGGCGGCGACTCGCAGACCCACGAACACCGCTCCGGCACATCCTCGGGAGCCGTTCCAGCGAGGCGCTCCATGCCAGCTCCGATTCGTCACCGACGATTCACGACCGCATCGGACGAGGCGACGACGTCAACACGTTCCGTCACGGACGATTCACGAGGAGGTCGAGATCTGTGCGACGGCGGCCCGTGGGCTGAAGGCGCGCCCCGCCCCCGCTGACCACCACGTCTCAGCCGGTCAGCGCACCGTCGTAGGTGATCGGGGCTTCGAGCGCGAGCTCGTGGACCGCGGGGAGCACCTCGGTGGCGAACAGCCCGATGCTCTTCTCGGCCACGTCACGCGGCATCGAGCCGTACCGGAAGACCAGCATGAACTCCTCGGGATGGAAGGCCTCGGCGATCGACCGCAGACGTTCGACGCAGACATCGGGTGTCCCCCACACGTGGTTGGCCAGGTATGCAGCGCCCATCGCCTGAGAGGTGACGAGGTCGGCCATGCCGGCGTAGTGCTCATAGCCCCTCGTCGTCGCGAAGTGGTTGCTGTTCAGCTCGTAGTTGTTCAGCGCGCTCTGCGAGTACTCGGGGATGTAGCGGTGGGCGCCGTCGAACGCCTCCTGCTCGTTCTCGCCGACGTAGACGCACATGTGGATCCGCGGCCGCGCCGGTTCGAACCCGGCCTCTGCCCTGGCGCGGGAGAAGCTCTCGAGGTCGGCGTGGTACTCCTCCCACGGGCGCTGCGGGATGATCAGCGGCTTCAATCCGTGGGCCGCACCGACCGGCGCGGACGACGGGCTCCCCCAGGAGAAGTGGAAGGCATCGATCAGCGCCGCCGGATCGAGAGGGCGGGGCCGCATCGACGTCTTCTCGAACTGGAAGTGCTCACCCTCGAACGAGAACACCTCCTGCGTGATCGCCCGCTTGATCACCTCGATGGACTCGGCGAACACGTCCTTCGACTCGTTCATGTCGAATCCCAGCTGACGGAACTCGCGCCGGGCCGCGCCGCGCCCGAACCCGATGTACGGCGTTCGACCGCGCAACGCGTACTGCAGCAGGGTGATGTCCTCGGCGACACGCAGCGGGTGGTGCCACGGCAGCACGACGACCATCGTGCCCATGTCCATCCGCTTCGTCGCTCCAGCGAAGAACGTCAGCAACTGCACAGGGTTGGGGATCATCGTGTACGGGCTGACGTGGTGCTCGACCGTCCACAATGAATCGAAGCCGAGCTCGTCGGCCATCAACGCGGTCTCGATCTCACCGGACAGGCGTTGCCGGTCGAGCTCCGGATCGAGGTCGGGCACCTCCTCGCCACGTTCGCGCGCCAGGTACCGGTCCCAGTCCTCGTAGCCCTGGATGAACAAGGTCATTCCACACCGCATCGTTGCCCACTCCTCGTTTCTCGATCGTGGACCGCTCTCGCGCCTGGCCCGGGCGCTCGCTCAGCACCGTTCGCGGGACAGCTTGTCACGAGCAATCGCAGCGAACGAGCGGCGCTCACGAACTGCGTCGCGAGGTGGACCTCTTGCGCGCCGACACCGGGGCGGCGAGCCGTTCCAGCAGCTCGTCCTGGGCGGCGACGATCCCGTCGAACATCGCCCACGGATCGGGGACGATGTCGCGGTCGACGACGATCCCCCAGTCGAGATGGCCGTTGTAGGAGCACACGGTGATGTTCAGCGCCATCCCGTCGGTGATCGTCGAGTACGGGTAGCTGGCGAGCTGCTCGGCACCGTCGAGGTACAGGGGCATCTGCGGGCCGGGCACATTGGAGATCGTCAGGTTGAACGGCATCATCCGCTCGCTCAACCGGGTGCCGAACACCATCCGCATCGCTTGCTCCATCGCCGCCGCCGGGGTGTGGCTGAGCATCTCCAGTTGGGCGTGCACCGGCAGCGCGGCCTGCATGATCTTCTGGTCCGTCATCGAGGCGTGGATCTTGGCCAACCGGGTCACCGGGTCGGGCTCATCGGTGTGCAGGACGGCCGCCATCCCCGAGACCATGTTGCCGGGGACGTTCGCGGTGGCCTCGGTGCGCACCGAGACCGGCACCATCGCGATCAACGGCTGCGCCGGCAGCTCGTTGCGGGCGCCGAGCCACTGGCGAAGCATCCCACCGCACAACGCCAGCACGACGTCGTTGACCGTGCAGTTCGCGGCCTTCTTGATCGTCTGCGCGTCGGCGAGCGAGGTCGAGCCGAACGCGAAGCGGCGGTGTTGGCTGATCCGCTGGTTGAAGACCGTGCGCGGCGCCTGTGTGCGCATCTGGTTGAGCAACGCCGGGACCCGCTCGCGGATCCGCGGGCCGCCGCTCGAACGCCGGAAGCCGTTGATCGTCTGGGTCAGCGCCCGTCGCTGGGCGCCGATCAAGCGCATCGGTCGCTGCGCTGTGGCGCGCACCCCGAGGCCGAGCATCTCCGCCTGCGAGGGCACCCGGTCCGGCTTCCAGCGCTTCGACGGAGCCGGGTGGTTGACGGGCTCAGGTCCCGTCTGCATCGACGCCAGCACGATCTGCGTGCCGCTGGCGCCGTCGATCGCGCAGTGGTGGGTCTTCGAGTACACGGCGAACTTCCGACCGCGGTCGACGCCCTCGATCCGGTACACCTCCCACAGCGGCTTCGTCCGGTCGAGCGGCCGCGACGCGAGCCTCGACACCACCTGCTCGAGCTGCCGATCGTTGCCCGGCGATGGGAGGGCGAGCGTGCGCTCGTGGAACTCGCGGTCGAAGTCCGGGTCCTCGATCCAGTACGGGTGGTCCAGCCCGAACGGCACCTCCACGAGCCGGCGGCGGGTGTAGCTGGCGAGCCCGTACAGGTACTCCGTGTTCGCCGCGTCCTCCTCCGGCGTCCGTTGATGCTCGACGACCGGGTTGGCGAAGATCTGCAGACCACCCACGTGGCCGTAGTTCGTCGCCGACTCCATGTACAGGAACGTCGCATCCAAACCCGACAGCTGTTGCATCGGACCCCCCACTTGTCATGCGGGACGTTAGTCATTCCTCAACCGGGCGTCGACCGGCCGCATCAGACCGAGCGGGCTTCGCCGACAGCGCCAGCGAGGCCTGCGCGACGGCTGCCGAGCGCGCCGCGTGCCCCGCCGCGGTGTGGTGGATGCCGTCGGGTGCCAGCCATTCCGGGTGCGCCGCGGCGGCGGTCGCCCAGTCGAAGACGAGCAGCTGATCAGGCCGTTCCAGCGCCGCCGTGGCGAGGGCGGTGTTCCAGGCCAGCTGCCGTTGCTCGTCGTGAGGCAGGTGGATGTTGACCCACAGCACGCGATGGCCGGGGCCGATCCGCTCGAGCATCCTCGCGATGGTCGTCGCGTACCGCTCCGGCGCGACGACGCGGACGTCGTTCGTGCCGAGCGCGACGACCCAGTGCCGGGTGTCGCCACTCGACCTCCTCATCGCGTCGACCACCCTGAGACCGGTGTGGCGGCTCCTGGTCACGTTCCTCGCCACACCCCTGCCGCCGCGAGCGTCGATCGTCGATCTCGGCCAGCCCGCCGCGGCCAGCGCCCGCTCGTGGTCCGCGATGCAGTCGTCGGTCAGCGAGTCGCCGATCATCGACAGGCCGTCGTCGATGCTCCCGGTCGCCGTCGTCCCGACCGTCGCCCGGACGCGGAGCCTGCACAGTCCGCACGCCGCGACGGCACACGTTGCCGCCGCGCCCAGCGCCGCGGCGAGGCGTCGTCCGCGCGTCGTGCCCACCGCGTCACGATGCCTGCTGATCTCCGACCCCTCCTCGCACCAACGGGCCGGCCGGCGCCGGCGTCTCAGTACGCCCGACGGTCACCGCAACGCATCGTCGACCCGGTCCGAGCGGCATCCGCACGCTACGTGTTCGACGCAGGGGATCGCGCGCAAGAGGCCGCCGCCACCCGCATCTCCGGATCCTCCGCCAGGTCGAACGGGATCGGGTTCAGGCCGTCCGGACTGCGTCGGCGCGGAGCGCGTCGCGGTGGCGCGGGTCGGCGATGGCGAGCAGGCGCTCGGTCCGCTCCGCCAGCGAGGCGCCGCGCAGATCGGCGATGCCGTGCTCGGTCACGATCAGGTCCGCGTCGGCACGGGCGGACGACGTGATCCCCTCGTCGAGCCTGCGGACGATCCGCGAACGCGTGCCGCCGCGCGCGGTCGAGGGCAGCGCGACGATCGAGCGTCCCGACGCCGAGGACATCGCGGCCCTCGCGAACGCACCCTGTCCGCCGACGGTCCCGACGTACTGGCCGGCCGCCGACTCGCCGTTGACCTGACCGGTCAGGTCGACCTCGATCGCCGAGTTGATCGCGAAGAACGAACCGAGCGAGCCGAGCACCCGTGCGTCGTGGGTGTAGCTCAACGCCTGCATCGACAGGGAGTTGTTCCGGTCGGCCCACGCGTACAGGCGGTCCGTGCCGAACAGCGCCCCCGTGACGGTCGTGCCGGTGTCGATCTCCTTGTAGCGGTTGGTCACGACGCCGGCCTCGATCAGGTCGACCACGGCGTCGCTGATCAGCCCGGAGTGCACGCCGAGGTCGTGCTTGTCGGCGAGACGGGCGAGCACAGCATCCGGCGTACCGCCCACCCCGATCTGGATCGTCGCCCGATCGGGAACGACCGTGGCGATGAGCTCGGCGATCAGCTCGTCCTCGGGGAGCGCGGCCCTGCGCTCGACGCACACCAGCGGGCGGTCGTCGTGCACGACTGCGGCGAGCTTCGCCGGGGTCACGATCGTGTCACCGTAGGTGAACGGCACGCGACCGTTGACCTCGGCGATCGTGCACCGCGCCCCGGCGATCGCCGCCTGGTGGTAGTCGGCGACGAGCCCGAGCGAGTGCCGGCCGTCCTGGTCGCTCGCGCCGACCTGGACGAGCGCGACGTCGACGTGCAGCCGGTCGTCGCGGATCAAGCTCGGCACGGAACCGATGTGGACCGGCAGGACCGACAGGACGCCGGCCTTCGTCAACGCCGACGTTCGGCCGACCCCGCCCAGACCGACGAACTCGAATGCGTCGGTGTGTCGGGGTTCGAACAGTCCGGTGAACGACGCGCCCACGAACACCCGCAACGGCGCCAGGGCGTGACGCTGCTCGATCAGCGCCTCGACCAACGACCGCGGCTCCGACGTCGCCTGGCCGACGAGGACGGTGTCACCAGGCCGGATGTAACGGCGCAGATCGATGTCCGCGCTCATCTCGAAACCACCTTCGGCGATGTCAACACCCCGCGCCGGAACGGTTGAACGTGCCGGCGCGGCGGGTGGCAGCGAAGGTGTGCACCGGCCACATGTCCTGGTCCTCACCCCACGCCGTCTCGCCGCCGATGTCCCAGCGGATCAGGCTGTTGACGTCGATGAACGTGTGCCGGTCGATAATCATCCGGCTGACCGGCGTGCCGACCGCGTGCAGGGCGCGCCCTTCGAGGTCGGTGGCGGTGATCGTGATCTGCTCGACCCAGCCGCGCTGCTCGTCGCGCACCACGGTGCGCTCCCCGGCGGCGAGGCTGACGGTCCGTCCGTCGCGGCGCAGGAAGCCGTAGGCGATCGGATCGTGGCTGGGCGTGGTGTTGGTGACCGCAAGGAACGCGTGGTCAGGAGTGGCCGCGCCGGTGACGTACGCAGCCTGGCGTGGCCGGTTCTCGGGGCGCGGACCCCATGTCCGATCGCGCATCCCCAGGCAGTCGATGTCGATCCGCTCGCCCCCGACCACAACGTGCCCTGTGACCCGCCCGAGCTGGTCGAAGTGGTGCGCCGACCCGAACGTCGAGCCGACGGCGGCGAGCGGTTCCGGCGGCATCACCCCGTCGAACTGCAGGCGCAGCTGCAACCGCTCGCCGCCGTCGAAGCCGAGCGCGTACGTCTGCGTCGGCTCGACGACACGGATCGACACGCCGGTGGGCAGGGTGACGTCGCGCAGATCGGTGTCAGCGGCGAGTTGCAGCGCGGTGTAGTTGGCGCTGTAGAGGACCTCCCACGGCAGGCAGGCGGTGTCGTCCCACACCCACGCCCCGCCCGCCACGGTGCCGATGTTGGGGCGGACCATCGTGTACAGCCATCCGCCGAGGCGTCGCTGCGGGTGGTGGAACGAGAACCAGGCCGTCTCCGTCTCCCACCACCGGTCGCTCATCGCCCCGATGTGCAACGCGTCGTCGTCCGGTCCGAAGACGACGGCTCGGTGGTCGTGGTCGTCAGCCATCGCCGTCAGTACCCGAGCGCCCGCGCGGCCTGATCGAGCACCACCGGGATCGACCAGGCCGTGCGCGCCAGGCGCAGGTCGGTGTTGCGGCCGGTCGCGAACAAGCCGGTGGCACTCATCCAGAACGCCGCCGAGCGCATGCCGTACAGCAACTGGTAGTAGCGGCACGCCTCGTCGTCGATCTCGATCCCCGTGCCCTCCTCGTAGCGACGGTAGAACGCGTCGCGCTCGACCAGGTTGGAGAGCAGGTCGGTGCCCTCGCGGTTCAGCGGCGACAGCACGTAGGCGACGTCGTACATCGGGTC
>JBBQTN010000245.1:0-7520 GCA_038213195.1 Acidimicrobiales bacterium | reverse complement strand
CGACGCCGCAGGCCCGCATGAAGTGCATGGCCCGGTCGATCTCGGCCGCCAGCTGCTCGTAGCGCCGGCCTTCGGGGCTGGAGGCGACGAACTCCTGCGTCCACGCGTGGACGCGATTGAGGTCGGCGAAACCGCCCTTGGTGAAGGCGCGCACCAGGTTCAAGGTGGATGCGGATTGGTGGTACGCCTGGACGAGCCGCTCCGGGTTCGGCGTGCGTGCCGCCTCGGTGGCCGTCGGGTCGTTGACGATGTGCCCACGGAAGCTGGGCAGCTCGAGATCGCCCACCTTCTCGTACGGCGCCGAGCGAGGCTTCGCGAACTGGCCGGCGATCCGACCGACCTTCACCACCGGCACGCCGAGCGAGTACGTGAGCACGACGGCCATCTGCAGGATGACGCGCAGCTTCTCGCGGATGTTGACCGCCGAGAACTCCTCGAAGCTCTCGGCGCAGTCGCCGGCCTGGACGAGGAACGCGTTGCCTGCGGCGACGTGGCCGAGCGAGGCTTGCAAGGCGCGCGCCTCGCCCGCGAACACGAGCGGCGGATACGAGGCGATCTGCTTGAGGGCCCTGTCGAGCGCACCCGTGTCGGGCCACTCCGGTTGCTGCTCGACAGGACATGCCTGCCACGAGGATGGGGTCCAGGCTTGTGCCACGACGGAAAACACTAACGGACCGCCCGTCCGGGCGGCCCGTTGTTTGATGAGACCGGTGTGGAGCGCCGTCAGGCGCACGTCGCCCGACGGACGGCGGCGATCAGGCGGCGAGGATGCGGACCGCGTCCTCGCGCAACCCGGCGACGGCGCGGCTGACGAGCCGGCGCGCGGCCTCGGCCGTGACGCCGAGGTTCTCCCCGACCTCGCGGAAGCTCTTGCGCTCGCCGTCGATCAACCCGAACCGGGCCTCGACGGCGTAGCGGGCGCGCTTGTCGAGCGTACCGAGCAGCTCGTCGAGCAGGTCGCTGTCGACCATCGCCATCACTGCGTCCTCAGGGGTGCCGTCACCGTTGGCCATCAGGTCACCGAGGGTGGCGTCGCCGTCGTCGCCGATCGTCTTGTCGAGCGAGACGGGGGTGGTCAGCCGGTGCAGTTCGGCGTTCGTGACGTCGAGCGTCTCGCCGTCGCCACTCGCCTGGCGCAACGCGGCGCGCAGGCTCGCCGAACGGTCACCCGGGATGCGGATCAGGCTGGCCTTCTGGTCGAGCGCCCGCCCGATGGCTTGGCGGATCCAGAACGTGGCGTAGGTGGAGAACTTGAACCCGCGCCGCCAGTCGAACTTGTCGACAGCGTGCTCGAGACCGAGGTTGCCCTCCTGGATCAGGTCGAGCAGGTCCATGCCCTGGGGGAGCGGGTAGCGGCGGGCGATCGAGACGACCAGGCGGAGGTTGGAGCGGATGAAGCGGTCCTTCGCAGACGATGCGGCCGCGACGGCAGCCTTCAGGTCGGCGCCCTTTGCGCCGGTCTCGAGGAGCGCAGCCGCGTCGCGGCCTGCCTCGATCACGCGGGACAGCTCGCGCTCTTCCTCGGCGTTCAACAAGGAGACCTTGCCGATATCATTCAGGTACAGACCAATCGAATCGTTCATGTTCTCGTTCTCAACTTCGTGGTTCGGGGAGACATTCCTGGCGCAACGGTGTCGAGCGGCACAACGTCCGGCACACTGCGCTGCACAGAGAGATGCGCGGCAGGCCGGATCTCTGACGGCGCGTCGCGTGAACCTGATCCTGGGGGGTCGGATTCGGGGGACGAGCCACTGTACTTCATCGGCGCGTTCGGGTCCCAGCAATAGCGTGGATCCTCACATCATTCTTACGTGGCCATCTTCCCTCCTGGATCAGATTCGAAACGGTCCGCGGGCCGGTGGAGGCCCGCCGGCCGTGCCCGCCCCTACACTTGCGGGCCGTGTCCCTCCGCATCGGTCTGTTCGGCGGCACGTACGATCCTCCGCACGTCGGACACCTCGTCACAGCGGTCAACGTGCGCCATGCCTTGCGGCTCGACTGTGTCATCCTGATGGTCGCCAACGTGCCGTGGCAGAAGCAGGGCAGCAGGAGCATCACCCCTGCTGAGGAGCGTCTGGCGATGGTCGAAGCCGCTGTCCGCGACGTCGAAGGACTGGTCGCCGGGCGCCAGGAGATCGACCACGGCGGCCCGAGCTACACGGCCGACACCCTGGCCACGCTGGACCGCGACCACCCCGGTGCGGAGCTGTTCACGATCGTTGGCGACGACGCCGCAGCGGGGATCACGACCTGGGCGCGACACGACGAAGTGGTCGCACGGTCATCGCTCGTGGTCGTCGACCGGCCGGGCGCGCCGGTGGTCCTGCCGGAGGGGTTCGACTGGACGCGCGTGGAGGTGCCCCGCTTGGAGGTGTCGAGCACGGACCTGCGGGCCCGCTTCCGCGACGGGCGACCGCTCGACTACCTGCTCACCGAGCCGGTGCTCGAGGTGATCGCCCGCAGCGGGCTGTACCGGGTCGCCGCGTGACGGCGCTGTCCGGACTCCGCCGCCGGCGGACCCTGACGATGCTCGCCGTGACCGTGGTCGTCGTGATCGCCGCCGTGCTCCTGGTGGTCACCGGCAGTGATGCCATCCGCCGCTACACCGCGGCGAAGCGCGCCGACGCCGGGCTGCCGGTCGACCCTGTGCCGACCACACCGACGGGGATGTTCGCCACGGTCGACGCGGCGAACAGGCTCACCTCCGTGTCGGTGTTCGTGCTCGCGCCGTCGCTGTCCGGCGGGAGCATCGTCTCCGTCCCGGTCAACGTCGACTCGACCCAGGGTGTCGGCGACGATCGGCTGACGTTGGTCGGTGCGTACGCCCAGAACGGGGGTACGGGCCTCGTGCAGGCGGTCGAGTCGACGCTGAGCATGAGCGTCGACTACTTCGCGGTCGACGATCCGGCGAAGGCCGCCGGCGTCCTGCTGCCGGTGGCGCCCGTCAACGTCGACCTGCCGCGAACGGTCGTCGGCGACTCCGCCGGCAAGACGAACGTGGTGTTCAACCGCGGTCAACGGGCGATGTCGGCGCCCGAGGCGGTGCAGGTGCTCACGGCGACATCGTCGACGGTGGACGAGGCGGGCCGTACGCCGGACATCGAGGCGTTGTGGATCGGCGTCGCCGCCGGCGTCGGCGAGGGCAAGCCGCTGGCCAGCCCGGCACCCGCCGTCGCCAGCTTCGACGACCTCGTCGCGCACCTGTTCTCCGGTCCGGTCGGCGCACGCGGGCTGCCACTCGGGACGTACGCGCCGAACACCGCCGGCGTGCAGGGCGAGGACGTCGCCCTCCTCGACCGGGCCGAGGAGATCCTCGTCTTCGCCAGCGTTGCACCCGGGTCGATGTCCCGGCCGGCGGATGGCCTCGCCATCCGCCTCGTCGCCCCGCGGGGGTCCGAGGCCAAGGTCAAGCAGGCGATCTCGGTGCTGCTGTACCTCGGCGACAACATTGCCTCGGTCGACCTCAACGGCAAACCGCAAGCGTCGTCGCAGGGGTTCGTCTTCGACGCGTCGTCGAAGTCGACGATCGACGAGCTCAAGCCGTACTTCGCCAACTTCTCCTACGGCACGCCCACCTCGCAGCCCGACGGCGTGGACGCGACGATCGTGCTCGGCGCCGACTACCTCTCCAGCAATCAGACGGTGACGACGCCGGTCACCACCAGCACCACGATCGACGGCGGCGATGGCGCGCCCGCGGGAACGGGGAGCTGACGATGGCCGATCGCGTACTGGCAGACGTGCCCTCGATCACGCTGGCGCGCACGGCGGCGCGTGCGGCCGACGACAAGAAGGGCGAAGACATCGTCGTCTTCGCCGTCGGTGACGTGCTCGCGATCACCGAGTACTTCGTGATCACCAGCGCATCCAACCGACGGCTGGTCCGCACGCTCGTCGGCGAGATCGAGCACGCGGTGAAGGTGGCCCACGGCCGCTCTCCGCTGCGCATCGAGGGCGCAACGGAGCAGCAGTGGGTGTTGATCGACTTCGGCGACGTCGTGGTCCATGTGTTCAGCGACGAGATCCGCGCCTACTACGAGATCGAGCGGCTGTACCGCGACGTCCCGAAGGTGTCGTGGCGCAGCGATGAGGCGGAGCCGGCCACCCCTTCGGATTAGATCGCAAGACGGCCTGTTGCCGTGGATCGTCAGTCTCGTCCTGACGTCCGGGGTCAACCCGATCCACACCCAGCAACGGCGGCTCGGCGTCGACGACGCGGATGATGCCTGGCGGTGGTGATGATGAGGCAGGCGGCAGCCACGCCGGCCGGTTCGCCCACGGGTGAACGTCGCGGACCGGCCATGACGCGGCGGTGACCCGTCGAGGAGCGATGTCGCGAAGGCCTTGCAGGCGGTTGCACTCCGCCGTCGAGCTCGTGTCGCGGGCGGTCGAGCACGGTTTGGCGGAACGGACGGCGGATCCCACCGATCCGCGACGGGTGCGGCTGTCGCTGACCACCGACGGCGGGGCGAAGCTGGCGGCGCTGACGGCCTCTCACCGCAACGAGCTACGGCGGCTCCGGTCCGAGACGGCCGCATTGCTGGGCGTCATCGAGTAGCAAGCGGCTGAGGCGGTCGGTAGTCTCAGCCGGTCGTAAGGGGCTGTAGCTCAGTTGGCAGAGCGCTTCCATGGCATGGAAGAGGTCAGGGGTTCAATTCCCCTCAGCTCCACAGCGAAACCCCAGGTCACAGGATGGACAGCTCACTTGGCCCCAGTCTTGCGGGGGAGTAGGGAGCAGGGAGGGGAGCAATGGTTGCGGACAAATTGTTTCGCAACATCGAGGTAACCCGGGATTTGCACGCGCGCACCAACGCGTGACGAACTGTTGGCAGTGCAGGCGCCAGACGAAAGCACGGCGTCGGACCTGAGCTGCACACGTCGGAGGGCTGAGCGGATCCTCGAGATGTGCGATTCGCGCGGAGGCAGTGGGGCTCGCCCCGAGCGCGTCACTGGTCGTCTTCTGCGGTCCTGGCGATGGCATCGCGGACTGCCTTTGCTTTGGCGGCGTTCTGCCATGAGCGAAGTTGGCCGGCCAGTTCGGTCAGTGCTCGGCGCCATTCGTCGAAGCGGGCGAGTTCCTTGCTGACGACGGCGTTGAGCGCATCTTCTGCGCGCCATGCGGCGCGGTCTTGTGCTTGGGTGAGGTCGCTGATGTTGACTTCGTTGAGGAACTGTCTGAGGCGGATGGACATGATCTCTTCGTCGCCGGGGGTGCCGTAGATGGCGTCGAGGAGTTCGGTGAGGTTGATGCCGGCCCACGGGTTCTCGGCGGATTTGAGTCGTACGGGGTGGGGGATTGCTTGGCTCGGTCGTGGGGGCATGAAGAAGAAGCCGACGGGAACTTGGAAGCAGCGGGAGAAGGCGACGATCTCGTCGGCGGTGAACTGTCGGACGCGGCGCCCGTCGATGGAGCGTTCGGCGGCTGAGAAGGTTGCTTTCGACCAGCGTGATCCGACGTAGTCCTCGAGTCGGGCGGCGGCTTGTTCCTGTGTCCAGCCGCGTAGCGCGCGAGCTTCGGCGAGGTTGTAGGCGACGATCTGGTTAGGTGTGATGCGGACGTAGGGGTCGGCGGGGTCCCGTTTCGGTCGGGTCATTGAACTTCCTCCTGGTTGCCGACACGATAGACCAGTCGGCTGATCTGTTGACCTCTTCACGACATTGGTGTAGTTTATTTGTTTCCAGACCTGTCAACACCTCGCTGGACCGGGGTAGGAAGTGCTCAGATGGCAGCGCCGACGCTTGAGGAACTACCCGATGTGCTCACGATCCCTGAGGCGGCGCGCTTTTTGCGGGTCAGCTCGGGCGTCGCCTACGGCCTGGCGCGCCGGTATCGGCGAACGAATGGTTGCGAGGGTCTGCCGGTGTTCATGGCCGGAGAGCGGATGATGCGCGTCGCCAAGATGGACCTTGTTCGCTACATGACGGGTGCGAACAGACACGGCGCCGGTCAGACCGGCTGACCAGCCGTCGTCGAGGTAGCCCGGTGACCGTCGATGCGGGATTGTGATGGACGGGGGCGTTGTCGTTCGGCCGGACGCCCGGACGGTGATGCGCGCGCTGCGGCCCGCCGTGTGGCCCGTTCTGCTGGACGTCGCCCTCGATGCCGAGTGGCGTGATGGTCGCCTGGTTGCTGCGACGTCGGCGCGGTTGGTCGCCGAGCACCTGCGGATCGCTCCCGGCACGGCTGCGGCTGGGTTGCGCGTTCTACGCCAGCACGGTCTCGTCGAGCTGGCCCAGGCTGCGGGTGAAGACGGTCGTTTCGGACTGGCGATATACACCGTGCACCTGCCCGACGGCATCGAGGTGTGGGCACCGCACACGGAGATACCGCACACGGACCAGCCGCACACGGACCAGCCCGACGTCCACAAGCCGGAATCGCCGAACACCGGGTCGCTGGACGGGCTGGTGTTGTGTTGCCCGTGGGAGGGCGACCTCGTGTCACCGCAGCGGGAGCGGGTCGAGTCGATGGACACTGGACCGAGCGCCCGACAGGCCGACCCAGTGACCGTCGGCTCGCCTGCGCCTGCTGCTCACGCGTCATCGTCCGCGTCGCGGACGGACGCTGAGTCGCGCAACAGCGACGTTCGGTGCGAGCCCGGCGTGGTCCCGGGCCCGGCGCGTCGCCGGCGCCATTCGTCGCCGGCGGCGCAGGGGTCGTTCGACCTGGAGACGGACCAGTGATGTGCACCGCGCGGGTTGCCTGCCCGGAGGGCTGGCAAGTGTCTGTCGTCCTTCGCTGTTGGTGTGGGGGTGTTGGGTGTTGACGGTGACGTCGTTGACGAACGCGGAGTATGTGTTGTCGTCGGTGGCGTTGGGGATCGACGAGTACTACACGGGTGTGGGTGAGGCACCTGGAGTGTGGGCGGGGACGTGGTCGAGCACGCTGGGTTTGGTGGGGATGGTCGAGGCGGACGCGTTGCGCACCCTGATCGACGGGACTGAGCCGATGTCGGGGGTGCGGTTGTTGACGGGTCGGGAGCGCACGGTGAAGGCGTTCGATCTGACGTTCTCGGCGCCGAAGTCGGTGTCGGTGTTGTGGGCGCTGGCGTCGGACGGTGTTGCTGATGTGGTGGCTGGTGCGCATCGGGAGGCTGTCGCTGCGGCTGCCGAGTTCTTGGAGACCCGGGCGGCGGTGGCCAGGGTGCAGGTCGACGGGATCCGCCGCCATGTACCCACGGGTGGGTGGGCGGTGGCGGGGTTCATGCATCGCACGTCGCGGGCGGGGGATCCGCAGTTGCACACCCATTGTGTGGTCCCGAACGTGGTGTGCCGGGAGGACGGGCGGTGCGTGGCGATCGCCGCCAGACCGTTGTTCGTGTGGGCCCGCGCCGCGGGGTCGGTGTATCAGGCGGAGCTTCAGCGGCTGTTGGGGTTGCGGTTGGGTGTGGAGTGGCAGGCGGACCGCAACAACACCCGTGAGATCGCCGGGTTCGACGCGCCGACGCTTCTTGCGTTCTCGAAGCGGGCGGTGGAGATCGAGGTCGAGTTGGCAGCTGCCGGTGCCAACTTTGAGTCGC
>JBBQTN010000244.1:0-7576 GCA_038213195.1 Acidimicrobiales bacterium | reverse complement strand
GAACCATCCGCTGTTGCAGACCCCGAACAGTGGATGGATCGACGACCAGTTCCTCGATCCGCCCGAGCAGTACTGGCGGATCGGTCCGTACCTCACCGAGGACGAGACGATGGAGGAGGTCGACAAGGACGTCTTCATCCGTTTCATCCACCGACCGCTCAGCCGGTACGTCAACGCGCTCTCCGGCAATGGTCTGCTCGTCGAGCACATGGCTGAGCCGGCGCCGCCGGCTGGCTTCCTCGCCCGCGCCGACGAGTACGCGCATGCCGCCACGATCCCGCGCTTGCTGTACCTCCGCTCGCGCAAGCACGTCCGGCGCGGGACGGTCGGGCACCGCTGATGTGCTCGAGGACCTCGGTTGGTACGTGGTCGACAACCTGCCGACATCGCTGGTCGAGACGATCGTCGAGCTGGCCAGCAAGCCGGGCAGCGCGATCGACCGGCTGGCGCTGGTCTCCGGCCGCCAGCACGTCGACTTCTTGCCGAAGGTCGCCGCACTGCGCGCCGCTGGCCATCGGGTCCGCATGGTCTTCCTCGACGCGACGACGCCAGAGCTGGTCCGCCGCTACGACGCGACGCGGCGCAAGCACCCGCTCGACGTCGAGGCCGACGGGCTGGTCGAGGCGATCGAGCTCGAGCGGATGCTCCTCGACCCGGTGAAGGCGGCGTCCGACCTCGTCATCGACACCACCAGCCTCAACATCCACGAGCTGAAGGCCAAGCTGGTCGGAGCGTTCGAGTTCGGCGACGACCAACACCTGCAGATCGCGGTGGAGAGCTTCGGGTTCAAGCACGGCATGCCGATCGACGCGGACATCGTGATGGACGTGCGCTTCCTGCCCAACCCCCATTGGGAGGATGCGTTGCGGCCGCTGACCGGGCACGATCCCGCCGTGCGCGACTACGTGCTCGAGCGAGCCGACGCGTCGGTGTTCCTCGACAACTTCGAAGCACTGCTCGCCCCCTTGCTCCCTGCGTACCAGCTCGAGGGCAAGAGCTACCTGACGGTCGCGATCGGCTGCACGGGCGGGCGCCACCGCAGCGTCGCGGTCGCCGAGGAGGTCGCCATGCGCTTGCGGGCGAGGGGCTTCAGCGTGCGCACAGGCCACCGCGACCTCGCCCGCTCCTGATCGTCCAGCAGTGCGTCGCCGACCCGGATCGAGGCTGGTCCGGCGCGGCGGACGTCGGCCGTGAGCTGGCTGTTCGGTAGGGTCAAGCGGGTTCGGGGCTCCGATGGGTCCGCGAGGTGAAAGGACATCGGCGACGATGACGGTTCGAGTAGGGATCAACGGGTTCGGCAGGATCGGGCGGAACTTCTTCCGCGCCGCCAAGAAGCGTGGCGTCGACCTCGACATCGTCGCCGTCAACGACCTCGGTTCGCTGGAGACGATGGCCCACCTGCTCAAGTACGACTCGGTGCTGGGCACGCTGCCGAACACGATCAAGGCGACCAACGGCGGCATCACCGTCGACGGCGACGAGCTGCGCGTGCTCTCGGTCCGCGATCCGAAGGAGCTCCCGTGGCGCGAGCTCGATGTCGACGTCGTGATCGAGTCGACCGGCTTCTTCACCTCGCGCGGCGCGGCCGCCGCCCACCTCGACGCGGGCGCGCCGCTCGTCGTCGTCTCCGCACCATGCGACGGCGCCGACGCGACGTTCGTGTACGGGATCAACCACAAGGACTTCGACCTCAAGTCCGAGAAGGTCGTCTCGAACGCGAGTTGCACCACCAACTGCTTCGTGCCGGTGGTCAAGATCCTGGACGACGCGTTCGGGGTCGAGAACGGCCTGATGCAGACGGTCCATGCCTACACGGGCGATCAACAACTGGTCGACGGTCCGCACAAGGACCTCCGCCGAGCACGCGGCGCGGCGATCAACATCGTGCCGACGTCGACGGGCGCGGCGCGCGCCACGAGCCTCGTGCTCGAATCGATGCAGGGCCGCCTCGACGGCACGTCGCTGCGCGTCCCTGTGCCGACCGGATCGATCGTCGACTTCACCGCCAACCTGAAGACCCCCGCCACCGTCGCCGAGATCAACGCCGCGTTCGCGAAGGCGGCGAAGGGCTCGCTGAAGGGGATCGTGCGCTACACGGAGGATCCGATCGTCTCGAGCGACATCGTCGGCGACCCGCACAGCGCGATCTTCGACGCGGGTCTCACGGTCAGCCTCGGCACGCTGGTCAAGGTCCTCGCCTGGTACGACAACGAGTGGGGCTACTCCAACCGCCTGGTCGACATCACCCTGTACACGGGTGGCAAGGTCGCCGGGAAGCGCAAGAAGAAGTAGCCGTGGCCGGCAAGCTCCCCAGGCTCGCCGACCTCGGTGAGGTCGCCGGCAAGGAGGTCCTCGTGCGCACCGACTTCAACGTGCCCCTCGACGGCACCAGGATCACCGACGACTTCCGGATCCGGTCCGCGCTGCCGACGATCAACTGGCTCACCGGGCGTGGAGCGCGGGTCGTGTGCGCCAGCCACCTCGGGCGACCCAAGGGCAAGCCCGACGAGCGGTACTCGATGGCGCCTGTGCGGGCCCGCCTGGCCGAGCTCGCCCCCGGCGTCGAGCTGCTCGAGAACCTGCGCTTCGATCCCGGTGAGGAGGGCAACGATCCTGCGTTCGTCGCCAAGCTCGTGGACGGGATGGATGCCTACGTCGACGACGCGTTCGGCGCCGCGCACCGTGCCCATGCCTCCATCGTCGGCCCGCCGCGGACGCTGCCGTCGGCGATGGGACTGCTCCTCGAGAAGGAGGTCGACGTCCTGCTCGCGCTGCGCGAGCACCCGAAGCGACCGTTCGTCGCCGTGCTCGGCGGGTCGAAGATCAGCGACAAGCTCGGCGTCGTCGAGGCGCTGCTGCAGACGGTCGACGCGCTGGTGATCGGCGGGGCGATGTGCTTCACGTTCCTCGCCGCGCGGGGATATCCGGTCGGTGCCTCGCTGTGGGAGCCCGACGAGATTGTCACCTGCACCCGGCTGCTGGAGTCGGGCACCCCGATCCACCTCCCCGAGGACATCGTCGGGCTCGACGCGGACGGCAACTTCGCGACGTTCGGCGTGCGCCTGCCCGACGGCGCCAGGGGGCTGGACATCGGGCCCGGTTCTGCGGCGGCGTTCAGCGACGTCGTGATGGAGGCGCGGACCGTGTTCTGGAACGGTCCGATGGGGATGTTCGAGGACGACCGCTTCGCGGCAGGGACGCGCACGGTCGCCCACGCGATGGCGGACACGAAGGCGTTCACCGTCGTCGGTGGTGGCGACAGCGCGGCGGCGCTCGCCGAGTTCGGTCTCGCCGGCGACGTCGACCTCGTCTCCACCGGCGGTGGTGCGTCGCTCGAGCTGCTCGAGCTCGGTGACCTGCCCGGCCTCGAGGCGTTGCGCGGAGCCCCGAATGCCTGACGCCGCGCGCCGCCCGCTGATCTCTGGCAACTGGAAGATGAACCTCAACCACTTCGAGGCGATCCAGGTCCTGCAGAAGCTCTCCTACCTCGTCGGCAAGGTCGAGCTGGAGGACGTCGACGTCAGCATCCACCCGCCGTTCACCGACATCCGCAGCGTGCAGACGGTGATCGTCGCCGATCGTCTCGGGTTCGCGCTCGGCGCCCAACACTGCCACTGGGAGGCCAACGGCGCCTTCACCGGCGAGGTCGCCCCCGGGTTCCTCGCCAAGCTCGACGTCGAGTACGTGATCGTCGGCCACAGCGAACGGCGCGAGCTGTTCGGCGAGACCGACGAGATGGTCGCCAAGAAGCTCGCCGCGATCCAGGAGCTGGGGATGACGCCGATCGTGTGCGTCGGCGAGACCATCGCCGAGCGTGAGGCGGGCGCCACGGAAGCGAAGGTGATCGGCCAGCTCGACGCCGCCCTCGCCGGACGCACCACCGAGCAGGTGGGCGCGCTGGTCGTCGCGTACGAGCCGATCTGGGCGATCGGGACCGGTCGCACCGCGACCAGCGCGGACGCACAGGCCGTGTGCTCCGCGATCCGCGGGCGGATCGCCGAGCTCAGTGGTGGCGATGCTGCTGAGCAGGTGCGGATCCAGTACGGGGGCAGCGTCAAGGCCGCGAACATCGCCGAGCTGATGGCCCAGCCCGACGTCGACGGCGCCCTCGTCGGTGGCGCCAGCCTCGACCCGGACGAGTTCGCCAGGATCTGCAAGCTCGGCGCCTGAAACAGCTGGTCCGGCGCGCACGCTGTCAAGCGATTTGGAACGGCCGCACCGAAGGTTCACGAAAAACGGAACAGTCCACGCACTCCACGTCCGTTTCGGGTGGTACTCTCACGAAACTCACACCGATCGGGGAGGACGGTGTGATCAAGTGGTCGGCTCTCCCTGGCGGCGCAATTTCACGTCATCGCGAACGATCAATGCAACCTCCCTCCGTTCCCAACAGGAGGACCACCACGTGAGGACCAGGAAGCGCAGCGCCTCAGTCGTTGCCCTTGCCGTCGGTCTGGCTCTTGTTGCTACCGCGTGCGGCAGCAGCAGCAGCTCGAAGACCACCTCGGCACCGACCACAGCGGCCGCGTCGGCGACCACCGCTGCCGGCAGCACCGCCACGACAGCGGCGAGCGCGACGACAGCGGCGAGCGCGACGACCACGGCAGGGACGACGGGGACCGCGACGGTGGTCTCGACCCCTGCTGCCTCGACCCCCGCAGGCGGCTCGACCGCGGCCGGTGGGAGCGCGATGACGATCACCTTCGAGATCAAGCCCGAGGCGGTATGGGACGACGGCTCACCGATCACGTGGAAGGACTTCGACTGCACGTACAGGGCCAACCTGCACACGCCCGGCGCGATCGGTACGACCGGGTACGACCAGATCACGACGGTCAAGGCAGGTGCCTCCGACAAGGAGGTCGTCGTCAGCCTGAAGGTGGTCTACGCGGCGTACAAGAACCTGTTCTTCAGCGTGCTCAAGGCTGCCGGGGTGAAGAACTGCGACGACGTCTCCGGCGACATGCAGAACATGATCCCGTTCTCCGCGACCAACCTGAAGATGCAGTCGTGGAGCCCGACCCAAGAGGTGCTCGTCCCCAACGACAAGTACTGGGGCGCCGACAAGGCGACGGTCAAGCAGGTGGTCATGGTCCCACGGCCTGCCGAGACCGAGATCCAGGCGCTGAAGGCGGGTGAGGTCGACTTCATCTACCCGCAGTTCTACGCCGGCATCACGGACGCGCTCGCCGACCCGAACGTGAAGACGAGCCTGGCCAACAGCGGTCAGTACGAGGGGATGTACCTGAACGCCAAGGACGGTCGTCCGTTCTCGGATCCGGCGCTGCGTGAGGCGTTCTACAAGTCGATCGACCTGGATGCGCTGTTCAAGCAGATCTACATCCCGATCGTGCCCGACGCCAAGCTGCTGACGTGTGGCCCGATGGTCCCGGGGCCGTATTGCCCGAGCGGCATCTTCGGCAACAAGTACGACCTCGCCGGGGCCGCCAAGGTGCTCACCGCGGCCGGCTACGCGAAGAACGGCGACGGGCTGTGGGCCAAGGGCGGCAAGGTCCCCGACATCAAGTGGATGGTCACGGCTGGCAACACCCGCCGTGAGAACACCCAGGCCTACCTCATCCCGTTGCTCGCCAAGGCGGGTTTCAAGGTCGACGCGGACAACTGCGACTCGGACTGCGTGTTCCAGCAGCGTCAGCCAGCGGGCGACTACGATGTGGCGACGTACATCAACGTCGTGCCTCCGGACCCAGGCGCGCTCGTGCCGGTGTGGGCAGGCGACGAGATCCCGACCGCCGCCAACGGCAACACCGGGCAGAACTTCACGTGGTACAACAACGCGCAGGAAACGAAGGACCTGCACGACTCGGACCACGAGATCGACCAGACGAAGCGGGCAGCGCTGATCCAGGACGCCATCAAGCAGATGGACAAGGACTACATCATGATCCCGCTGTGGCAGTTCCCGACGTCCGGTGCGTACCGCACCGACCGGGTCTCCGGTGTCGACAAGCAGCTGGCCAACTTCTTGGCGTTCAAGGACATCGCCACGTGGACCGACGTCGACGGTGACGGCAAGATCGTGCTGGGTGCCGAGCAGTGGCCCGGTTGCCTCAACCCGGTCACCAACTGCGCCAACTCGTCGTGGGCCGTCTGGACCACATCGCACAAGGTCCTGCCGAACGCCTGGGACACCACCAACGACCAGACCTACTCGGTCGGCCCGATGCTCGCCGGCGAGCCGAAGGTCGTGGTCGCCGGCGGCTGAGCCGGCGACTTCGAGGAGCAGAACAACACACGTGTGGGGCCAACTACGGTTGGCCCCACACGGCTATCGAGGCAGGTGCTGATGTGTTGAGATTCGTGCTTCGGCGAGCACTGTGGGCCCTCCCGACGCTCGTCGTCATCACCTTCCTGGTCTACGTCGCGATGCGGCTCGGCTCGAACCCGGTGTACGCGTTCACCAAGGCCAACGCCCGCGCGACGGCCAAGCAGATCAAGCAGTTCAAGGACATCAACGGTCTCTACTCCGGTCCGAGCGGCTACGTGCGCGGCTACTTCAAGTGGTTGTGGGGGTTCGTGCAGGGTCCGAACCACTGGGCGAGGAGCATCGCCGGCAAGCAGGACGTCTACCCGCTGCTGAAGCACGCCCTCGCCAACACCCTTGTCCTCGGTGCCTGCGCCTCGCTGGTCGGGATCACGGTCGGCAACACGCTTGGCGTGATCGCCGCGCGCCGTCCGGGTCGCGCACGCGACACCACCGTCAACACGGCTGCGCTGATCGGCCTGTCGGTGCCGCCGTTCGTCTCCGCGATCTGCCTGCAGATGTTCTTCGCGGTGTACTGGCAGAAGTGGTTCGGCCACTCATTGTTCCCCGTCAGCGGGATCTATCCACCCGGTCATCAAGGCTTCGACCTGATCCTGCGCGCCAAGTACCTCGTGCTGCCGGTGTTCTGCGTTGCGATCCAGACGATGGCAATCTATGCGCGATACATGCGCGCCTCGTTGCTCGAAGTGCTCGGCAGCGAATACATGCGCACGGCGCGGTCGAAGGGCATCAGCGAGTCGCGTGTGCTCGTGCGCCACGCGCTGCGCAACGCGTTGATCCCCGTCACCACCCTCGCCTTCCTCGAGCTCGGCGCGCTGGTCGGCGGCCTGATCATCACCGAGCGGCTGTTCCAGTACCCGGGGATGGGCGACTTCTTCCTCACCGCCTACGGCGACGGTGACTTCCCGAAGATGATGCCGTGGCTCGTGGTCATCGTGCTCTCGGTCATCCTGTTCAACCTGATCGCGGACATCATGTACGCGTCACTCGACCCGAGGATCCGCCTTGACTGAGCTCGCCATCCAGGAGATCCTCCTCGACACCCCGAACCCGGTGCCGGGCGACGAGACCGCCGGTCTGACGACGTCGATCTCGCCGAAGCGGCAGGCGTACCTGCGCTTCCGCCAGCACAAGGCGGCAGTCGTCTCGGCCGTTGTGGTCGCGATCATGATCATCGCCGTCGTGCTCACCCCGCTCACGGCCCGTTACGGGGTCAACAAGGCGGTGATCGACATCAACAACGGCAAGAACCAGTTCCTCTCGCCGCGCAAGGTGGCCTGGTTCGGCACC
>JBBQTN010000243.1:0-7591 GCA_038213195.1 Acidimicrobiales bacterium | reverse complement strand
GTTGAGCACGACCGCCGTCGCGTCGGCCGGCACTCCGTTGGTACCGGCGATGTGCAGCACGCGCACCGAGCCGGCAGCGAGCTTCGCGGTGCCGGTCGTCGGGTCATTGCGCGTGTCGAGCAGCCGGACCGGCGGGAGCGGCAGGTAGGTCCCCAACAGCAGTTTCGCAGGGACCTCGTCGGAGGTTGCGGAGACGTTGCCCGAGGTGTTCCTGCGGTTGGCAATCACTCTGACCGTGGTGCCTGCCTGCGCGGCGGTGACGACGAACTGCGGTGAGGTCGCGCCGAGGATGTCGACATCGTTGGACTGCCACTGGTAGGTGGCGGTCATCGGGGTACCGTCGGCGCTCGACCAGTTCGAGTCCGGATCGACCGCGGTGAGCGTCGAACCCACCACCGCTGTTCCAGAGATCGTCGGACGGGTGACATACACAGGGCTGCCGGGCCTGACGAACGACGAAGCGGAGTAGGTCCCGACCACCCCAGGAGCAACACCGGTGACGTACGCCAACTGGAACTCGTAGGCAGTCCCGTTGATGAGGAGCGGCGCGGTGACGCTGTACGGAGCGAAGGCGTTCCCCTTGCGGATCTCGACCCACGCGACGCCGGAACCGGCCACGCGGTAATGAACCGAGTAGTCCGTGACCAGTGCAGCGGGCGGAGCAGGCGTCCAGAACACGGTGACCTGGGCGTTCCCGGCGATCGCCGTCGGCGGCGCGGGCGGATTGTCCGCTTCGGCCTGGACCGCGAGGCCGGAGCCCGACGTCTGCGAGCCGGATGGGAGCGCATGAGCGCCTCCCGCCGACATCCCAACGCCGAGCAGTGCGGTCAGAGCGACCATCGCCGCCACACGCCGACGCGTCAAAACGGAACTCAAACTCATCAGAACCCTCCCCGCGCGAACCAGACACCGTTGCACTGCTCGCCGCCACGCTCGTCCGAGCGCGTTCGCAGCGAAGCATACGGGGCGTTGCTCCAGAAGCAAATCGACGACACCACATTCCGTGAGTGGTTCGCCCTTGTGGGTGATGCACGTGCTCATCACGTCGTCACTGCTACAACAGCCTGCAGGCATGTTTCACGATGCACCAGCTCAGCCACTCCCACTGGGCGCAGCTGCACGACGACAAGTCCCCTGCCGCCCGCGAGTCCGACGGCCTCCCGAACTGGAAGGACGCGCCGCCGGTCCGTCCAGCGCTCGCCGGCGAGGTCGGCTGACGTTGGACGGCGTTCCGGCGCGAACACGTCGGACATGTGGCGGACCACCCGTTTGATGCTGTTCACCGACGGTGGCGGCGGTGAATGTCGCCTAGAATTCGGTCGACGTTGGTCCGACGGATGCGCCGACGGATCCGAAGGGCGTGCGATGGAACGAGAGGCGTTGTTGGTGAGCACGCTGGTCGGCCTGGCTGACAACCTTGTCGCCGACTTCGACGTCGTCGATCTGTTGACGTTGCTCAGCGACCGCTGCGTCGAAGCGCTCGACGTCGACGCGGCGGGGATCATGCTCGCCTCTCCCTCCGGTGAGCTGCGCGTGATCGCGTCGTCGAGCGAGACGATGCGGTCCCTCGAACTGTTCGAGCAGCAAGCCGACGAGGGCCCCTGCCAGGACTGCTATCGCACCGGCACCCCGGTCGTCAGCGTCGACCTGGCCGACACCGCGAGCCGCTGGCCGCACTTCGCCCCCCGGGCGCTCGCGGCCGGGTATCGGTCGGTGTACGCGCTGCCGATGCATCTGCGTGACAGGACCCTGGGCGCGTTGAACCTGTTCCGCACCGGCGAAGACGTGATGGACGAACCTGACGTGCGCGCCGCCCAAGCCCTCGCCGATGTCGCCACGATCGCGATCTTGCAGCACCGCGAGACCGTCGCCGCGAACGTGATCGGCGAGCAGCTGCAGCAGGCCTTGAACAGCCGGCTGACGATCGAGCAAGCCAAAGGGATGCTCGCGGCCCGCACCGGGATGGGCGTCGACGACGCGTTCGACCAGCTGCGACGCTACGCCAGGAGCCACAATCGCCGCCTCGTCGACGTCGCCCACGCGCTGATCGACGGCACCCTCAACACCACCCCGTTCACCCGGCAGCACTGAACAGCCCACGCCGCCGCTGCGGACCTCTCGCCCGTCACGGGGCGCAGGTGCTCGGAGCGCCGGCGTGAGGATCGGGGTCATCGTTGCGTTCTCACCCTGTGGGTGACCGCGATCAGTGCTCGGGCGGCGCCACGATCGAAGCGTGACGGAAGCGACCGACGAGGTTCCGGACCGGGTGCCGGGGCCTGGCGGCTCCGGCGAGAACGCAGAGCACCGGGACCGGACTGCCGCGCAGTGCGATCGCGCAGCCGACGCCGTCGATGAACAGGCCGACGAGCGCGACACGGTGGCTGACGCCCGCGACGACACGTGCGACGCCCGCGGTGACACCAAGCCGGCCGACCGGGACGCCGTTCGGGTCACCGGCGTTGGCTACGGTCGCCGGTGTCGTCGAGACCCCAAGGGGCCCAGGGCACGGATGTGGGAGGTGCGGATGGACGAACCGCTGATCGGGTCGTGGGCGTTCGCCGATTCATGGATCAACGTTGATCAGACCGCTGACCCAACCTTCTTCGTCGGGGTTCTCGACGGGACCCGCGCTGGATTGTTGGAACGTGCACGCCGCGACCCGGGCGCGTTCTTCGATCCGCTGCGGTTGCGCGCCGGTCACCGCGTGCTGGACGTCGGATGCGGAACGGGTGATCTCCTTCGACTCCTCGCACCGCTCGTCGCCCCGGCGGACGCGATCGGGATCGACCTGAGTGCGACGATGATCGCCGAGGCTCGCCGGCGACACGCCGGTCACGAACCGAACGTGAGCTTCGAGGTCGGCGACGTGTTCGCGTTGCGCTACGACACCGGCGCGTTCGATCGTGTGCTGGCCAGTCAGGTGTTGCTCCACCTCCCGCACGTCGAGGTCGCCCTCGCGGAGGTTGCTCGCGTGCTCGCTCCGGACGGCGAGTTGTCGGTGACCGAGATCGATTGGGGTTCGATCAGCATCGAGTGTTCCGACCGCATGTTGAGCCGCCGGTTCACCGCGCTCGCATGCGATGGTCTGCGCAACGGCATGATCGTGCGCGATCTCCCGGCGATGCTGCGCCGTGTCGGCCTGACGGAGATCGAGGTGCAGCCCGAGCTCACGGTCAGTTGGGAGCCTGACGCATTCCACACCTGGTTCATCGAGCCGTCCCTGCGCCACTTCATCCACAGCGGGACCTTCACGATCGCGGAGGGGACCATGTTCCTCGACGATCTGCGTCAGCGAGCCGCGTCCGGTACCTACTTCTCGGCGAGAACCACCTACTCGATCACCGCCCACCGACATCGCTCCTAACGAATGACACATCACGCTGTACATGGATCACGGCGTGCAACGTGCGCGCTTCGCTTCGTACATCGCCTTGTCGGCCTGCACGACAAGATGTGTGGAGATCCGCTCGCCGGGGCCGGCGTAGGCGACGCCGACACTGGCGGTGATGTGCAACTCGTGGCCTGCCGACTCGAACGGGGCCGAGAAGGCGCCAGCGATGCGATTCTTGATGAGGTCCACGTCGTCGCGGCCATGCAGGTGCTCGCACAGGAACACGAACTCGTCTCCCGAGATCCGCGCCAGCGTGTCGCTGGAGCGAAGCAGCTTCGACAACCGTCGAGCGATCGCGACCAGCAACTCGTCGCCGACGTCGTGGCCATAGGTGTCGTTCACTTGTTTGAATTGGTCGAGGTCGGCGAACAGGATCGCCGCTCCGGTCTTGCTCCGGCGGGCGTGCTCAGCGGCACGATCGATCCGATCTCCGAGCAGCTGACGGTTCGGCAGACCGGTCAGCGGGTCGCGCAACGCAAGCTGCTTGAGGCTCTCCGCCTCGGCGCGCGCTTCGTCGCGGGCTCGGGCCATGTCGAAATATGCGGCGGTCACGTCCGCCAGGGTTTGGGCGATGGCTGCGTCCTGCGTGCCGAGCGCGCCGACGGTGTTGCGATAGAGCGTCAGCGCGCCGAGCCGATCCGCGCCGTGGCGCAGCGGGAACGTGAACACTGCTGCCGCACCTGCCGGGCAAGCCGCCGCCGCGAACGTCGGACAGCGTCCGTCCGCCTGGAGATCCATGATGCTCACGGCGACACCCGCCGTTGCGCTGATCGCAGACGGCCCATCGAGGGTCTCGTATTGGAGTTGCTCGAAGCGCAGTGCCGCCTCGTCGGACGCGGTGATGTACCGGGAAGCCGTGTCCGGGAAGGTCAACGTGATCGCGGCACCCGTGATCGGGAGCACCTCGACGATGCATCTGACCAAGCGGTCTGCGATCCCGTGCACCGGCGACTCCGTGGTCATCGTCCGGGCGAACTCAGAGAGCACTTCGGACAGCTTGCCCTCGTCGACCACGTCAACTCCTAGCTGCTGCTTGCCTGTCTGCTCGTGCCCGGACGGGGGGCGACCACGCTCCAGGAACAGTAGCGTCCGTCCCGGGCGAGTGGTGATGCGGCGCGGCGTCGTGACCGGAAGTTGTGACAACGAAGAAGGGACGCGGGGTGTCCGTCGGCCGGGGTGTTGTTGACGACGATGCATCGCGTCTACCGGACGGAGTCGATCTCGGCTTGCCGCACGAGGTTGTGGCGATGGACCCGCTGCGCGAGGGCGCGCATCGTGAGCAGGTTCTCGACCCGCCCGACGAGTTCGAGGTGATCGAACGGTTTGGTGACCACGTCATTCGCACCAGCATCGAGCGCCCGCTGACACGCCCCAGACGTGGTGTCACCGGTCAGCGCGATCACCGGAAGGAATCCCTCGTCCTCCAGGATGTGGCGCAGCAAGCTGAACAGGCCGAGACCTCCGCCTTGCGACACGTCCACGTCGACGAGGACGAGGTCAGGGCGAATGGGGACGGACCGGCCGGCGGTGGCCTGGGCGGCGGTGATGGTGTGGATGCTCGATGCGCCCGCCATGGCGAGGATCAGTTGGAGGAGCTGAACGTCTGCGTCAACGTCATCGACGATCAGCACGCACGCGTCATCAGACGGCTCCTTCAGCCAGATCGTGCTCTCGATCCGGGCGCGCTGGCCCGTCCCGGGGTCGGCAGTGGGGTGATGTGGCTGCGCCGTGGATCCGCGCTCGTGGTTCATCCGTCTCCGCCCGTTCTCCCTGCGGCCCGATGCGGCTCGATCACCTGGAGGAGACACACAGGACGAGGTCTGATACATCGACTTCGGGCGGGTTCGGATGTACGTGGCGCTGTCTGCCAACATGGCGCATGGCCACGCGCCGTTCAGAAGGTCGCCCGGTGCCGGGAGCGAATCGCGCCGATCGGGCGGGACAGCACATGAGGACGGGCTTGACCAGTGTCAACGACCCCGCGGCTCGCCTTGCCACTCTGGTCGCGATGGATCGGGCGACGAGATGAGCCGTACGGATGCGGTGACGTCGGAGGGGGTGATGGAGGTCGCGGTGTTGGTTGCGGCTGCTGCTGAGGGGGATGAGCGGGCGTGGTGTGAGCTGGTTGCCCGGTTCCATGGGTTGTTGTGGGCGACGGCGCGGGCGTGTGGTTTGTCGGAGGCGGATGCTGCTGATGTGACGCAGACGACGTGGTTGCGTTTGGCTGAGAATTTGGGTCGGATCTCGGAGCCGGCGGCGTTGCCGGGGTGGTTGGTGACGACGGCGCGTCGGGAGGCGATCCGTGTGTCGAGTCGGGCTCGGCGGGCGGTGCCGGCGGTGCTGTTGGGGAATCTCGCGCTTGACGATGATCAGACTGCGGCGGAGATCGTGGTCAGGGCGGAGCGTCATCAGGAGTTGCGCGTTGCGTTCCGTCGTCTTGGTGAGCGGTGTCGGTTGTTGTTGGCGATGTTGAGCGCGGATGCGCGTTACTCGTATGAGGAGATCTCGGTGCAGGTCGATATTCCGGTGGGCAGCATCGGTCCGACGCGGCGGCGTTGTTTGAGCAAGTTGGTGCAGTTGTTGCCTGATGAGGCGTCGGCGGGGTCGGGCGGGCGTGTGGGGGGTGAGCGGCGTGGATGAGCTTGTGTTGGATGATGTGGCGGCGGATCTGTTGCTTGCTGAGCTTGGTGAGGCGTTCGCGGCGGAGATCACTGAGGACCGGTTGGAGGCGGCGATCAGTGCGTTTTGGGTGGCGCGTACGGATGCGTTGATCGCGGAGGTCGAAGAGCATCGCGATGCTGGGCAGCGTGCTGGGGTGCGTGGTGGTACCCAGGAGCGTCAGCATTTGTTCCGGTTCGATGCGTTGACGGTGTCGTTGACGGTCGATTCGATCGATCGGCGGGTCACGGGGCGGATCGAGGGGGCGGCGGCGAGCGCACGGTGGCTGGATCCGGGTGGGTCGTCGCGTCCGCTCGAGTTGGACGGCAACGGTCGTTTCCGTGTCTCGACGCCGGGCGGTCCCGCTTCGGTCGAGATCGTGCTCACCGACGGACGTCGGGTGCGCACGACATGGACCCTGATCTGACCGAAGGAGACCTCCAACCAGAGGCCGGCCGCATGATCTGCACAGACGCCCGGGATGGCCGACCGGTAGCGCCCGGGCGCCGCAGAGGGTCTGAGTCACCCGCTGCGACAGTTCGGGCCGTCGCGTCATTTCGCGGTCGCTGCTGTGTCGTGTCGGGGGTGAGGCACAACGAGGTCGCGGAGACGGACACCGCAGCGGTGGTGATCGAGCCCGGGCAGGTGTGGCGGGCCAAAGCAGGCGGGACCGGCGTCGGCGTGATCGGGCGTGATCTGTTCCGCCCGGGACGGTTCCTCGTCAGGGTGCACGGTGCCGAGGTGGTGACCTCGTTCACCGACGCCGACCTCCGCAACCACTACGACCTGGTCACGTAGGTTGTGATCCTCACCACTGGATCAGTCGAGTAGGTCGAAGTGCTGGCGGATGTCGTCTTCGCTGAACGAGGCGGTGGCCTCGGCACGGTGGACCAGCGCCATCCAGCGCCCGGGCCGTTGCGGGTCCGGGCCAAGGATGTCGATCGGCGATCTGCTCAACTTGCCCTGCCAGCTCTGGCCGGACGTGATCGCCGACCCGTTCGTTCCGGTCACAACCCGCTTGTTCTGCACCAGGGCCTCCAGCTGAGGAACCATCAGCGACCCTGTCCGAAGAGTCGACGTCCACCCCTCAGAGACGCGCCGACACCCCGGATGACGCCGCCTGCGAACAAACTTGCTGAGGACGAACCGTCTCCCACCGATCAACTCATGGTCGCCGTCGCCTCGTTCAGGTGGGGATCGACGGGTCGTGCCCGCAGGGCGTGCACAACGCCGACGACGCGCTCGATCACTACGCCGACGACGCGAGCACGAACGGTGGGATGCCGGCAACACCACGGCCGGCAGGGACACGCCCACTCATTGTCCACCCCATGGCGCCCACGGAGCCGATCTCGGCTACGTTGGAATCGACCGAGTCGGTCTCGTTGTGTACCACGAGCACTCTCTGGTTTCGCCAGATCGGAACCGTGTGATGTCCCACAAACCTGTGTCCAGCAGCCACCACCTTCGCCAACCCGCGAACCGCGGGCTGATGCTGCAACGCGTCGTGCGTGCCGTGGTTCGCCGGCCGGTGAGTGTGCT
>JBBQTN010000242.1:0-7622 GCA_038213195.1 Acidimicrobiales bacterium | reverse complement strand
CAGCCGCCGGGTCAGGCGTCGGTCAGCCGGAGCCCACCGCGTCCGTCGAAGGCCAGCCCGGCGCGTCCGGTGACGAGGCGGACCACGTCGTCGCCGAGCAGTTCCGCGCGCCATCCCGTGCTGAGCTTGGCGTCTTCGTCTCCCCGCAGCAGAGCCACGAGATCGGCGCGCGTCGCCAGCAGCGAGGTGTCGATCTGCTCCTTGCGCGCGACCTCGCTGATCCACGCCGAGACGAGGGTCACCGCCGGCCTGAGGTTGCGATCGAGCTCCTCACCGTCGGACGCCGGCAGTGCGGCGTCGTTGTCGAGGCCGGCCGTGACAGCGTCGAGGACCTCCTTGCCGATCGCCCCACGAGTATGACGCTCGTCGACACCGCGCGCCTGGGCGAGGTCGCGCAGCGTGCGCGGCTGCTTCTGCGAGATGCCGAGCAGCGCCAGGTCCGGCAGCACCTGGCGGACCGGGATGTCCTGGGCCATCGCCCTGCGCTCCCGCCATGCTGCGACGCTGCGCGCCACGCCGCGGGCCCGTGGCCGCAGCGCGCGGACCTCCTTCAGGCGCAACCACGCGCTGTCGGGGTCCGTGCCGCTGACCGGTCGGACGCGCAGCTCCTCGCACGCCGCGTCCACCCAACCCGTGCGACCGCGCGCGCGCAGCTTCGCGTCGAGCACGTCGTGCAGCTCGAGGAGGTAGGCGACGTCGCTCGCCGCGTACTCGCACTGGTCGGCAGTGAGCGGCCGGCGCAACCAGTCCGTCAGGCGGTCGCCTTTCACCGCCACCACCTTCAGCTCGCCGAGCAGCAGCGACACGAGCGACGGCGTGCTGTAGCCGACGAACCCGGCCGCGATCTGGGTGTCGTAGAGCCGTCTCGGGACCGCGCCGCAAGCGTGCGTGAGCACGTCGAGGTCCTGCTGCGCGGCATGCACGACGGCCAGCGACGGCGACGCGAACAGGCGCCGCAGCGGGCCGAGATCACAGCTCAACGGATCGACCAGCACGATCTCGTCGGCGGAGGCGAGCTGCACGAGGGCCAGCTTGGGGAAGTACGTCCGCTCTCGGTGGAACTCGGTGTCCATCGCGTAGCGCGGCGCGGCGACCAGCTGATCGACGAGCTGTTCGAGCCCGGTGGCGTCAGTGATCCACCGGAAGGTCACGCAGGTCGGTCCCCGGCGACCGTGGCGCGGCCGCTGTTGGTCCAACCCATCGTGCCGCCGGCGATGTTGACGACGTCGAGGCCTTCATCGGCGAGGATCTCGCAGGCCCTCATGCTCCGCGCCCCGCTCTTGCAGATCACGTAGGCGGGCCCTTCACCACGGAACTCGTCGACGCGCTCGGCGACGCTGCCGAGGGGGATCAGCACGGCGCCGGTGACGTGCCCTGCGGTGTACTCGCTCGGCTCGCGCACGTCGAAGAGCCGGGCGCCGCCGGCGAGAGCGGACTCGAGCTCGGACACGGAGACTTCGTCGATGGCCATCACGGCGCACGCTACCCGTCGTCGCCGCATGTTGCCCCGCCCATGTCGGCGGCTGAGTTGACGTTGCGCACGGAGGCGGGGTCGACCTCCACGGTCACGCTGTCGCAGTCGTCGAGCACTCGATGCACGGCACGGACGCCCTCGTCGAAGCGGAGGCGCAGCCGCGACAGCGCCGAAGGCCGCCATGCGGCGCACAGCGGCTCGCGACGGTCACCGTGCGCGGCGGCCACCTCGTGCTCGCCGAGTCCGGCGAGCACCGCCGCAACCGTCGCGATCGACAGCCACGGCATGTCACAGCCGACGACCACGACCGCACACGCACCCGCGAACGCGTCGAGCGCGGTGATGATCCCGCCGAGCGGACCTTCACCGGGATGCAGGTCCCCGACGACATCGAGGCCGAGCGCAATCAGCGCGTTCGCGTCCCCACCGATCGCGACGACCGGGTCGCATCCGGCGTCGCGCAGGACGGCGGCGACCCGGGCCGCCATCGCCTCGCCGCCGACCGGCATCGTCGCCTTGTCGCGTCCCATCCGCGTGCTGCGGCCGCCGCACAGCACGGCGCCGGCGACGTTCATCGCAACCCGACACCTCCGGCTGGTGGCGCTGCGCGGACGTCCGCCGCGACGGCCCCAGGCGCGATCGCGCCGCTCACGCTGCCGGCGGAGCCGACGGGTCGAGTTGGGCGAGGAACACCGCGATCCGATCGGCCTCGTCGTCCTCGCCGATCGCCGCGGCCATGTCGCCGAGCCCGCGCAGGCAACCGAGGAAGCCGAGGTTCGTCTCGTCCGACCAGCGCACGTAGCCAGAGCCGCGCCAGCCGTTGGCACGCAGCGCGTCGAGTCCGCGGTGGTAGCCGACGCGGTAGGCGGCGTACCGCTCGATCGTGTCTCGACCGGCGTCGCCGAGGGCCCGCCAGGCGAACAGCGAGCGGGGATGGGCGATGACCACCTCCGTGATGGCCGCGCGGCGGTCCGCAGCGGGACCGGCCTCGGCGTTGGCGAGCCCGGCGAGGATCTCCGCGCCCTCCGCGGGCAGGACCGTGCGCGGCGGCCCCTGCGAGAACATCTGCACCGGGAGATCAGTCACGCCGGGAGCGTACAAGCGACTTCGGCGCGAGGATCTGTGCGTGGGGAATCGGGGGCGAGTTGACCGGATCGAGCTCATCGAGCCCGGCTCCGTGACGATGTTCGCGCCGGCAGCGCCGTCGCCTCCAGCTCCTCCGGCGCGGCGTTGGACGCGCCTGATCGCACCGGTCGCACTGGTCGCGATCATCGGCATCGTCGCGGCGGTCGCCACCAGCGGCGCCGGGTTCGGATCGGACCGGGCGACGCCCCCATCCAGCCAGCCGCTGCCGCGCACGCCGGCATCCGCGCCGCGCGCGCCGACGACCGCCCCGACCGCCGAGCCATCATCGGCTCCACCGTCGTCGGCTGCGGGTGGCACATCGCCGGCCGTCTCGCCCGGCTCGACCGATGCGCCGCTCGAGCACCTGCTCGGCGTGCTCCCGCTCGGCTACCAACCCGCGTCTGCCTCCGAGTCGGTGGCCGGTGGTCGGGCATCGGGTGGCACCCCCTCTGCGGCGGTGCTGTGGGCGGATGGGGTCGACGCTGCGGCGGGCACGCGCTGGCTGCTCGCCGACGCATGGTCCGAGGGGTCCCCCGGTGCCGAGGCGATGTCGCTCGTCGGCACGGTCCGCGTGGACACGGCCCTCGGGCCGGCGGTGGCGCATCGCGACGGGGACGTGCTCAGCATCACAGGTCCGATCGACGGTGGACTGGTGTCGATCCATTCGACGGGCATCACCCTCGACGAGCTGACGCACCTCGTCTCGGTGCTGCGTCTCGACGACGGTCGCCTGACGGTGGACGACACCGTGCTGCGAATGGGATTCCACCTCGTCGCCCAGGCAACTGCGGACTCGTCTGTGCCGTGGAGCGCGGCGGCGCACACGGACGCGGTGCAGGCTGCGGCTTCACTCGGTGGTCCATCGGCGACGTTGTCGGTCGACATCGGGCCCGAGATGTCCGGGTTCCAGCAGGCGCTGCAGTCGTTCTTCGTCGTCGCCCACCGGCGCGTGGACGTCGGCGGCAGGTTCGCGTCCCTCGGCACCGACAGCACGACCGGCCGCCGGCTGCTGTCGGTCGAGCTCGACGGGGTCCATGTCGACGTCTCCGCAACCGGCCTCGACGACCAGGCGATCCTCGACTACGCAGCGTCGCTGCGCCCGGTGCCGATCGAAGACTGGCAGGCGATGCTCGCCGCCGCCCCCCGGCCCGCCGTCACCCCGTCGGGCGGCAGGGTCCAGCACCGGCTCGCCGCCGGCACGGTCCCGGGTGCCGTCGCCTGGCTCGTCAAGATCGGTGTCGACCCGGCGCTGCCGGGTTCGGTCGGCCTCGAGTTCGACCAGTCGAGCTCAGACGGTCCGAGGTACGCCGCCGCCGCCGACCTCGACGCTGCTGCGCCGCGGATCGCCGCCGCAGCGACCCCGACGCTGACGTTCGTCGCCGCCGCAGTCCCGGCCGGAACGGGCGCCGCGACGTTGCGCGTCACCGTCGGGCCGACGATGATCGACGCCCCGCTCGCACCCGCTGACGGGACGACGGCGCGACTCGCCGTGGCGGCGTTCGGCGATGTGGGCGCGTACACCGCGCAGATCGTGGCTGCCGACGGCACCGTGCTCGCCGCGTTCGACCCGTTGGGGGCACCGCCGGCGTGATGCCACATCTGCGCCGCCGCCTGCACCTACGCTTGCCGGGTGCCCTCGCTGACGCTGCAGAACGTGAAGATCGCTGCCATCGTGGCCGTGATCCTGCTCGCCGCCCTGGCCCTGGTGGTCGCGTCGGTGATCCGCAAGGTGATGGCCAAGGTGGTCACCATCGGCCTGCTCGTCGTGTTGGGCGTCGCCGTGTGGTCGCAACGCTCGTCGCTGGAGACCTGCGCGTCGCAGGCCAAGGATCGCTCCACCATCGGTGATGCCGGTGGGGTGATCTGCACCTTCTTCGGCAAGACGGTGAAGGTGCCGACCGCCTGATCCCAGCGGCGACCGCCCTCAGGAGGTCTTCGGGTCGAAGAACTGGCGCAGCAGCGGCACGTAGTGGTCGAGCGGGTTGCTGACGTAGGTGGCGTCGAACGCGACCTGGTCGTAGAGCGCGCAGAACTCCTCGGTGTGCGAGTAGTGCGGCGAGTCGGCGTACAGGTCGCGCGTGTTGCGGTCGCCGTCGAGGTGCTGCCAGAAGTAGTAGCCCTGGAAGATGCCGTGGTGCTCGACCATCCAGTGGTTGGCCTCCGACACGAACGGCTTGACGATCCCGGCGGCGATCGACGGGTGGTTGTAGGGGGCCAGCGTGTCGCCAATGTCGTGAACCAGGGCGCACAGCACGTACTCGTCGTCGCGCCCGTCGCGCCCGTCGCGCTCGGCGCGGGTCGCGGTCTGCAGGCTGTGTTCGAGCCTGGTCACGGGGAAGCCGCCGTGGTCGCGGGCGAGCATCTCCATCTGGCGGATGATGTTGTCCGAGGCGAGAGCCTGCGTGACGGCGAAGTGCGACGCGATGATCGCCCAGTCCTCGCGCGTCGACTCGGCGAACGACGTGAACGAGGCCCTTCGGCCCTCCTGCGAGCCCAGCCGCGTTCCGGCATCGTCGTAGATCGAGGTGCGGTCGGTGATGCTCATCGTTGCCTCCAAAGGGTCCCCGCGAGCCTATCTTGCGTGGCCCCCTGGCGAGCCCCACGGCGCCCCGACGATGCCGAGCAACCGGTCGACGATCCGCTCGCAGAACAGATCGGCGGCGGTGAGCACGGCGTCGTGGCCGCGCCCCGGCAGCTCGACGAGCGCCGCGCCGGGGATCATCGTCGCAGTCTCCGTCATGGCACGCCGGTGGTGGGCCGCACCCTGACTGCCGAAGCCGAGCACGATCGGCATCGGCAGCTCGTCGGGGCGCCACGGCGGGTTGACGCGCAGGTCGGCGAGCTCGCCGACCAGCGCCGCCCCCTCCATCCGCCGCCGGGCGCGCACGCGGGCGGGCAGGGCCTCCCACCTCGCGTCGCCGAGCAGCCGGCGCATGAACCGCTCCGCGGCAACGTCTGTCGGGGCCGGTTCGTCGACCGCGCGCTCGCCCGCCGTGCTCCCTGGCCACCACGGCGCCCACGACAGCGGCGTCTCGTAGATCGCCGAACACGGACGAGGTCGGGATGGCGCGCCGCCGTGGCGAGCGCGACGTTGCCGCCGTAGCTGTGCCCGACGACGACGGCCTCGCGCCCGGCGAGCAGGCGGACCAGATCAGCGACCTGCGCGTCCATGTCGAACGGACCGGAGTGGGGCGCGGAGCGTCCGTAGCCGCGCCGGTCGTAGCGCAACACGCGGAACCGTCGATCGAGCCGACGGCTCAGCCGCAGCATCCCCGCCGAGCGGTCCATCGTCCCGTGCACGAGCGCGACGAGCGGCGCCGCCGGATCGCCGGCTTCGTCGCTCCAGATCGCGTCGGGGCGTGCCGCCGTGGCCGCCTCGTCGTTGACGCTCCCGTCGTCGGTGTGTCGGTCGTTGATGTCAGGGGGCCGGTCGGTCACGTGACGGTGACGATGCGCAGCACGTCGGTGCTCGCCCCGCTCGGCCGGTCGGGTGCGCCGGCCAGCACCAGCACCACCTCGCCGGCATGGATGTGCCCGCCGCGCACGGCCGTCTCCACCGCGAACCACACCAGCTCGTCGGTGGACCGGTAGTTGCCGATCTGCAACGGGATGACGCCCCACGACAGCGCGAGGGCGCGCACCGTGGCCGGCTCGGGCGACAGGCCGAGCAGCTGTGGGGTCGGCCGGAACCGTGCCATCGCCTGTGCGGTGCGGCCCGACCGGGTGCAACACAGGATCGCGCTGGCCCCTGCGTCGACGGCGGCGAGGCCGGCGGCGTGGGTGATCGCCATCGTGATCCTGTGCGGCCCCTCCGGCCACTGCTGCCGCTGGATCCTCGCCAGGCGCCGGCCCCACTGGGTGTAGCTCGCCTCGACCTCGGCCCGTTCGGCGACGCGGACCATCGCCTTGACCACGGCCACAGGATCGACGCCGATCGCCGTCTCGGCGCTCAACATCAGCGCGTCCGTGCCGTCGAACACGGCGTTGGCGACGTCGCTGACCTCGGCCCGTGTCGGTGCGGGGGCGGTGATCATGCTCTCCATCATCTGCGTCGCGGTGATCACCGGCACGCCGACCTCGACGCAGTGGCGGATGATCCGCTTCTGCAGGTGCGGGACGTCCTCCATCGGGCACTCGATGCCGAGGTCGCCGCGGGCGACCATCAGCGCATCCGCCTCGAGCGCGATCTCCTCGAGCGCGTCGACCGCCTGCAGCGTCTCGATCTTCGCGACGAGCCGCGTCGTCAGCGGGGCGATCGCCTCGCGGACGCGGCGCAGGTCGCCGGCAGAGCGCACGAACGACACGGCGAGGTAGTCGGCGCCGGCGGCGACCATGACCTTCGCCAGGTGCAGGTCCTCGTCCGTCGGCGCGGTCAGGCGCAACCGCTCGCTCGGCAGGTGGACGCCGGGACAGCCCTGCGTCTGACCGCCGGTGACGACCTTGACGTTCGCACCGGACGCGTCGACGGACTCGACCGAGAGGGAGATCGCGCCGTCACCGAGCACCACCCGATCGTCGGGACGCAGATCGGCGAGCAACGTCGGGTAGTCCACCGCCAGGACCTCGGCCGTGCTCGGACCCACGCCGGGCACGAGCCGGATCGTCGTCCCCGCGGCGAGCAGCGTCACGCCGTCCGGGAGCTGCCCGGCGCGGACCTTCGGACCTGGCAGATCGGCGAGCACCGCGACGATGCGGCCGAGCCTGTCCCCCGCGGCGCGCACCGCGCGCAGCCGGTCGAGATGGCTGTCGAGGGTGCCGTGGCTGAGGTTGAGACGCACGACGTCGACCCCTTCGACGAGCATCGCCTCGAGCACGGCGGGCGGCTCGCTCGCCGGGCCGAGCGTCGCCACGATCTTCGTACGTGCGTCCATCACTGCTTATCTACTCGGTGATGGAACTCCTACTGATCCGCCACGGCCTCCCGGTGCGCCGCGAGGTGGACAGCGGCGCGGCCGATCCCGAGCTGTCCGAGGCCGGCCGCACCCAGGCGCAGCACCTCGCCGCCTACCTCGCCGTCGAGTCG
>JBBQTN010000241.1:0-7630 GCA_038213195.1 Acidimicrobiales bacterium | reverse complement strand
ACACGATCATGAAGGAGTCGCTCGATGCGGAGGCGCGCACGCTGGCCTTGTACGTCCGACTGAAGGATCTTGTCGAGGACCGGTCGGTCGCCTTGGAGGAGTACGCCAGGCAGATGATCTACGCCGAGGAGCTGCACGCGGCGGAGGTCGACAAGATGCTCCGTCGTCCCGGAGATCTGACCGTCACCAACCGCGCGTAGCTCCCGCTCGTGCTGCTTTTCCGGATTCCGGCCGGAGCTGCTCCGCAATCCTGTCGACACCCATGTGTTCGTGGCCGATCAACCACCGCTCGCCGACGCAGCGCGGGGCCGGTCGTGTTGCACCCTGCCGGCTGCTGCCGTGGAAGGGCGTGCGCATCGGGGTCCGGGCGATCGCCGCCTGCGACGGTCGGGCGTAGAGGTCCAGCTGATCCTCACCGATACGCAACGCATCTGCGATTGGGACGTGCAGCTCGAGGACTATCGGCGAGAGAGCCTCGACCTCGTCGCCGACTTGGGACTTGACGAGTCTGTCGAGTTCGTTTCCGCCTCGTATGCGGAGATGGCGGCCCTTTATCACCGTTGCGACATCACCGTCTACCCGACGATCGGTGACGAACCGCTCGGTCTCGTGCCGCTCGAGGCAATGAGCTGTGGACGTCCGATCGTGGCCACCCGCAACGGCGACATCCCGGAGAGCATCATCGACGGGGGTCACGGGTTGTCTCGTGGAGCGGCGACGCGGACGCGCTCTCCCGCACGACGGCGCGCTCGTCGCAGATCCGGCGCGCGCACGACAGATCGACGCGGCAGGATCCGTTTGGGTGCGTGAGCACTGCGCGATCGATCGGTACGTCGACACCCTCACGCACCGCTATCGCGCGTCATTGGGTTACCTCACCATCGGGACCTGAACGTTCTATCCGTCCGGGTGAGCCGGAATGAGGGCGCGAATGGGCGACTTCTTGCGCCCGGATGACGGGGGCATTGGCGACGGTCGGCGATAGCTTGCCATCACCGCATCCTCTCGGAGGTAAAGACATGGTAAAGGTAACGATATGGTGAAGTCCGTCATCACCCGCATCACCGACGACATCGACGGCAGCGCCGACGCCGAGCCGGTGTCGTTCGGATTTCAAGGCGTCGGGTACACCATCGATCTCAGCCAGAAGAACCTGGACAAGTTGTCCAAGGCGTTGACACCGTTCATCGATCGCGCAAAGCGTCAACGCGGCCCGCGCGTCGCCGCCCCCCGCAAGGCGAGGGCAAAGCGCAAGTCCGTGGGCAAGCACGAGCGGCCGTACGACTTGGTGTCGCTGCGGGAGTGGGCAGCCAAGAACAAGATTGCGGTTCCCGCGCGCGGGCGCATTCCCGCGACGGTCGTCGAGCAGTACCAGGCCTCCGGCAGCCGCTGACCAGAGCTGCACTCCGTGTCCGGCCCGCAACGATTTCGGCGCGGGTCGGTTCGGCTGACGGCCTGTTGGCGGGTCGCCGAGGGAGAACGAGCCGGGATCGTTCTGGTCGCAACTAGAACCGGATGTGTCGTTCCGGCCGCGACCAACTCGCCCGTTCGATCGGCCCAGCTTCGGGCCTTCGGGTCGCGACGCCACGTGCCATCACCATTGCGCTGTGCAACGGTTGTAGACTGCAGTTGATGTCTGCGGCCGACAACGGACGGGTCACCGAGGCGTTGCTCACCGCGTCGCGAGCACTCGTCGGCGTCGCCGCGCGATCGTTGGCCTCGGTCGACGCAGAGGTCACGCTCGTCCAGTACCGGGCCCTGCTCGTTCTCGCCGAGCGCGGTCCCCAGCACGTCGGTGAGCTGGCGGAGGCGCTGGCCACCCACGCGTCGACGACGACGAGGATGTGCGACCGGTTGGTCGCGCAGGCCCTAGTGCTCCGGCGAGTCGAGCGCGCCAACCGCCGTGAGACGGTGATCTCGTTGACCGCCAAGGGCCGCGACATCGTGCAACGGGTCACCGACGTGCGTCGCTCCGAGATCGCCAGGATCGTGCGCCGGATCCCGGCGGGGCTGCGCGAGTCGACGATCGTCGCGCTCGAGGCGTTCGCAGAGGCCGCCGGCGAGCTGCCTGAGCAATCGTGGTCGCTGGGGTGGTCGTGACCGGCCGGCGCGGCGACCGGTTGTTGCCGGCGCATCGGCGCCACGAGCTGCGCGAGCTCGCCGTACGGTCGCAGCAGTTGGTGGTGCTGGCGGCGGTGACGGGTGCGCTCACCGGCCTGCTCGTCGCCGGGTTCGACCGCCTCGTCGTCGACACGCTGTTCGACCGGGTGTTGGACCTGCCGTTGTGGTCGATCGCCGTGCTGCCGGGTTGCGGTCTGTTGGTGGCCGGCGCGGCGCGGTACTTCCTCGGCCCGAAGGTAACCCCGGCCACCGCCGACGAGTACCTCCACGCGTTCCACGAGCCCGACCACCGTCTGCGCTGGCGGGCGTTCATGGCGCGGATGATCGCCGCCGTCGCGACCCTCGGCAGCGGTGCGCCGATGGGTCTCGAGGGACCGTCGCTGTACGCCGGCGCGACGATCGGCTCGGAGTTGCAGGACCGGCTTCCCGGCACGTTCGCCCGGGCCGACCGGCGTGTGCTGCTGGTGGCCGGCGCTGCGGCGGGCGTCTCGGCGATCTTCAAGGCTCCCGCCACCGGTGCGGTCTTCGCGCTCGAGGTGCCGTTCCAAGGCGACCTCGCCAGGCGGATGTTGCTGCCGGCGCTCGTCTCCAGCGCGACCGGCTACCTCGTGTTCGCCGCCATCAACGGCACGACCCCGCTGTTCCCGGTCCTCGGGTCGCAGAACTTCGTCTACCGCGACCTGTTCGGCGCGGTGGCGATCGGGCTGCTCGCGGGCGTGGGTGCGCGCGCCTTCGCGTGGATGCTGCGCAGCGCCAAGCGGCTCGCCACCGGCCGACACCCGTGGCGGTGGATGGTCGCGGCGGGAATGATCGTCGGCGCGTGCTTCGCGCTCGGCAGGCTGCTCACCGGGCAGTCGCTGCTTGTCGGTTCCGGCTACCACGTGCTCACCTGGGCGACCGATCCAAGCCGATCGGTATGGGTCGTGGTGGCGATCCTCGCCTTGCGCTGCGCGGCCACGTCGGCCAGCGTCGCCGGCGGAGGTGTCGGCGGTCTGTTCGTCCCGCTCGTCGTCGCCGGGGCCCTCACCGGCGTGATCGTCGGCCACGTCGTCAACCAGGCCGACCTCGGCCTGTTCGTCGTGATCGGGGTCGCCGCGTTCCTCGGCGCCGGCTACCGGGTCCCGCTCGCCGCGGTGATGTTCGTGGCCGAGACCACAGGACGGCCCGCATACATCGTCCCCGGTCTGATCGCCGCCGTCGTGGCCGAACTGGTGATGGGCCACGCGTCCGTGACTGCGTACCAACGCAACACACCGCGGCTGGAACCGGCTCCCGGATCCGGAGCCGACTCGCGCTGACGCCGCAGCTCCGGTGCCGCTCGTGGCCGGTTGATCACAGAACGTGGCGCTGAACGTGGCGGACCGCCACTGGGCCTGGGCCGTTCGGACCATTGAGCCGTGATCGCTCGCCGCGTCGCGGGTGGACCCCTACCTTGACCTGCGGAGACCGGAAGCATTGATCTGCAGGACGCAATTGGTCGCTTGTCCTGCAGGGAGCCAGAGCGAACCCCACGAACTCCTCACTGACGGTGTCGACACCGAGTCGGCGCCTCACGGAGCATCGGAAGGGCGACCATCGTGTCTGCTTGCACATCCCCCACCAGCGTCGAAGCGGCTCGCACCCAGTCCGTCACCCAGTCCGTCACCCAGTCCGTCACCCAGTCGATCACTGCTCGCGGAGCACGGTTCCTGCGCACCCGCCTGCTGGCCGCCGTCCTCGCCACTGTCGTCGCCGGTGGCGCGCTGGCCACCACCACCGCCGCCGCCCCGGCCTCGACGACCACCACGATCACCTCGATCCGCAGCAACGCCGGCGCGCTCAGCGCCGCAGTGCGGCTCAACCCGCCGGTACCCACGCCCGCCGTCGAGGTGGCCGCACCGGCGGCTGTCGCTCCGGTGCCCAACGTCTCCAGCTGCCGCACCGACCTGCCGGGAGCGGTCGCCACCGTCACGATCCCGTCGATCTCCTACGCCTGCCCGGTCTACTCGGGCGGCCAGGCCACCCTCGACTCCGGCGCGGTGACCTGGATCAGCGAGCCGGCGTCGATCACCACCCTCGCAACCCACGCAGGCGGCAGCGGCACCATCTGGCTCGCCGGCCACCGCACCGCACACGGTGGCGCCTTCGCGGCGATCCCCGACCTCGCCGACGGCGCTGTCGTCACCGTCGCAGACAGCACCGGCAGCGCCTCGTACCGCATCGTCGGTCGGGTGTACGTCCAAGTCAGCGCCGGCGGCCTGGTGCTCGACAGCACCGGCACACCGTCCAACGCAGCCACCCTCAGCGGCCTGCTGCGCACCGACCTCGGCGCCAACCTCGAGCCGCGGATCGTCATCCAGACGTGCGACGGCGCCGACTTCCGGTGGATGGTCTACGGCGACCTGATCACCAGCTGACGGATCCCGATATCAGGGACATCTTGGACATCTCGGACATCATGGAGCGGTGCACGACAGTCTCACCGTCGCCTTACTCGTCCTTGACGCCGGCCACACCCCGAGGACGTGGACTGGTGTCGTGACCCGGCGTGATGGTGTCGGCCGATGATGATCCCTCCTGTGTGGCCCGGCGGTGAGCGCAACCGCCACGGCGCCCCCGCGCCGTGGCCGCCCCCCGATCCCGCCACACGCCGGGAGTGGATGCCGCAGCAGCCCGCACGGCGGCGGCGGATCGGCGGGATCGGCCTCGCCGTGGCGGCCTGCGTCGCCTGCTTCATGCTCGCCCTGGCGGGCACGGTCGCCCTGGTCGACGCCGTCCACACTCGCTCCAGCGGCGGCCCGGCGCGCGGTGTGTTCCCCGCCGCGGATCCGCCCTCGTCGACTCCGCAGGAGACCGCGTCCAGCGCCTCGCTGCAGGCCGGGGTGGTCGACGTGACCAGCGTGCTGGGCCTGCAGCAGGCGGAAGCCGCCGGCACCGGCATCGTCGTCGACGCCAACGGACTGGTGATCACGAACAACCACGTGATCGACGGGGCGACGACCATCCGCGTCACCGTCGTCGCAACCGCCAGAACGTACTCGGCGACCGTCGTCGGAACGGATCCGACGGCGGACATCGCCGTGCTTCAGCTCACCAAGGCGTCGGGCTTGACAACGGTGCGCGTCGGTCAGTCATCCACCGTCAAGGTCGGCGCGCAGGTGATCGCGGTCGGCAATGCAGGCGGGCGGGGGACGCTGACGATTGTGTCGGGGACCGTGACGTCCCTGCACCAGACGGTCACCGCGAGCGACGCGGCCGGAGGTACGGCCGAGACGTTGCACAACCTCGTCGGGATCGCCGCGAGCCTGCAGCCCGGTGACTCCGGTGGCCCGCTCTACGATTCCTCGGGACGCGTCGTCGGCATCGATACCGTCGGCGAGGTCGCCGCCCGACCGACGCGCAGCGCGACGGTCGCCGCTACCGGATACGCCATCCCGATCGACGACGCGATGGCGGCCGCGACCCTGATCGAGTCCGGCAAGCCGTCAGCGACGGTCACGATCGGCACACCCCTGGTGCTCGGCATCCAGGTCGACCCGCGAGTCGCGACGACGAACGGGGTCAGGGTCGACGAGGTGGTCGCCGGGACCCCGGCGGACAAGATCGGGTTGCGCGCCGGCGACGTGATCGACAGCGTCGGTGGCGTCCGGGTCACCTCCACCGATCAGCTCCGCGCGGCGATGAACACCCACCACCTCGGTGACCACGTCACCGTCACCTGGACCGATACCTCCGGGGTTCAGCACTCCGCCGTTGCCACCCCGACCGCAGGCCCCGCCGACTGATCCGCTGATTGGAAGGATCGGGGTCCAGGATCGGCACCGGCGTGCCGATGAGCAGCTGTGAAGTTCGATCGACGATCACCGACGGCCCGCCGTGACCGCAGCGGTGAGCTGCGCAAGCTCCAGCACCGGTTCACGCTGCGATGGGTGGCGGGGACGACGATCGGCTTCCTCCTCGTCGGCGGCGGGTGGATCTCGCAGCACGTGGCCCTCGCCACCGCCGCCCGCGCGACGACCGGTTCTCCGGCCGTCACCGCCGCCATCGCCGACCTCGGCCACGCCGCCAACGTCTCCTCCGTCGTCGCCGTGACCGTCCTCGTCATCCTCGCCGCGTTCATGTTCCGACCGCTCGATCGCACGCTGCGCCGCGAGGGCGTGTGGATGGAACAGGTCGAGCGCGAGCAGCGCCTCGACACGCTGCGCGAGAAGTTCGGTGCCGAGCTGCATGAAGCTCTGGAGATGGCCGTTGACGAAGACGCCATCGCCAGGGTGGTCGCACGGGTCTTCGCGACGGCGGTGCCGACGAACCCCGCCGAACTGCTCCTGGCCGATTCCAGTGAGGCACACCTCGCCCTCGGCGTGGCCCATCCGCTCGCCGGCAGTCCAGGGTGTGGCGTCGGCGCGCCGTTCGAGTGCCCGGCCGTCAGACGGGCGACCGCCCAGTCGTTTCCCACCTCCGCAGCGATCAACGCCTGCCCGCACCTCGCCGACCGCCCGGGAGCACCGCGCTCGGCGCTGTGCGTGCCCGTCGCGTTCATGGGGCGCGCGCTCGGCGTCCTGCATCTCACCGGCCCCGACGGCGAACCGGCCGGGCGCGAGGAGATCCACCGGATGGACGTGCTGGCCTACCAGGTCGGCGCGGCGCTCGGCACGTTCCGCGCGTTCTCGAGGGCCCAGCTGCAGGCCAGCACCGACAGCCTGACCGGTCTGCTCAACCGCCGTTCGGCCGAAGACCAGCTGCTTCGCCGGCTCGCCGGGGGCGAGCAGTTCGCGATCGTGATGGCCGATCTCGACCACTTCAAGCTGCTCAACGACACGTACGGTCACCAGGTCGGCGATCGCGCGCTCCGGCTGTTCGCCGAGACCGTCCGCCGGTCGCTGCGCACCGAGGACATCTTCGCCAGGTGGGGCGGCGAGGAGTTCGTGATCGCGCTGCCGAGCAGCGACCGGGTCGCCGCATCGGCGACGCTCGACAGGACCCGGCTGCTCCTCGTCGAGGCGTGCGCTCGCGCCGAGACACCGTCGGTGACCGCCTCCTTCGGGGTGTCCGACACGACGATGTCCACGGACCTCGACGAGCTGCTGCGGCTCGCCGACGAGGCGTTGCTGTCCGCGAAGTCGCATGGCCGGGACCGCATCGAGCACGCGGGACCGCCGATCGCCAAGAAGATCGGCGACGACCTCGAGGCGGCGATCCGCCAGTCGTGAGGCGCCGGCGGCCGGCGGCCGGCGGCCGGCGACCGCTGCTACCACGCGACGGCCGTCCTCCTCCCGGACGCGACCGTCCTCAGCGCGGGCGGCGGCGAGTTCTTCCCGGTCGAGGGGGTGCGGCACCACATGCTGTTCATCCTCGACCGCCTGGGCGTGCCGTCGGTGGCGAGGATCGTGTCGATCGGGCCGCGTGCCGTCGCGGGCGCGGTCGCTCCGGCCGCTGCGAACATCCCGGTCGGACAGGCAGAGGGGATCAGCGCGCTCGTGGTGGAGGGGGCGACGCCGCTCGACGCATTCGCGCAACGGGCGATCGTGCA
>JBBQTN010000240.1:0-7631 GCA_038213195.1 Acidimicrobiales bacterium | reverse complement strand
CGCCCTCTACCGCGGCGCGCTCGATCTCTGGCGCGGCGAGCCGATCGCCGACCTCGCGCTCGAGCCGATCGCCGTCGCCGCGGTGCGCATCGCCGAGCTGCGCACCGCGGTCGTCGAAGATCGACTCGATGCCGAGCTCGCCGCCGGGCACAGCTCCGACATCATCGGCGAGCTCGAGCAGCTCATCGCCGCGTTCCCGTTCCGCGAGCGGCTGCGCGGCCAGTTGATGCTCGCGCTCTACCGCAGCGGGCGACAGGCCGAAGCGCTGCACGCGTACCGCGACGCCCGCGAGCTCCTCCTCGACGAGCTCGGCATCGACCCGGGCAGCGCGCTGCAGGACCTCGAGGGCGCGATCCTGCGGCAGGACGCCGGCCTCGACCTGCCGGCGCCGGACGATCGAGGCCGGGGCCGATCCGGATCCAGCCGCCTCGCCGTCACGATCAAGACCGACGACATCTCGCGCCCGGTCCCGCGCGACGACGAGCCGACGCGACGCGTCAGCGCCGACGACCTCGGCCTCGCGCTGCTGGTCCTCGCCGACGGGTCGCGCCACGCGCTTGGCCCGACCCCGTCCACGATCGGCCGCCATCGCGACAACGTGCTGCCGATCGCCGATCCGGACATCAGTCGCTTCCACGCGGTGATCGAGCTCGTCGACGACACGTTCGTGCTGACCGATCTGCAGTCGACCAACGGCACCCACGTGAACGGCGCGGCGATCGCGCGGCACGAGCTCGCCGACGACGACGAGGTGCGCGTCGGTGACACCTTCATCCGGTTCCGCCACACCGGCGCGTGACGGCCGTCAGGTTCGGGACGTGCCGACGACCGCGCCGGCGACGGTGCTGAGGGCGAGCAGAGCCGGCACGTAGCCGTCGAGCGCGCGCCGATCGAACGTGCCGACCTCGAGCAGCGCGACGACCTGGTTCTCGAACACGCACGGGACGCTGAGCCGGGCGGCCACGCGCACACCGCCGAGCTGCCACTGCGACGCGTCGATCGGGGCGGGATCGCCCGGGACGGGCGGCGAGACGACCGGCCGCACCGCGTTCGCTACGAACCACGCGAGACCGTCGTCGACGATCGACGTGCCGGCCATCTCGGGGTGCGGGGAGCCCGCGATCGCGAGCACGCCGGCCCCACCGGGCACGTAGTCGATCAACCAACCGAGGTCGGCGCCGACCAACGAGATCGCGCCCTGCACGATGGTGGTGAGCACGCGCACCCGGTCGACGCGGACGCGAGGCCCGCCCTCGACGTCGAGCACCACGAAGCGCGTGTTCCCCATGCGGATGTCGTCGCCGGGGGCCGCGACCGCAGTGCCGGCGACGACCTCACCGTTCACGAACGTGCCGTTCGAGCTCTGGAGGTCGCTGACCGCCACGCCCGCACCGGTCGGCGTGAACCGGCTGTGCCAGCGCGACATCTCGTCGTCGGCCACCGTCAGCCCCGCGGCCTCGCGCCCGACCACGAGCGATCGATCGAGCAGCACGACCGACCGCAAGCCGTCAGCGCCGCGCAGCTGCAGGCGGCTGCGGAAGACGCTGGGCGTGTCGTCGATCGCGCTGCCCGGCATGAGGGCGTGGGCCATGAGCTCGTGCACCGGGAGCAGCGACGCGCTGTCGCTCGCCGGTGCGCCCGCGGGCGGGGGTGCGGTCTCGGCCATGAGCTCGGCGAGCGCGACCGCAGAGATCGACGCGGTCTCCTGCGCGCGGCTGGCATCGAGCCGGTTGCCGGTGAGCCCCGGGCCGATGGCCTCGGAGAGCTCGCCGGTCGCGTAGACCGTGGTCGTCAGGTCGCGCAGCCACCCCGGCCCGAACGCGTCGAGGGCCGACCGAGCGAGGGCGACCCCGAACGCGTCGGCGGTCTGGTAGCGGTCGGCGGCGTAGCGGGTGAGACCCCGCATCACCACCCCAGCGATCGGCGGCGGCACGTCGACGACATCGGTCAGCGGCAACGGCTCGTGCTGCACGCGCGCCGCCAGCATGCCCAGCGGGTCGGCACCGCCGTCGAAGGGGAACCGCCCCGCCAGCGTCTCGTACAGCACGGTCGCGAGGCCGTAGACATCGGTCGCCGCGCTGACGGGATCGCCGAGCACCTGCTCGGGCGCCATGTACGACAGGCTGCCCAGCACGGTGCCGGTGATGGTGGCGAGGCTCTCGGCGCCACCGATCATCTTGGCGATGCCGAAGTCCACGATCTTCAACGCGCCCGACCCGGCGAAGAGCAGGTTGGCCGGCTTGATGTCGCGATGCAGCACCCCGGCCTGGTGCGCAGCCTGCAGACCGGAGCACGTCGCCAGCGAGATCGCGAGCACGTCGGCGATCGTGAGCCGTTCGGTGTAGCGGCGCTCGTGCAGGCTGCCCCCGGTGAGCAGCTCCATGATCAGCAGGCAGTTGCCGTCGCGCTCGACGAAGTCGAAGACGGAGACGATGTGCGGATGATCGAGCGTCGACAGGATCTTCGCCTCGGTCACGAAGCGACGGCGGACCTCCGGGTCGTTGCCGAGCGCGCCCGCCAGGCGCTTGATCGCGACCCGCCGATCGAGCCGCTCGTGGCGCGCCTCGAGCACCGACCCGAACGACCCCGAGCCGATCTCCTCGTAGATCGCGTAGTCGGGCAGCACCCGACGGATCTCTTCGAGGTCACTCAGCACCGCGTCCGCCCCTCCCTGCGCCTCGAGCTACGCGAACTCACCGGGCGGGTTGATGAGCGCCTCGACCGCCTCGCTGACGGTCTCGGTGACGGGCACGATGCGGTCGAACCCCGTCGTGTGCAGGAGCCGGGTGAGCGTGGGGCGACTGCACGCCACGCTGACCTCACCCTCGGCTTCGCGCGCCCGCCGGATACCACCGATCAGCGCGCCGAGGCCCGCGGAATCCATGAAGGGAACGTCGGAAAGGTCGATGAGCAGACGCGGCACCGAAGCGAGCTCGACGAGCGCTTCCCGGAACTGGCTCACCGTGTAGGCATCGAGGTCGCCGACGGGTCGACACAACGTGTACGACTCCGCGACTTCCACATGGATCTCGAGCACTCGTCCTCCAGGATCATCGCCGGCGGGCCACACCCCTGCGGCAACAGCGCGCGCATCGTAGCCAACCCCCGGCCACGGTCGAGCCGGAAGACCCCGATTGCAACCTCACGGCAACCTCGCAGGGGCGCGCTCTACCCCACCCCTCCCCCGTTCCAGACCCCCGCACCGAGCCCGGATCGCCGGGTCCGAGGCGGCAGGGCTAACCTTCCCGCTCGATGCCTACCGTGCTGCTCGCCACCGATGCCGACTGGGTCTTCGACGATGTCGATGCCGCCCTCGGCAGCGCCGACACCACCGTGTACCGGGTGCGTGCCGGTGTCGACGTGATCCCCGCCATCCACGAGGTGGCGCCCGATCTGATCATCCTCGACATGCAGATCGGCAACATGGGCGGCATGGCGACCTGCATGGAGATCCGCCACGACGAGACCGCCGAGCGGGTGCCGATCACGGCCGTGCTGATGCTGCTCGACCGGGCCGCCGACACGTTCCTCGCCAAGCGGTCCGAAGCCGACGGCTGGCTCATCAAGCCGCTCGACGCGTTCCGCCTCCGCAAGGCCGCTCGCATCCTGATGGACGGCTACTCGTTCTTCGAGGGCGTCGACGAGGCCACCGACCTCGCCACCCACGCCGGCGTCACCAACGCCTGACGGATCGCATTTCCTGCCGGTAGGCCGGTCCGCTACGATTCGGCGCCCGTCCGGCTCGCCGGACGAATCGGGGTGTAGCGCAGCTTGGTAGCGCGCTTCGTTCGGGACGAAGAGGTCGTGGGTTCAAATCCCGCCACCCCGACTGCGACGCCTGACCTGCACAAGCAGGTCGGGCGGGATCGCGCCCCAATCGGACGAGGTCGAGGCCGAGTCAGCCGAACAGACCTGCCGTATCCCACCGTGCTTCGTGGTCAATCGTCGCGGGCCCTGCAACGCGACGCCGGCGCCCGCGTGGAACCGCGTGACCGGCTCCGAGATCGCGTGCGCAGAACCGCGCGAACGATCCACCGACCCTCGGCTGGGCGAGAACTGCGTGATGGTGGGTCGATGAGTGCGGCGCGAACGCAACTTGCGGCGGTCGCCCGGTCGCCTGCGGTGGCTTGTGTGTTGACAGCATGTGGCGGCGGCCCGGCTGAAGACCGCCAGCTTGCAACCGTCTCGACGGTGCCTCAAGCCGAGGCATCGAGTGGACCGGCCTGAACGACACCGCTGGGCTCGCGACCAACCGTCCACGAGGCGGGCTTTCAAGACACGATGGTCGAGGTGGTCCTGACGGGACCCAGCGCAGACGTCGGCCGAGCACTGATTGCCGCGGAGCTCACGACAGGGCTCCGGCCAGGGCTCACCGTTCAGGCACCGTCACCGTCCACTGGGTTTCACGCCAGCCACATGGCGGACGTCCGATCGGCACAGGACTCCTGGACGAGTCCAGCCGGCCAACGCGTGTATCGCAACGCGATCCACGGCCAGCTCCCGAGTTGCGAGCGCATCGATTGGCTGTTGGTGCGGACGTAGGAGATGGGACGGCCGCGCGCGTCAATCAGGGACACGGCGAGACCTGTCACACGCGAGCTCTCGCCGTGGCGGTGTTCAGGTGCCGGATCGACGCCGAAACGCCCGGGCGCGGCAGACTCCGACGCGGCGCCGACAACTTTGGCTTTCTCCGCCGGCGGCACCCTGCAGATGCCGCGGACTCCGGCCGCCGCCGACCCGGTGAACGCCCCTTCGAATCCCAGCGCTGTCGTCACGAAGCTGCCGAGGAACTGAGTGGAGACCGCATCGGTTATTCGGAGCGACGGCGCTGGTCGGGGAACAGGCTTTTCTTGGGTGGTTTGTCGCGATTGGGGTGGGCTGGGACGATGAAGATGCGTGACTATCGCATCGGCGGGGCCGGGTACTGGGCCGGAGGGCTTCGACGAGGCCTTTCCGGTGTTGTACCGCCAGGCCCGTCGACTCGCGGAACGGATCCTGGGCGATGCCACGACCGCCGAGGACGTGGCGTCCGAGGCGATGGCGAGAGCCTTCGCTGACTGGGGCAAGGTTGGTCGGTCGGCGTATCGAGATGCGTGGGTGATGCGCGTGACCGCGAACGTCGCCATCGATCTCATCCGGCGCCGCAAGCGTCATCCCACGCTGTCGCCCCCGCCGAACGTCGAAGCGATCGACGAGTCGATCGTGCTGCGGTCGGCGCTGATGGCTGCTCTGGCCCGGCTGCCGCGGCGTCAGTGCGAGGTCTTGGTACTCACCTACTTCGTCGGGCTCTCGCCGGGCGAGGCCGCGACGGCGTTGGGGATCTCCGCATCGTCGGTCGCGCAGCATGCCCGGCGGGGCCTCCGCCGCCTTCGCGATGAGCTGGGCTCGTCCACCCCACTGATTCTCGACCCCGGAGGGTTGGATGTACCGATCTGACCAAGAGATGCTCGCACGGTCTCGAGCGCGAGGCCTCGAGATACGACAACGCCGGCATCGGCGCCGCATGGTGGGCATCGGCGTCGGGATGTGCGTGGTGGCCTTGCTCATCACCGCCACCATCGTGTCGAGCCAGCACGACCCCGGCTCAACCACGATCGTGGCGGCCATGGCCGACGCCACCGCCGTTCCCGGGTCCACCGATGGGGTCGCGCCGACGGTCTCGACCGCTCCGCTGGGCACGACCGCCCAGGCGACGCCACCGAGCAGCGACGTGGCCACGCCCGGCCCCGAGTACTCGACGCTGCGCCCGGTCACAGCCCCGCCGATGCGTACGGCGACCTCAACCACCGCAGCTCCGTCCACCACCTTGGCGCCGGCCTCCACCACCCGGTCCGCCCCGCCGACCGAAGCATCGACGACCACCGCAAGCACGCCCGAGCCACCGGCCTGCACGACAGGTGACCTCGCCTACGCAGTCGCGCTCGATACCCCGACCGTCCACGTGGGGGACCATGTCACCGTCACCGCAACGTGGACCAACATCTCGGATCGGCCGTGCACCTACGGTCCGGGCGGCATCTTCGGCTACACGATCACCGATGCCGCCAATAAGACGTTGTACTCCACTTCGCTGGGCGTCGCGAGCGCGATCCAGCGGCTCGTGCCGGGCGACAAGACGTCGTGGGCGTACGACTGGGACCAAACGTGCTCGGACGGTGCGTGCCCCCCAACCGATCACGCGCCCCTGGGCACCTACACGATCACCCTGTTCGGGGGCCACCCCACATACAACTTCAGCATCACCTGATCACGAGACCTGACCCATCAGCCCGCGACGCATGCTGCAGCACCGGACGAAGACAGCGACCCAACGCAGCGCGGACGCGGCGGAGCCGGCGTTCGGTCCGGCTCGGCGGCTGTGGTTCGGTGACGCTCATGTCGACGTTTTGGACGCGTGCTCAGGTGACGTCGTCCCATTCGCCGCCGATGTTTGATCTCGACGACTTGGTGGTCGGGTGGCGTCCATTGGGCGGCAACGTTCCAGTTCTGGAGGCTGATGTGCTGAGCAGCGGACGGCTTTGACCGATAGACCTAAAGGACTACGGAACCGCGGTCGACATCAATGGCGACATCCAGCAAATTTGGACGGAACTCCCGTCTTCGTTCCACGCTGGTCGGCGTGCGCGAGGCGTGACTTCCGCCTTCCCTGGGAGACGAACATGCGAATTAGACGCCGCGCGCCCGGAACGATCTATTGGTACGGTCGCCGCCCACGAGCCGCCTCACGAACCTCGAAGCTGATCGCTCTCGGTGCGGCGCTGGCGTTGGTGGGCGGCACCGCGCTCGCGGCGACCGCCGGCGCCGCCGGTAAGGACCACAAGGTCACGCTGTGCCACGCAACCGATAGCTACACGAACCCCTATGTGCAGATCACCGTCGACTACCACAGCGTGATCCAGGGCGGCCACGGCGGCCACGACGGACCGATCTTCGATCCGGTGCAGCCACCCAAATGGGGCGACATCATCCCGCCGTTCGACTTCGGTCCGGATGCGCAGTACGCCGGGATGAACTGGACTCCTGATGGCCAGGCCACGTTGGCCAACGGGTGCTCACCGTCGATTGCAACGACGACCACAACCGGCGGCGCCTGACCAAGCGTCACATCGCGGGTCGGCGTCGCTGGGCTGCAGAGCAGCCTCACCTACCGAAATGCACGTAACGTTGAACTGGACGTCGGCAATTCGACGAGCGGCACGATGTGTCGTCGGGCCTTGGCTCGCACGGCGCTTGTACGTCTCGTTGGTGCTGTCCTGTTGGCAACCGCCGACCTCCTGGTCTGGGTTCTCGTCGTTGACCCAAGCGACCCCGGCACAACCGGCTCCATCAATCCCGTCATTCTCGTCCGAATGACTGGTGCCTACGGTCTGGTGGTGGGACTCGTGCTCGGATCGCGCCTGGCCGCAGTGAATGTGGTGCTCGTTGCTGCTTTCGAGCGGAGGCACGGTCGAGCTACATGGGGTGACCCGCCGAGCCGATTGGCAGCAAACGGGCTCTTCGGACTTGAGCGGGGGTTGAGGGTCCCGGGCGCGGCACAGGGGCTCTGAGAATCTGACGGTTCCTACGCCTGACTGATTCGGAGAGCCCCTGTGGAGACTGACCCTACGCGCGCGTGTGAGCGGCTGGTGGGC